>NZ_JBNNXT010000026.1:0-74793 GCF_052873815.1 Photobacterium sp. DNB23_23_1 | reverse complement strand
CCATATTCGTCCTGCAGCTCAGCCAAGCGGTTGATAAGTCGCCCGACGTCTTCCTTATAGCGGGGGTCATCAATGGCATTGTTCATCTCGGATGGGTCAGCGTCCAAATCATAAAACTCCCACTGATCATCCGGATTGTAAAAATGGATTAATTTGAACCGTCCATCTGACACACCGTAATGGCGGGCGACATCATGAAACCCTGGGAACTCATAGTAATGATAATAAAGGGCATCACGCCAACCGCTATCACCTTGCTCAGTAAGCAATGGCAATAGCGATTTACCATGGACATCTTGCGGGGTTTGCAAACCAGCGAGCTGCATAAAGGTTGGAGCATAATCGATATTCTGTACCAACTCATCAACGACGGTGCCAGGTTTGATCACACCCGGTAATTGCATAAGAAGCGGGGTCGAGAAAGACTCCTCATACATAAAACGCTTGTCATAGAAACCATGCTCACCAAGGAAGAAGCCCTGATCGGAGGTATACACCACCAAGGTATTCTCACTTAGTCCGTTTTCTTCCAAGTAGTCGAGCACCTCACCAACACTTTCATCAACCGCCACAATAGTTGCGAGGTAGTCTTGCATGTAACGCTGGTACTTCCACTCTGCCATCTGTTTTTCAGACCAGTTAGCTTCATTGGCATTCATGTAATCATTACGGGCTTGGTAAGCCTTGTCCCACTCGGCTCGCTGCTCATCCGTTAACCTCGCAAGCAAATGCGGCCAAATATCTTCACGCCATTCTCCCTCACCTTCAGCCACGGTCATTTTAATGTCGTGGCCGTCCTGGGTATGGTTAACAATCGTCATCGATTGCTTGCTTGCAGCCTTCCGCCCTTCATAACTGTCATAGAAGTTATCTGGCATCGGAAACTCAACATGCTCAAACAGCTGGGTGTGGCGAGGAGCCGGCATCCAGTTACGATGTGGAGCCTTATGGTGCATAAGCAGAGCGAAAGGCTTCGATTTATCCCGCCCTTTGTCCAGCCAAGCTAAGGTTTTATCGGTGATCAAATCAGTGGTATAACCCATTTCCATGGTCACACCGTCAGCGGTGATAAAGTCAGGGTTGTAGTATTCACCTTGGTCATTAAGAATTTCCCAATGATCAAAGTTAAACCCGTTAGGGATACGATTGATATGCCACTTACCAATCATCGCCGTGGTATAGCCTGAATCCTGCAGCGCATTTGGCCAGTTAAACTGGGCACCATCGAAAATTTGGCCGTTATATGTAAAGCCATTTTCGTGGCCGAACTTACCAGTAAGCATTGCTGCTCGGCTTGGGCCACAAAGGGAATTAGTAACATAAGAGCGCTGGAATTGTGCGCCATTCGCAGCAATACGGTCGAGGTTCGGCGTTGGGGCAAGTTTTGATATAGGGTGACCATAAGCGCTCAGCGCCTGTACGGCATGGTCATCAGACATAATAAAGAGGATATTCGGTCGCTCAGGACTGGCACCTGTACCCTGCTCTGCCGCCACCGCAGAGTTAACTAACGGCAGGGTAAACATACCCGCCACCAAACTTGATAACAGCGCTTTATTCATAAAGATTTCCTTTGAAAAAGCCCGTCAATGACGGGCTAAAGAGTATTACTTTTCAACCAGTTCAAAACTTGCTTTCTGGACGTTATCTGAAGCGGTTCCGACAAAAACATCAAATGTGCCAGCTTCAACACCCCAGCTCATATCGGCGCGATAAAACGCAAGATCAGCCGGCGTCAACGTAAAGGAAATCGTTTTTGACTCTCCTTTATCGAAATGCACTTTCTGGAAACCTTTCAGCTCTTTAACCGGGCGGGTAATCGAACCAACATGTTGGCGGGTATATAGTTGAACCACTTCTTCACCGGCATAATCACCTTTATTGCTCACTACCACGGATACCGTTAACTCACCGTCAATAGAAAGTTCGTTACTGCTAAGCTGGATATCCCCATAGTCAAACTGGGCGTAGCTTAGACCATGACCAAACGCGTAAAGTGGCGTATTCGGTGAGTCATCATAACGGGACTTGTAATGCTCTTGGCGCTGATTCGGGTTATCCGCAAAGTAAGGACGTCCGGTATTTTTCTCGTTGTAGTAGATTGGCACCTGTCCGACAGAACGCGGGAAGGTCATAGGCAACTTTCCAGAAGGTGAATAATCACCAGACAAAACATCAGCGACGGCGATGCCCCCCATCGTACCTGGGTACCAAGCGTGTAAAATGGCATCGACATTCTCATCAGCCCAACGCAAATCATTTGGTCGCCCACTCATGACCACCAAGACCATTGGTTTACCCAGTTTTTTCAGCTCTTCCATCACTTGTTGCTGATTACCTGGTAGAGTCAATTCAGTGCGGCTTGAAGCTTCACCCGACATACGCTGCTCTTCACCCATCACCATCACGATGACATCCGATTTTTTCGCAGCACTGATCGCACGGTCCAGCTCTTTTTTCAACGATGAATCATCCGCAGTAATACGTGGAACACCGATACCTTGGAGGGCATCAATGTCCTCTTTTGTGGTGATATAGTCGTAGCTTGCACCTTTGGCGTAATTGATCTTAACGTTTTTACCAAAACGATGTTTAAAGCCATCCAATACAGTCACAGGGTGCGATTTGCGATCTCCCGCTGCAGCCCAATTACCAATCATGTCCGCCTTACTGTCAGCTAGCGGACCAATCAAGGCAATCGATTTAATTTCGTCATCTTTTAATGGTAAAGTCTGGTTGTCATTTTTAAGCAGCACGAAAGACTTACGTGCGACATCACGTGCCGCGTTTTGGTTCTCTACACTGAGGATTTCACGCTCGGCACGCGACACATCGTTGTAGCGGTATGGATCTTCGAACAGACCAAGGCGCCATTTCATCTCAAGGATCTGACGAACAGCAGTATCAACTTTCTCTTCTGACACTTTTCCTTCCGCCACCAACTCTTCGAGGTAATTGATATATAGCTGACCAACCATATCCATATCAGCACCGGCATTGAAGGCAATTTCTGCTGCATGCTTATCATCGCGCGCATAACCATGGGGAACTAATTCGTTGATAGCGGTATAGTCGGTCACGACAAAGCCTTCGAACCCCCACTGATCACGTAAAATATCAGTTAGCAGGCGTTTGCTCCCTGTGGCAGGGATACCGTTTAAATCATTAAATGATGTCATGAAGGTGGCGACACCGGCATCTACCATCGCTTTAAATGGAGGCATCTGCGTGGTCCAAAGCTCATGCTCCGAGACGTCAGTGGTGTGATAATCTCGTCCCCCTTGCGACAGACCATAACCGACAAAGTGCTTTGCCGTTGCCATGATGGTATCTTCTTGGCTTAAGTCATCGCCCTGGAAACCTTCAACACGGGCTACAGCCATAGCCGTTGATAAGAACGGGTCTTCACCAGCCGCTTCAGAAACACGCCCCCAACGAGGGTCACGAACCAAGTCAGCCATCGGTGCAAATGTCCACATAATGCCATCAGCAGAGGCTTCTTTTGCTGCAACACGAGCGCTAAGTTTGGCGGCATCTAAATCCCATGTCGCCGCTTCACCAATAGATTGAGGAAAAATGGTTTTATGGCCATGAATAATATCGTGACCGACAATCAGCGGGATACCTAGGCGCGTTTCTTCAACAGCGATACGCTGAAGATGTCGACCGAAGTCGGCACCGTAGGCATTAAAAATGGCACCAACCTGCCCATCCTTGATTTGTTGTTCATATGACTCATTGATGAATGGTCCAGTGGTATTGCGAAAACCACTTTGCAAATCAAGTTGGCCGACTTTCTCATGCAATGTCATATTACTGATCAAGCCACTAATGTAGGCGTCCATTTTCTCTTTATCATCTTGCCAATGTGCCGATGACGCAGACTCTGTGCGCTCAACATTTATCATGTCACTAAACATTGTTGAACTTGCCATTACATAACCACCCATTGTCATACTCAGCGCGAGCAAAGTCGGCTTTATCACTGTTTTCATACCATTCCCGAAAAATCTTCAAACCCATCTGGACATTTTGTCTTACAGCAAAATAGTCGCACCTGGGCAGCTAAAGCGCCGTATCGTTTCGAACAAGAAACCAAAAGGCCAATCAATAAAATCAACAAGTTAAAGAAGCGCAAATCAAATTTATATGTTTTAAAGCGCCACAATCAACCGTAAACAATACTACGGATACTAGTTTAGTCGAATCATTTCGACAACTATGTATTATCAAAAATGAGACCCAATACCCATTTACGATCTGAGTTAATGATTAGATAGTGAATAAGTAGATAGCAGGCGCGGAACAAGAGTGGCTTGTAGACAGCCTAGAGACGAAAAAGCCTGTTGATAGGACTCTCAACAGGCTTCATAAAAAATAAATTTCGCAATGGGGGGTTATTAGTATTCGTAATCATCAATTGATGGTTCGTAAGTCCCTAATTCCCAGTCGTAATTCTGTTGATTAATCTCATAATCGACCCAACCGATATTATACTGCTCTGCAAAATTAGGATTTATCCTGTCACAGGTGCCTTGGTAAAACAAACCGCTCAGGCCGACATCATACCCATCTTGATTGCAAAATGCCTCTAAACCAGTGACATACCCTTTCTTATAAGCCACAACATCCACTGATTCAAGCCGGGATGTCTCTATCATTTTGCTTCCACGCATGGCCAAATCATAACCAAACTGCTCCCATGTTTGGCCCTTATCAAGAGCGATGGTTGAAGAGCAGCCCGCAAGTACCAGCGCAACACTAACGACACTTAGCTTATTATTTATACCCATAATCGACTCCTTAATGATAAAGCCACAGTGAACATATGAAGAGCTCAATTCTATTGTTAACTTTACCCTAAAATATAAAATACGACTTTAAATAGAACTAATAATCAGCAATTAATACCAATCAATATATATAACATATACCATTATCACGACTTTATCATATGGAATGCAATGGATTGAGATTCGAATCGATAAAACATATATATTTATAAAACCATCTTATTTTCATTCTAAATATTATTTTTCAATTGAAATCTATCGAAACTAAAAATAAAGTTCGATACAACCAAAGTTAATAACCAAATAAAAACAACAAGATAAACCCACAACAGCTGCAACCCAATGAAATATAAACTATATAACCAATAGAAACCACTCACCTGATAATTATTATTTCTACGAAATTAACCACTTTATTCTGTGCGCTAGCTTAATATATTTACATAGATTTACCACAACCGAAGATAGAGACTGGCACACTGTCTTATTTTTAAGGTAATACCGCCATCCTCCCGCCACATTAATATTGAACACAGGCTTAACCAGCAACAAAAAACGGTAGCATATTGCTACCGTTTAAAATTACATTGAGAAATGATAGGCCTTTAACTATGGTTCTATCTGTGCAAAATCGCTTTTTATTTTAACGTCTTGCCTTCGCTCTTTAAGGTATGCAAGTACTGCCATTCGCTCAGGTTCACCATCCGTTGGTGTGGCACTGTAAAAGGTCGAAAAATACGCATCCATCAATTGGCAGCACTCCTCTTTCACATCAGGATCAGCACTTCCCCAAGCCCTAACAACCGCTTGATGGTTTCTCTGCTCCAATGCTGCTTGAAGGCAATTATCAGTCTTTGTGAAGCTGGCCGTGGCCTTTTTGACCCCATTAAGCTGCTTATGCGCCTTATATAAGCGGTAAAGGGTCAACAGCCATAACGCACCGACAGTCACTGTGGCATATCGCCAATAATATCCTTCACCTATTTCGTCTATCTTTGTTTGTTGAAGCGCTAATGTCTGGGTCTGGTTCGGTAATATATTCAATCCAAGCCCTTCAATAGATGCCATTGCGACATGCTCACTGCCGGTATCAAACCAAGGTATCGCAATGCCGGAAATTTCGAGTAGTCCCTCTGTTCTCGGAACAATAACCTGCCTAAGAGACATACTCATCCCGCCATCATAAGCCTCAAATTTAGGCTGCTCACTGTAAACATTGACACTGTCTGGGTACTCAACGGTCAACTCAGGAAACGAGTCAATACTGCTGCCATCAATCGACAGAGTAAGGATGCGAGTAATTGAATCACCGACTTGAAATGCCGATGCATCTGTTGACCATTGCTGCCCTAACGTCACTTTGTTGGAGGGTAACCATCGTCCCTTGTAGTTATCGGGAATAGGGCGACCTTCCAGTACGACGGTATTCGACCGGTTCCTCACCCGTCGTCGCTTGCCGTCTTCATCAACAGCTACGTGGGTTAACGAGGCACCATCCAATGTCAATCGACCCATTTTTCCTGTGGAGAGATAAAAGCGGTAAGTCGAAATCCTAAACTCATCATCACCAACGAAGTAATACTCATGATTTTGCCCTCCACGCCTGACAGTCACCCCCTCACCATTTGGTGGGTTAACCCTTGAGAAGTGCACATCAGCACGAGATTCCACCGTTAAGACATATTCCGCCTCGGTTTGAGGGTAGACAACATCTCGCTTCAGCTCAGCCGTGAGGTTTATCAAGTCATCTAATTCCGAGTGGCTTTTCAAATCTGAAGCCATGACTATAGGTGTAATAGCCAAGCTACATAGCAAGATTAATATTCTTCTAATCATATTTCACTACCACTCAATCTCAGTTTGTTCTAAAGGTTGTTTCTGCTCTGCCTGCAGCAGTAGTAAGTTTCTCAGCAATAAGGTGCGATCATCCTGGATCTGTGTCAGGCGGTTTAGTACTGGGTTCATATCACCAAGCTCACTTAACTGGTGGCGTATCGCCTCCATGTCATCTTCCGTCGGTGTGCCGAAATCAATATCTATGTCGCCAGCCGTAAATTTATCCGCATCATATTCCCCAGATTCGCCAAACTGCTGCTGAGGTGGTTGAGGCTCCCCTCCTCCTTCATCCGAGAACTGAGGCTGATCTGAGTTTCCATCATCGGAGTGACTGCTTCCAGTCTGTTCACTTACACCCTTTTGTTCCGGATCATTCTCGGTGTCGGGATCAGACTCTAGGTTATCTTGCCCACCGTCCTGCTCATCATAGCCATTGTCTTCCCTGTCCTTATCACCATCACCCTCACCGTTTTCCTGCTCATCGGCGTTACCATCATCACCCGCTTCGCCTTGCTGCTCCTGGTTTTCAAGCGCCTGAAGCTCTTGCGCCAATAACGCTTCTTCAACCAAATTAAGGTTTAGCCGTGCTCCCTTGTGAGTGGGATTACGCTCAATCACTTCTCGGTATTTTTGGCCTGCATCTTCCAATTGTCCTAATTTTGCCAATGCGTTACCGTGGTTATAATCACTGCTGCCATCTGTCACTTGTGAAAACGCTTCAACAGCACCTTGGTAGTCTCCAGCTTCATACAACGCTACGCCTTGCCATGCGGGATCACGAAAGGCATAAGCAGCATCAATATAGCGTTGTTGCTGGTAGTAGCTGTAGCCCTGACGATCGGCATTTTTCCAGAGTTGGCTGGGCTCTGCCGCTTCCGTTTGCGAGACAGGCAGTAACAACACGAGTCCAAGCGAATAGACAACACCGCGACGAAACGCAAATAGCAACATGCCCATCAATGGCCACAGTAGCCAATAACCATCATTAATGAACTGAGCCGATAGACTGTCTGATTGCTCACGTAATTCACCGATACTGCGTAGTTTCTGTAAAAACGACTGCAGCTGCTCAATATCATCTTGCGAGTGCTGATAGGTAACGGCGATCCCGCCTGTTTTATTTGCCAATACGCTGAGACGCTCGGGCACAAGGCGAGATACCACAGGCTGTCCATCCACACCTAAATAAGGTTTACCGTCCTCACGGTATATGGTTGCCCCTTGGGGGGTACTGATGGCATAAGTCGAGAGGGAGTAATGCGTATCAACAAGCAAGTCCTCGATAGCCAAACTCTCTGCTTCACTGATCCCCGATGTCACTAGCAGAATATCACCGTAAGCAAACTGGGTTTGGCCTAATAGCCTGATCGCCTCCTTCACGCCAGCGGCGGCATTTTTACCTTCGGTTGGCATAACCTCTGGGGACAAATGCTCTATATGAGCCAAAACGGTATGATTGTCATGGGTTAAAGGGCTGATGGTATAGCCTTCATTCGAATAGGCGACTAAACCGGTATACCCTTCATCGAGTAGCTTGATTAAATCTGTCGTTTTGTAAAATGCCTGTTGGAAGCGATTCGGCGAGATATCCGTGGCACTCATTGCCTTAGACATGTCCATCACCACAATCCGCGCTCGCTCAAGCTCAGAATGCGGCCTGTCTTGTTCACGCCAGTGCGGCCCCGCCAGTGCCACCATGGCAAGTAGCCAAGCCAATATCAGCCATAAACGTATTTGGTTTCGCGATATTGTTTTTTTCTGTAGATGAGGGGCAATCAAGCCCTGTTGCTGTCGACGGTAATCTACCCAGTAAATGGCAGGTGCTACCAACAAACCCAACAACCAAACGGGAGAAAAAAAACTAACCATACTGCCTCCGGTGAGCAGTCAATAGCGCAATAAAGGCCAACACGATAAATAGAGGATATTGAAACAAGTCATACCGTGGTTGCCAGGTTTGCTCAGCATCAGAAATGGGCTCTAATGCATCGATCAACGAATACACCTTGCCAAGTTCATCACGGTTACGCGCCCTGAAATATTGCCCACCGGTTAGCTCAGCAATATCTGTTAACAATGCTTCATCCAAATCCCAAGCGGGATTGGTTTCATACAAATCACCAAAGGCGTTTTCTACCATCATCGATTCAGCACCGAGGCCAATACTGTAGATGGTGACGTTGCTTTCTTTAGCAAGCTGTGCTGCTGCCATCGGCTCTACTGCCCCTATCGTATTGCTGCCGTCACTCAGTAAAATCATAACTCGCTGGGGTGCTTCACTATCAATAAAGCTCTTGGTCGCGATCGCTACCCCTTCTCCAATCGCTGTCATATAGCCCACGAGTCCCAGTACCAATTGGTTGATCTGCTGCTCAAGGTTGTGAATATCCAATGTCAGTGGCGTATGCAAATAACCATGGTCGGCAAACAAGACCAAACCCAGCCGATCTCCTTCACGGCGACGGACAAAATCCACCAGCACGCTTTTCATTGCCGTCATTCGGCTGATAGGCTCACCATCGCCATCATTCATGTCTTCGATATCCATTGATCCTGAAAGATCAACGACGAGCATGACGTCCCGGTGTTCCATCGGAACACTAATAGGCTCACCAAGCCAAACCGGTCTCGCCAAGGCTATGACCATGAACAGCCAAGCTAGAATAAGCAGCACTATTGGCAATTTATTGGAATGAACACTCTCGTTCAGCTCATCAGGGAGACGTCCGAGCTGAAGCAAGGTACTTGGCTTTTCTTCAGCCATGAAACGACGAACAAACCAAGGGAGAGGTAAAAGCAACAATAAGGCGACATAATCAAACGCTAACATTTTCCCTCCAGCTGAGATTGCATAATCCATGTTCGGCATGCAGTGACACAGGCATCCCAATCGTTAGGGTCAATAGGCTGACCACGGTACAGGCCTGCAGACCATTGAGCTTGAAGTGGCAAAAAATGGGGGGTCGCGGTTTGTCTATCCAACCATTTAAGCCATGCGTCACCGGTCAGCCCTGCAATGTGATCTCGTGGGAAATAGGTTAGCGCCACTTGCCTTAACAAGCGGTCCAGTGCCGGAAGATTTGGCTCCATCTCCAACGTATCAAGCAGCATTAGCGCTTTTCGCCGCAGTCTTCCTTTGCGGTAGCGATATACCGACCAGAGCAGAACAAGGGCAACAATACCGCCAAGTAAAAACCACGCCGCTAAAGGTAGCGGCCACCAGCTGGGTTCGACTAGCAGATCGAGTGGTGCCAAATTTAATGCGCTATCCACGTAACCCTCCAAGCTGATCCAGTAGCGGCTTACCAGCCGAAACGTGATATACCGGAGACTGAAGTTGATTGGAAAGTACCTTCAAGCGTTGCTGATGACGCTCAAAGTCATGACGGAGTGTGGACAAGGTTGAGTGACGTCCGAAACTCACCTGTAATGAGCGACGGTGATCGCCTAACCAAAAACGACCTCGGTACGCCGTTTCCCCCTGCTCTATTGGATCAAACACATGAAGAAGCCTTAAGTGATTGTGCTGCGACAGCTGTTTCAAGCGTTTTTCAGCACAGTCAGACAACTGATTAAAATCGCTGATAACAATGAGATCGCTACCTTTCGGGCATAGACGATGCAACTGGCTCATTGCCGTTAAAAAGGTGTCGCTGCTTTGGTTGTTACCCGTTTCGAGTGTTTGCTCATGAACACGTTTTATCGCGTTGATAATTTGCAGCGGCCCTTGCTGACGCGCAGTTGGTGAGCAATCGACAACTTGCTCCCCGCCAATCACAACAGCACCGACGCGATCTTTTTGGGCGGCGGTTAGCCAGCAAATTAAACTGGCAATATGAGCCGCTTGAACCGATTTATAGAGTAGCTTGGTACCGTATTGCATCGTCGGCGATAAATCGACAGCTACCATTACCGGGCATTCTCTTTCTTCGGTGTAGAGTTTGGTATGCGGCTTCCCTGTTCTTGCCGTTATGCGCCAGTCTATTGATCTGACATCATCCCCTTTTTGATAGGGGCGAACCTCAGCAAAGTCCATCCCCCGACCTTTTCCCGTACTATCGTGGTGGCCACTTAAATAGGACCAGATACTGCGAGCAGGAGGCAGCCAGCGCACTGACTGTTTTTGATAGTGCAACAGCTCTGCCAGCGACAAATGAATACCATCACTATGAGCAGGTAGGATCATGCGCTGGTTACCCATGTCAGTAGTTTATTAATAATAAAATTGTTATCGATCCCCTCGGCCTGAGCTTCATAACTGCGCAATAGTCTATGGCGTAAAACCGGGTATGCCATGGTCATTACATCATCAGGGGTAACGAAATCACGCCCAGCTAACCATGCATGTGCACGAGCACAGCGATCCAACGCCAACGTCGCACGTGGGCTGACTCCCATCTGCAACCAACTTGCCAGTTGGTCGTCGTACCTTTCTGGGGTACGTGTCGCCATCACCAAGCGGATAATGTACTGCTCAATTTCTTCAGCCATATAAAGCTCAAGCACTTGGTGGCGCGCAGTGAAAATATCCTGTTGTGATAAATGTACAGAGTCTTCACTTTTCACCCCCAAAGCTTCACCACGATTCAGGCGCAAAATCGCCAACTCGCTTTCACTGTTGGGATATTCGACTTGAAGTTGTAACAAAAAGCGGTCGAGTTGCGCTTCAGGAAGCGGGTATGTCCCTTCCTGCTCAATTGGGTTTTGGGTTGCCATGACCAAAAACAAATCGGGCAATGAATAGGTTTGCTTACCGACCGTTATTTGCTTCTCTGCCATCGCCTCCAGCATCGCTGACTGTACTTTGGCCGGAGCACGGTTAATTTCATCGGCCAGCACTAACGAATGGAAAATAGGGCCTTCCTGAAAATCAAAGCTCCCCGTTTCAGGTCGGTAGATATCGGTGCCGGTTAAATCAGCTGGCAGCAAATCAGGGGTAAACTGCATACGCTGGAAACTGCCTTCAATACAATCAGCAAGCACTTTTACCGCACGAGTCTTTGCCAGCCCTGGAGGGCCTTCCACTAAGATGTGACCGTCCGCCAATAAAGCAATCAGCAGCTGTTTTACCAAATCAGGCTGACCGATAACCTGAGACTGAAGATAACGATTTAGGGACTGAAAAGTCTCTGTGAGTGAATGTTCTGGCATGGAAAACCTCTTGGCAGTCTCGAAGTCGAAACGTTTATATTGCTTCCGGCAAGAATATCAATTATTGTGTGACGTGTAGTGAGTAAAAGCAGATTCTGTGAAAGTAATCTCACTATTACCTTCCCTTCAAAGCCAGGTTTACATGAGGCTATCAAGCGTAAAAATGCCCATCCGCTATGGACTTATCATAAATTTGAATCACCAAACTAAAAAAAGTAAAATATAGTTTCAATTATAAAGCGTAATTATTCTTCTAGCAGGTACCGCGTGACATATCTAGACTGGGCCATGCTCGCCCTATACTTTGCTTTTATTGTCAAAGTGACTCAGGCATTTCGGCATAAAGCGACCAACGCCAACGGTTTTATCAGCGGTGGGGGAGCAATGACCTGGTGGATGGCAGGCGCTACAGCATTCATGACCCAATTTTCCGCCTGGACCTTTACTGGCGCTGCGGCGAAAGCGTATGGCGATGGGCTCAGTGTCATGTTCGTGTTCTGGGGAAATGCTCTCGGTTTCTTTATCTCAGCGCTTTACTTTGCCAAACGCTATCGCCGTTTGCGTGTTGCTACCGCGATGGATGTGATCAAACTGCGATTCGATAAATCCTCAGAGCAGATTTTCACCTGGTTGAGTTTTCCCATAACGCTGATCGGGGCCGGTATTTGGCTTAACGGACTAGGGGCATTTTTGTCTGCAACGTTCGGGATTAGCATTGATATGACTATCATCGGCATTAGTCTTCTGGTCACCTTCATTGCCATTTCCGGTGGAGTGTGGACAGTCTCTGCGACGAATGTGATTCAGCTAGTACTGCTCATTGCTATTACTATGGTCGTTGGTTTCAACGCAGCAAAGGAAGTTGCAGTATTACCTGTGGAGTCTTTGTCCCACACCATTATGGGTGAAGGCATAGCGATCTGGCAGATATTTGTATTGTGGATCGGCGCCATGCTACTGAGCCAAACCCTCAATACCAACAACGCCCTTAGCAGCTACCGCTTTCTAATCACCAGTAACGAAAAGGAGGCGACCCGTGCCGCAACCTTGGCTGGTGTCCTGTTCTTATTCGCTCCTCTGCTATGGTTTTCGCCACCTTGGTTCGTTGCCTCATTGGATATTAACCTGATTGACAGTTATCCAAATCTAGGGGCCGGTGCTGATAATGCGGCTTACCTCTATTACATCGATCACTATATGCCAAGTGGTTTACTCGGCCTTGTCATAGTGGCCATGCTGGCGGCTACCGTATCACCTATGACAACAGCGCTTAACCGCAATGCGGGCATTGTGGTAAATAACATCTATCTTTCTCTTATCAACCCAAAAGGAACGGACCGGCAACAAATGCTACTGGGCAAATGGGCAACGTTGTTAACTGGCGTTATGGCTTGTGCCGTGGCACTTTTCTTTTCCCGGCTAGAAGGTTACAGCCTGTTCGATATCATGATGCTATTCACTGCCATGATACAAATGCCGTTGTCGATGCCATCATTTCTAGCCTTGCTTAACCTTCGCACTCCGGGTTGGTCTGGTTGGGCAACAGTATTGGTTGGCCTTATTGTTTCCGTTATTGTCCATTTTAGCTTTAACGTTGAATGGTTTGCCGGTCTATTCGACTATACATTGACGGGTCGTGAACAGGTTGATTTGAAGATTGCAGCGACCTTTATCTCCCACGTTTTCTTTACTGGTGGATTCTTTATGCTGACGCCTTGGCTATCAAGAACGAAGCAAGACACACAAGAAATTCGCCAACGCCTAGCTACTCCAATGAGCAAAGAGGAGCAAAGCCCTATTGATCACACCAACGGGATCTTCATGGGCCGTGCCTTAACATTGCTTGGCGTACTAGTTAGCTTGATTGCTATTTCTACCGATACATGGCGGGATGCCGCGATTTTTATAGGGATCGGAGGAATGATCCTGGCATGTGGCTTTACACTGGCTTATAAATCAAGCCGGCTACATAGGCTCGCTACGTCGCTGTAGGAAAAGACGGTCAGTCATCAAAATACTCAGGCTGGAATGACCCACCGACAATTATCACCACTTATATTTGCGCTTTACAAGGTACGTCAACCTTTTCAGTGGTTTGAATAAAAAGCCAAGTATGGTTATCCATACTTGGCTTTTAATTTAATTCAATACTTCTCGATTACTTCGCTAGGAAAATGTCTAGCTCTTCGCTGCCACCAATGTGCTTGCCGCCAATAAATACCTGAGGCACCGTACTGCGGCCAGAGATAGCACGTAAGCTTACCGTGGTTGCATCTTTGCCTAGAACCACTTCTTCATAGCCCAGCCCCTGGTCGATAAGGCTCTGTTTCGCTTTGGCGCAAAATGGACAGCCTGGCTTGGTAAATACCGTGATTGATTCTTGCAGTTTGTGCTCAGGGGCAATGTAACCCAGCATGGTATCGGCATCAGACACTTTGAACGGGTCGCCCGGCTCGTCGTTTTCGATAAACATTTTCACAACAACGCCATCTTTTACCAACATGCTGTAACGCCATGAACGGTCACCAAAGCCGAGGTCATTTTTCGCAACCAGCATACCCATTCCTTTCGAGAACTCACCGTTACCGTCTGGGATGAAAGTGATGTTTTCAGCTTCTTGGTTATCTTTCCATGCGTTCATTACAAAGGTATCGTTAACAGAGACACACAGAATGTCGTCAACACCGCGCTCAGCGAATACTGAGGCTAACTCATTGTAACGTGGTAGGTGGCTAGAAGAACAAGTGGGGGTGAATGCACCCGGTAATGAAAAGACGATAACTGTTTTATTTGCAAATAGTTCTTCCGTGGTTACGTCTACCCACTGATCACCTTGGCGAGTGTGGAATGTTACCTCTGGTACTGCCTGACCTTCTTTAGATTCGAACATAATCATTTCCCTTAAACTTTAATAAGTAACTATTGCAACTGGAGACTCATCATCATTATTGCTCCCTGTTGATGAGTTCATTATGCCACTTTAAAAAATAAGGTCACGCTGATTACATTGATTGATTCAATAGAAAAAATCTATTACGGAGAAAAACTGTCCTCAGTCTAGGTTTCTTCACCCTATCCCTTTCATTGCCAAGCGACAGATGTAAAAAAGCCAGCAATTAAGCTGGCTTTCTCTAATTTGGCGGAGAGATAGGGATTTACTTCGCCCTGCGGGCCGTTGCCTTAAAACGCCTTCGGCTAGCAACGTTGTCTCGCTTCGCTCGGCTGAACCCAGTCTAGGTTTCTTCACCCTATCCCTTTCATTGCCAAGCGACAGATGTAAAAAAGCCAGCAATTAAGCTGGCTTTTTCTAATTTGGCGGAGAGATAGGGATTTGAACCCTAGATACGCTACAAACGTATGCCGGTTTTCAAGACCGGTGCTTTCAACCACTCAGCCATCTCTCCTTTGTGCGGCGAATAATACGGGGTCATCCGATTCGTGTAAAGGGCTTTTCTAACCCTAACTTACCAACCGAACAACAAGCCACCGCCCTGCTCAAATCAACAACAACTAGTTGTATGCGCGGGCAAATTTACCTTCAGAATTCGCTAGGTAAGCGCCGGCATTCGCTGGTATGAAGACCGACTCACCTTTCGCAATGGTCAAAGTTTCACCGTCAGTGTGAGCGACGGTCAATGATGCATCTACCGCTAATAAGATTTCAGCACTTTTAGTGTGTAGCTCAACATTATTCGCCTGCTGATACACGCTAAACTTGAAGTCTGGAACCGGAATTGGGTAATGCTCTATGCCATTTTCAGTCTGCGGTGTCATCAACAAACTATCGAATGGGATTGGCACACATTGGGTACATGAAACCAGCTCAGGCACATCCATATACTTTGGCGTCAAACCTGCACGCAACACATTGTCAGAGTTGGCCATGATCTCCAAACCCGTACCTTTGAGGTAAGCATGAGGCGTACACGCATACAAGAACATCGACTCACCAGGCTGCAAGGTCAGAGTGTTCAACATTAGCGGAGCAAATAGACCGATATCGCCAGGATATTGCTCTGCCAAGTCTAGAATCAACCCAAACAATTCCTCGTCTTTATGCGCTTCAGCAAATACCAATAGCTTGGCTACACTGCTGTCTTTTACTTCACCATCCAGAGACAACATTGCTTCAAAGAAACGCTCAAGGCCCAGCTCGTTCTGGTTAGCTTCCAGCGCTTCTACCAGTGAGTGGATCTCTTCGATGTCTAGCGCTCGGAAAAACGAGACAATGTCTGCAAACTCACGGAAACCATTCATTGCTTGGTAAGGCGTTAAAGCGTAAACCAGTTCTGGCTTGTGGTTTGGATCTTTATAGTTGCGGTTACCGGCGTTACGAGGTATGCCCTGCTCTTCTTCTTTGGCAAAACCGTCTTCAGCCTGTGCTTTACTCGGGTGAACTTGAATAGACAGCGCTTTTTCAGCCGCTAGCACTTTAAACAAGTAGGGCAATTCACCGAATGTCGCAGCTGTTTCCGTGCCAATCAAGGTTGCTTTATCAGCGTCAATAAACTCTGATAACAGAGTAGGTTTGCCATCGACTTCAATTTGCGAGCAACCATTCTGATGGGCACCCATCCAGATTTCCGCTTGAGGTTTACCTTCTGGGTTTTCAATGCCAAACAATTGGCCAATCGATGTTGTGCTGCCCCATGCATAATCTTGAATCACATTATGCATACGATAAAAACGAGGGGAAGAAGTCATAGCTTTCCTTATTTCTAATACAGATTTCATTAAGGTCCCAAACTCATTTAAGGGGCGTTAATGAAATACGATTAAACGTTTATGTCATCCGACGAAGTACCTGTGCCATCAAGCAATAACATCAACTTGTGTTATCCGTTTACCAATCACGCATACTACCAAAAACGGTCAGTAAAAAGAGATTATTCATCACTTCTCCAGCAAAAAGCTCCCTCATCAAGAGGGAGCTTTCTGGGCACGGCAATTCAGGTCTTACCGCGCTCAACCATTGCTAGGGGGTTAAGCAACAGCGGTTTTTGGTTGCGATTTACCCTGACGCATTTTCTTCAGCGATACCGCCACCAGCGCAGTAACTACCGCACCTGCCGCCATACACGCTAGTGCAAGAATCGGCTTGTTCATCGCACCGAGTAGAGCAACAACTGGGCCACCGTGAGCAACACTGTTAGTGATACCAAATGAGAAGGCCATTACTGCAGCGACCATCGAACCCAGTACGTTCGCAGGGATAACTGACATTGGGTCTTGTGCCGCAAAAGGTATGGCACCTTCAGAGATACCGACCAAGCCCATTGCACCAGATGCTTTACCTGCTTCAATTTCCGACTCTTCGAAGATGTCGAACTTACGACCAATGACTGTCGCCAGCGCCATACCCAGAGGAGCGACAGGGATAGCACACGCCATCGCACCCATAAACTGGGTTTGACCGCTGGCAATCATGCCTACCGAGAACAGGAATGCCACCTTGTTGAATGGGCCACCCATATCGAAGCCTGCCATACCACCCAATACGATACCCAGCAGTACAACGTTACCGGTACTCATGCTGGTAAGCATTGCATTCAAGCCATCCATCAAGCTCGCAATTGGCGCGCCGATAACAAAGATGAACAAGCTTGAGATAAACAAGCTACCGGTAATAGGTGCAATCATAATTGGCACCAGCGGCTGGATAAACTTGTGGTAGTTGCGGGTGACAATGAACTTAACGAAGTAACCAACCAATAGACCGGCAACAATCGCACCGATGAAACCCGTACCGGCCTCCGCGCCGTAGAACGAGCCGTTGTTGGCAATCCAGCCACCGATCAAACCCGGAGCCAGTGCAGGACGGTCAGCAATCGCATAAGCAATGTAGCCCGCCAGAATTGGGATCATCAGGGTGAAGGCAACGACACCGACATCCAATACCTTATTCCACATGCTGCCATCTGGAATAGCCATACCGGCTTCTGTTGGTTGACCACCAATCGCTAATGCTAGTGCAATCAACAAACCACCCGTTACAACGAACGGGATCATGTGCGACACACCGTTCATCAGATAGCAATACAGATCAGAACGCGCTTGGTTCACTTTGCTTTCTTTCTCTGTTGGCGCATCGTCTGCAGAGGTTTGGTACTGAGGTGCAGCCAGTGCTTGATCAATCAGGCCCTTGGCATCTTTGATCGGCGCTTTAACGCCAGTTTTAATTAAACGCTTGCCGGCAAAGCGAGCCATGTCGACTTGCTTGTCACAGCTGACAATAATGGCTTCTGCACGTTCGATTTCTTCAGCTGTCGGACTGTTCTTCACTCCGATAGAGCCATTGGTTTCTACCTTGATTTCGTAGCCAAGCTCTTTTGCCCCCTTCTCAAGCGCTTCCGCTGCTAGGTAGGTGTGCGCAACACCCGCTGGACAGCCAGTAACGCCAATAAGGAAGCCATTTTCTGCCGCCGGTGCATCTTCTGTTTCTGTTTTTTCCAGCAGCAGGGCGAGAGCATCTTTTTCAGATTTAGCCGCAAGGAATGCCTCAATGAAGCCATCTTCAATCAACTTGGAAGAAAGTTCAGCCAACACTTCAATATGGTGGTTCGCACCGCCGTCTGGCGAAGCAATCATGAAAAAGAGTTTAGAAGGAAGGCCGTCCTCTGCGCCGTATTCAATACCGCTACGGCTAACACCGATAGCGACGGCAGGCTCACTGACCGCAGAACTCTTGGCATGCGGTAGCGCAACGCCATCTTCAAAGCCGGTATTACCCAACTCTTCACGGGCATGAATATCAACCAAAAACTGTTGCTTGTCGCTGACTCGACCCTGCTTGTGCAGAATGTCGATCATCTCAACAAACACCTCTTCTTTCGTCGTTGCCTTAAGGTTAAGGCAAATCAACTGCTCATTAATCAAGTTCGTGATCATGAGTGTTCCCCCTTTGATTATGTATATCGGCATACTGTTTGCCGTTGGGGATATTTTCGGCTTTTTAGCACACCTCTCATAGTGTACCAGAGGAGCATTTACTGGATATTTGTAACACCCGAACTTTTATGTGATCAGGTTCTCACAATATAAACGTATGAAAAAGACAAACAAAAACCATAATTTTCAAAATAAAATCATATAGATAATAAAATCAAAACAACCATAAATATTGATTATATAAAGAGGCAAATGAATAATGGCTAGACTTAAGTAACACGATTTTTTAGTCTAAGAGACCGTTTTTAAGTGATCAGGTTCACGATATCTGCCCGAGAACAAGGACAATAGAGGCAAGGACAAAAGATAATAGCGGCTAAATGTAGCCAGCAACCAAAGCCGATTTGTAACATGAGCCAAGTCTTCCACCAGTTACTCGAAACCCTGCTTGCCGAGCGAGAGCACTTCAACCGCATTTGGTTTGCCGGTGATCATGTCACTCCCCCCCCGTTTAGCTACCAGGTTAACTTTCCACGGCTCGAGATGGTGCTAAGTGGTGAGTACCTCAATGAACTGGAAGATCCCGATCATGGTATTACCGAGGTCAAGATCATGCCCGGCGACGCCTTATACATTCCGCCCAACAGCTGGAACAAACCTAACTGGGACACCAACTGCTCGGTACTAAGCCTGCTATTTGGTAAACGTCAACTCGGATTCAGCTTGGTCAGTAAGGCTAAAGGACAAGCCCATTTTTTTGATATTCAAAAGCACAGTATCCAAACCCGAACGGGATTTGCTATTGACCATATTCTCGCTGGGCTCAATGCCTTGGCGAAAGAGCCTTTGCAAAAGCCAATGGACGAGCACCTGTTGCAAGCCTTGATGAGTTACTGCCAACAAATGCTGGCAACACCTAGCGAAACCAACAAAAATCGCAGTGAAGATCTTTACCAGGGGATCTGTATCTATATTCAAGAAAACTTCCATCGCCCGATCACACGCGACTCGATTGCCAAGCGGTTTAACATCACCCCAAACCACCTTTCTCGCCTGTTCCGCCAACAAGGGCATATGCGAATGGCCGACTACATCACTTGGGTGAGGATTGAACGAGCCAAGTTCATGCTCAAGAAATACACCTTCCGCCTGAACGAAGTCGCTACCCGTTGCGGCTTTCAGGATGTGAATTACTTCTACCGAGTATTCAAAAATAAAACCGGGATGACCCCGTCGGACTATCGTGGGAGAAATTGATGCGAAAGAGAAGAGTGCAGAAAGGACTAACGAGGTAGTGGCATTACAGTAATCATCGAAATGGCTGTAAAAGACTATTAAGCACAACCGCTTTTAACACCTCTGGTCGTGTATTTTCAGTTAGTAGCTGACAAAAACCGGGGTCTAGCAGCCGCCTAGAAAATGACGAGAAAGCCAGTAGATATTCACGCTGGGGAGGCGCAGGCAGTACCAAACCGATAACAAAGCTCACAGGTCCACGTTTGGGCCCCCACTCTAACGGCTGCTCTAAAGGTGCCAGTACGAGAGTAGGAGCCTCAATATCAGGCGTTAGTATATGAGGCAAGGCAATGCCGTTACCCATTGCCGTTGACGATACAGCCTCCCTTGCCTGCATTTGCTCTAACAGGCGGTTCGCTATATCTGGTTGGTTAGGGGCACATTGGCGACTAATTTGCGTCAATATATCCGCTTTAACCAACGAGCTTACTGTAAATTGGGACAGTGACGGTAAAAAACTCAGCTCATAGTCAAAGGGTAAAACAATGCTCCCCTTCTCTTCCCGCTGGCTGATCAACCGATGATCAGTACTGATCAAATAACAATTCTCAGAGACAAAGTCTGTCAATACCATACAAGCTAATTCAGCATCCAAACCTTCAATCATTAACTGACAAAGATCGCCGGGCATCGACCCCAAGCTCATCATTCGCATCGCCTGTTCAGCATTCGCTGTTCTAAGCTGCGAAATGTTGTTGATTACCACGATCGAGCGGAAATACCCCGCCAAGGTTTTTAACCTGTTGAGTTTCCAGGCCGGTAGCCCTTCATCATCCAGGGTAAAGGTGATACGTCGTTCAATCATCGCTCGCGTCTGCCGTTCAATATCTTACTGGAATCAAAGCTCTTTACAGCGATTAATCACGCCAGCAGGATCGATAAGAACCTCTTCAACCGTCACACAATGGATCTTACTGCCGGTAAAGCGTGCACGGTGCTCAATTTCAATATCAGAAGCAATCAGCACTACATCAGCCCGGCCGATATCCTGAAAACTCAGCTGATTTTCAATTCCCATTGCGCCTTGAGTCTCAACCATCATTTGAACACCAAGCTGTTGGGCAGCTTTGGTTAACTCTGATGCCGCCATATAGGTATGGGCAATCCCTGTCGGGCAAGCGGTAACCGCAACAATTTTCATGAGTCTTTGGCCTCTTTATATTACTTGTTTGCTTTGTACCGTTTTCAACGCTATTAATCTACCGAGTTTGAGAATATTGGTTCAAATTTCAAAACAGAAATTGATCTACTCCAGCAATCCCTGCCTGAATAACACTATAAACCCTAGCCAGACCGCCTCGGTTGCTGATAAAATCCGCCTCCAACAGAAATCCCAAATATCTAAAAGAGAGTGATTCCTATGGGACGCAGTTTCGAAGTCCGTAAAGCCTCGATGGCGAAAACTCAGGGCGCTAAAATCAAAGTTTATTCAAAGTACGGTAAAGAAATTTACGTTATTGCGAAAAACGGTGGTATTGACCCTGACACTAACCTTTCCCTAAAACGCATGATCGAGAAAGCCAAAAAAGATCAGGTGCCTAGCCATGTTATCGACAAAGCGATCGACAAGGCAAAAGGCGGCGGCGGTGAAGATTTCGCAACTGCTCGCTATGAAGGTTTTGGTCCTGGTAACACGATGGTGATCGTTGACTGTCTAACCGACAACAACAACCGTACTTTCATGGACGTTCGTCAGGCATTCGTTAAGAACAACGCTAAAATTGGCTCTCCAGGTACCGCGGCTCACATGTTCGAGCACCAGGCTGTATTCCAGTTCAACGGTGACGACGAGGAAGCAGTACTTGAGAACCTGATGATGGAAGATGCTGACGTCTCTGACATCGAGTGTGAGGACGGCGTAATCACTGTATTCGCTCCGCATACTGAGTTCTTCAAGATCAAAAGTGCACTCGCTGCAACCATGCCTGAAGTAACGCTAGACGTTGAAGAAATTTCTTTCGTACCTCAAACCATGACTGAAATTTCAGGTGAAGACGTGGCGAAATTCGAGAAATTCCTTGATGCACTAAACGATTGTGACGACGTGCAGAACGTTTACCACAACGCAGAAATCGCAGAGTAAGTCGTTATTCTCGGAAAGACAGCCGGCATTGCCGGCTGTTTTTTTATCTGCGTTTTTTACGCCCTCCCCCACAGATGACGAATACCAATCTGGATAAGTAGTTGATCAAATATTTATATAGGTTGGTATAAAACCGTTGGAAACCATTGTTCTCATTAATGTAATTAATGGATATTTACAGCGTGTAAATAGCCAGACACAACCGTCAATGGTGTGTAAATTCCCTTCTCCCTGATGCCTACCAAACCCATTTCATGATATGGTTGATGCTATTAATAAAACAACATCCAAAATAGCGCACAGGCTACCTTCGCCGTGCTTTTTCTTTTGTCTTTCGCCTTCTTGCAATCATTATGCGCCCAGAAAATAACAACCATGCTGCTAATGCGCAGCCAAAGTCGCCAGCGGCCCTAACGAGCACAGCGACACCGACAAAAGCGGTAAAGTCACCCTTAAAGAAAATCAGTAAGTGGGTAGGGCTTGGTTTACTCACTCCCACAGCGATTATCACCGCAGCCCTTGCCGTGGGAATCCAAGTTGACTTAACGCCATACCGTGACGATATTAATCAGTGGCTAACCACCAACCTCGACCGAGAAACCCATATCGACGGGAAGATGGGGCTGGTACTGTCATTCCGTCCTGAGGTTCACCTTGAAGGTGTACACATCGACAATATTGATGCCTTTGAAAGGCAACCGATGTTAGCCTCAGGCAAGATCAACGCCAAAGTGGCCGTGCTACCACTGCTTAAAAGGACATTAGCGGTTGATTACCTTGAACTTGAAAACATCAACCTCCACCTTGCCAAAGCCCATAACGGCCAAGCAAACTGGTTGCTTGGTGCGCCAACCTCAGCGTCAAGCACAGACGACTCTGCCAGTGGTAACTCTGCAAATAGTCATCCTGCAGATGAAGGCTCTGCTTTCAAGTTAGCACTCACTGACCGTATCAGTGCCAGCAATTTATCCGTGGTTTTCGAAGACCAAAGTCAAGGTCAGTATTTCGACTGGTATCTCGATTCTCTCAATCTCAGCCAGCCCGGCAATGAATGGGAGTTTACGGCCAAAGGGGCGATGCTCGGCCAGCCTTATGATATTCAGCTAACCGGTGATCTGGAGCAGCTCATCAACCAGCAGACCGGCAAAGTGAAAGCCAGAGGTTCGTTTGCCGGTGCCGAGCTCAATATTGATGCCGACACGTCTGATAGCCTCAATGCCGATATCAGCCTGCAATGGCAAGATACCGGGCCCATTGAAGCCATGTTCGGATTAGATGTTAAGCACGCAGCACCGCTGACGGTGACTACCCACGTCAATGCCAACACCAGCACTATCACGATCAGTGATCTTATTATCGATAGCCCAATCACCCACGGCGCTGGCTACTTGGATATCGAGCTGGGCGAGCATAACGTCATTGATGGTGAGCTGAATATCCCATTAATTGACCTACGCCCTTGGCTCCAGCCAGCACCGCAACCGATGATGCGTGCATTTGCAGCCCCTCCCCAGCAATCACCATTACAACGAGCCCTTGAACAATGGCTGGAAAAAACCACGACCCGGGTCGATCTTTCAATTGATGAGATCAAAGGCCTGGGTACGCCTGTTGAACGTCTATCCCTGTCGGTAAACGGCAAAGCCGGAGTATTATCAGCTCCGATGACCGCTGATATTGCCGAGGTGCCTTTTCGCGGTAAGGCATCACTCGATGCGACAGGTTGGGTGTCCAATTTGGATATCAGGCTTGGCGCCGAACAATCACCGTTAGGCGAAATGGCCCACTGGATCACAGGTATCCCATATTCACGCGGCCATTTGGATCGTGCAGAGCTTGCCGTTACGACCAACGGCACCAAGCTCAGTGAGTGGTTAGAGCGCGCCGAGTTGTCCCTAGCCGTCGACAAAGCATTGGTCGAATGGGGTAGCGAAGCCAGCTTCAGCATTGACCAAGCCAGACTCAATGCCGGTATTAATCGTCAGTTCACATCCGATATCCAAGGCCAATTGATGGGCATACCCGCCCATATCCAAGCCCAAGCGGGTACTTTACAAGATATTATGATGGGCAGGGACTGGCCAACGACTCTGACCTTTGACTCTCCGGCGATTTCTGTCGAAGCCAAGGGGCTCCTAAAGCATACCCGCTGGGAGGAAGGCAGCTGGTTTGATCTTAAGGTCAACAGTGATAATGCCAGCCTGCTCAATCCTTGGCTGGGTACCCAAACCAATATCTCCGGCACCATCAACATTGACGGTAAGCTTAATTACCAAAATGGCTGGATCGATCTCGCCATGCCAAATCTCGCCTTGCTAGAGAGCTACGGCGATGTCACTTTGCGCTGGCAACCGGATCAACAGCGTCCTTTCCTGGTGATGGACGCTCAATTCTCGCAGTTGGATTTCACCCAGTTTGGCCAGTTCATCAATGATGACGAACTGCCGCAGGTCGAACAAACCGTGCCGACCCAAGGGGTGAACTTGGATGTGCCGTTGCTGGGTAGCGAACTGGTGATTGCCGATGCCGATCTAACCTTCCGTGCCGACAAACTAAAATGGGCTGATCAGCAGCTAGACAACTTATCCTTCAGCGGCCAGGTCCGTGATGGCAAGATGAATAAAGCACCGATAAACGCCAGCTTTGCGGGCAGTACCTACAAAGGAGACCTGACTTTAGGCGTCGATGCTGCCAATATTGATGCAGAGCTCAACCTTGCGGTCAACCAACCGGATATCGGGGCGATTCTGAGCCGATTCGATGTTACTGATGACTTCGATATGCGCTTGGATCGTGCCAAGCTGGCTGTCTCTCTGTCAGGGCGATCCATTCTAGAATTGATGGAACATACCGAGGTTGATGCGGCATTGGTTGGTGGCCATGCCAATATCGCCGATAGCTACACCGGCAAAGCGCTAACCGTTAAGTTGGATCAAGGCCGGTTTGTGACCGGACCAGACACTGCGACTCGCCTGACGATTAACGGAATGGCCGCAGGCAAAGCAGCATCATTCAAGCTATCATCGATTTCCCTCAAGGAAGCCAATGATGGCCGCTCGACACTACCGGTATCACTGGCTGCCAACTTAGGTGACATGCGGTTTGACGCCAGCTCCAATCTCAGCCTGCCGATTGATCCGCGAGCGCTCAACCTGACCTTTGAAGTGTTTACACCCAACCTCGATAGACTCGAAGCCTTCAGCGATATTGACCTACCACCTTATGGGCCGATCACTCTGGCTGCCAGCCTATCGATGGATAACAAGGGCTACCACCTCAACGACATGAAGGTACAGGTCAACGACAGCCAACTAACCGGTAAAGGCGCTTGGCTACCGCCACTCAAGGCAGAGCAACGCCCTCGCCTAGAGCTGGCTTTCCGCGCACCCTATATCCAACTCGACGACTTCAAAGTAGGCGACTGGCAGGCATGGGAAAAAGAAAGCACAGCGGACACCAACCAACCCCTTGATGACAACCAGAATACGGCGTTGATCAGTACCGATGGCCTCGACATGCTCAATGCCAACTTCTCGCTGGATGTCGATGAAGTACGTTCCGGTGAAGACTGGCTAGGTGCAGGTCAATTACACTGGGCGCTTGAAAACGGCGTGTTCAACCTCAAACCGATGGCTATCCAGCTGCCGGGCGGTAATGTCGAGATGACAAGCCAAATTAAAGCCCAGGGTGATATGTTTGATATCCAGCTAAACGGCCATGTCGAGAATTTCGACTATGGGGTTCTTGCCCGCCGTCTGGCACCGGAAAGCGGCATGTATGGCAATATTTCCACCCAGTTCAACCTAACCAGTTTGGCTAATTCGCCAGATAGCCTGATGAACAACGCCAACGGTTTTATCGGCTTTGCCGCATGGCCGCAGGAATTTGAGTCAGACTTGATCGATCTTTGGGCGGTAAGCTTGACCGATGCCATTATTCCGAACTTTACCAACAACGATCCATCGGTACTTAATTGTGTTGCCGCGGGGTTAGATATTAAACAAGGCACCATGAGCCAACGCGACTTGCTGCTTGATACGACGCGTATTCAGGTCAATGGTAAGTTCGATGCCAGCTATGCCAACCGTGACTTTGCCCTGTACCTGCGCCCCCAATCGAAACGCGCGCAGATTTTCAGTCTGCAAACACCAGTCGAAGTCTTTGGCAAGTTTGAAGATTTCGACTTCTCGGTGCCGCTATCAGCGATTATGGAGACCTCGGTTCGTTTCACCACCAGCCCTGTCGTCTCGCCACTGCGCTGGTTGGTTGAAAAGCCGATTGCTCAAGATGGTAGCCATCAATGTGAGTTGATCTGGCTGGGGCAGAGTTAAAACGGGCTAGTGGCTAGTGTGATATGACCCCCGTAAAGTAATAGTCTAATAAAACAAGCCGCCAGAGTGTATTTCACGCTGGCGGCTTTTTCATATCAACAAATCACTAACGGTGGCTAGTCACCTTGACGATAGCGCTGTTCAACTTCGTCCTGAGCTTCAAATTCATCAAACTCAATCGGGGTCACTTCATCCGAGCTGAACTTAAGCACCGCTGGGGCAGAATAGTTCGGTACATTATCGTAGTTGAACACCGAGTAGTACTTGGCCAAGTTGGCATTACCAAACTTGTCGAAGGTATACCCGTCTTTACCAGCATACAGCTTCACCCCATCGAACGGGGATCGCGGCGGATGGAAGCTATTGCGCACCACATACGTCCCGACCCAATCGCTGTCCTGCGGGTTATCCCACGTCAGCTTGACCATGCCGCCTTCAAGGTTGGCTTGGAAGTTGTCCGGCGTATCCAATGGCTGCTTGCGGCGCTCGATATACTCGACCACCAATTGGGTAGACATGGTCCCGTCATTAGATTCAGTTTTCCACTCAACCCAAGCGTCATGCTGTTTGGAGGCAGAGGTCGCCTTGATAACCAACTTCACCGCGCGGTTTTGATCGTAGCAATCCTCAAGGTACTGACGGGCAGAACTATCGAACATGAAAGTCTGCCGCGCTGTTTTGGCCAAACCTTCACTGCTGACTTCATAACCGATAAATTCAATCGGCTCACCTATACTCAGCTGCTCAAAGTCAGGCTCATCGAGATCAACCATTTCAACCATAAAGCGCATCGGTTGGTTAATTCCCGTGAGCGAGGCACTTTCCAACACAAAATAGGCGTCGGTAAATACCACATCACTCTGCTCAGACATCCGGGGTAAAGTGAAGTCCACCACCCCGAAAATACGCTCACCGTTGGCATCATAACCACTTTGCAGCTTGCCATCTTCAACCTCTTTCGCCTTTACCGTGTGGAAAGCACTGGCACCGACAGAGAGCTGATAGGGCTTACGGTGATAAACTAAATCCAAGTTGGGGCGATAATGGATCCCGCCACCAAAGCGTCCGTATCCGATATCAAACTGCATCATCTGGGAATCATTACCCATAGGCAAATCAACGGGACCTTGCAGCCTCAACAGCAAACGCCCTTTCTCCAGCTGTTGTTCGATCAATCCTTTTTCCATCGCACTGAAATGCCAACTCTTCCAGATACCCTGCGTCAGCTGATCCGAGTCGATCGCATTCCCCAACGTCTGTATTGGCGTTGCATGATGGATTTGCTCAAAGTCGGAAATATCACTGATCTCATCCGGATTGAGAATAGATACCGACCATTCACCGTAGTTCTCAATTTTCGCCCCGACCCGGTTCATAGGATAAAGCGAAAACAAAGCATCCTTGATCTTGGCATCGGCCGGCAACCGGCTCATGTCATAGTCAATAACGCCATAGCAAATCCCCTTGGTTTTATTCACACCGATGAACAGGGAATTATTGCCAAAGTGTTCAGCATTGTTAGCACGGGTTAATTCGCCCACATAACCGATTTTTTCAGGACTCGGAAACAGGGTAAACGAGAACTCATCACGCTCAAGCATGGTTTTGATTTTCAACTCAGGGGCGAATGGCGACTTGATTCTGGTCACCCGGTTCACTTTACGCAAGTTGTAGAAATAGCGGCGACCGGATTTAAGCTGCTTATCGGTATAGCGTAATTGCGAGGTTATCGCGATCAGGTTTTCCCGAGTACAAGAAGCCTTTGGCGTCTCACTGCGGTAAATTTGGTAATAGCAGCCATCGTCTTCTCTACCTGGCTCCCAAACCAACTCGACCGAATTTGCGGTAATGTCTTTGGTTGAGAAGTTCTCCGGTCGGCTGGGGGCCAACTTTGAGTAGTCAATGTTTGTTCTGAGGGCATAAAGCAAGGCCGGGATATTTTCATCGACACTTTGCGACATGTTGATCAGGTAATCCGGAATGTTCCGGCTCCCAACCTCCACCACCGTAGAGAGGATCCCCCTGTCATAGTAATACTCACGGCCACTACCATGGATAAGGTTGGCGGGCGGCTTACCACGGTGGATACCGTACTGGCGCTTGGTCACCTTGTGGATTTCTCGTGCCATGTTTGCACAAAGAATATTCAGATCCGTGCCTTCAATTTCCGCCTCATGGTTAAACTTATGAGCGGGGAAAAACACATTACCCTGAGAATGATAATCCAACGCCACACAGATGTTGTCACGGCTTTCAACAAACTGCTTAATCGCCTGTGTCTCCGGTTCAGAAAATGGTCCAGGGCCACCGTAGATATTAGAGCTGGTCTGTGTCGAGTGATGGAAGTTAATACCAAAATTTCGGTTGAGATCGACCCCAAAGGTCCCGTCACCATTATCGCGGCGATTTTTGCGCCAAAACGAAAAGTGCTTGCGAGAATACTCAAAGCCATCAGGGTTCAGGCAAGGCACCATGTACAAAGTATTTCGGGTGAGTGCCTCCACCACATCCGGGTTAGACGGGTAATTAGCCAATAAATATTGGATAAAACTCACCGCCAGCTCAATACCGATCCACTCGCGAGCATGGATGGTACCGGTGTAAAGCAGCGCTGGTTTTAAATCCGCATAGGCCACATCTTGCGACATAGTCACCATCATGATTGGCCGCCCTTCATGGGTCTCACCTATGCTCTGCAAGCGGATCAAATCCGGATACTTAGCCATGGCCTCTTCCAGAAGATCCATCATGCCCTGATAAGAGATGTATTGTTTCTTCATTCAACACCCTCTTCATAGCGACACTGCTCTTTCGCACAATATTCACGCCATCCATCCATGATAATAGCCAGCTTTTTGTGCTTGAGATTTCTGAAATTCATCAGTATTTCAGGTTGATGGTTAAGCACACGCAGTGTCTCACTCGCACCTAGGGTGGTAACAATGTCAGTGGCCAAGGTTTTCCCTACACTCTTTACCTGAAGGAAAAACGCAAGCAACTCTTCTTCACTTAGCACTTTGGTCTCAACAGTAACATCAACAGTTTTAAATACAGCAGAGATATCCACCTCACCCTGTTGTTCAATCCCGGTATCAGCCTCTTCCATAATCTCTTTCAAGGAGACACCAGAGTGCACAGCCACTGGCTTATCGACAGCAATCACCTTGGCAGGGATATTGCCTTGGAAGTTCCACGCTTCACTCGGCCACTCTTCTTCCTGTTTATAGCGGGTTTCCAATAAGCGGTACTGCTCATCGGCAGGGGCATATTCGCCAGTATCGGTTGAATAGTCAGGCTGTCCAAAGCCGATATAACGCATAGTACGCAATAGGGAGGAATCAATCTTGCCCAACTCTTCCCAATTGCGATGGGCGAAATACGGTTTACGGAAGTCTTGCGGTGCCAATAGCCACATCAAGTATTGGCCAATCCAGTCGCGAATGTAAGGGAAGGCGGCAAAGGCCGTGGCGCATTCCAAAATGGTGTAGTCATCGTCCATGCTGACAGCGATATCACAGGCCCAGTACTCCGCGTTGGCAGCTTTCGATGCTTTAACGGCCAATTCAAGCACCAGCTCCGGTACCGCCTGATAATCCATACTTCCGCCTTGGCTGGTATTGGTTAGCCATTCACCTTCCGGTGGACGGCGCCAGAAGGCACAGACCGGCTGATGACCAACCAGCATCACCCGAATATCCGCTTTCATCGGCACGAAATCTTGAATGTAGGCGGGGTAATAACGTTTTTCAGAAAACAGTCGCAATGCTTCTTCGGCGCTATCCACTTTATGGACAAAATAACCGCCGTAGTTAGACGGGCCATAAGAGCGTTTGACGATTTTCGGGTACTCAGTATGGGTCAGAAAATTCAGCGCTTGCTCCACTTCATAGAAAATACGGGTACGCGGAATAGGCAGATCGTATTTTTCACAAAAGTGGGTCACATTCTCTTTTGATTTATTGCTGAACTGACTATCGAGTGACGGTAAGAAGCGCACCCCAGGCAGTTCACGGGCAATATCCCGGAACGTCTCGTAGGCTGTCGCCGGAATATTGCCAATCAATACTTCGATTTTCTTTGCTTTCACTTCGGCAACAAAACGGTCTTTATCATTGCCCCAGTGGTAAGTAACCTGTTCGATTTTATCTGGCCACCCTTTGAAGTTCGAACGATTAAAAAAGCGCAGTACATGATCAAGGTACAACAAGCCAATTTTTGGACGAGTGTGATTAAGGGTGTTCATACTGCAGCTTCCTCGGTAAGCAGGTTAGGTTTGATAAGTGCTTCTGCTAAAGAAGGAATAAAGTCTTTAGCGGGTGCCTTGCTGTCTTTGGTGACGGTACGTTCAATAAGGTCGACCAAGTAGTCAATCTTGGTGTCATTGAAATCAAGCCCAAAAGCTTCTTGATCTGGAGTGGCAAACGCAGGGATACCGTTAACTTCAATCACCACATAACGCTGATGCTCAACGTCATAAATAATGTCTACGCCAGCCACTTCCAAGCCGGTGACTTTCGCGGCTTTTAGCGCTAATTCGATGACTTCAGGCACCGGCTCGCGCTTAATCACACTACCGCCACTGGTCACATTGGTTTTCCAACTTCCTGGCGCGGCTTTACGGCCATAACAAGCGACATATTTGTTATCAACAATATCGATACGATAGTCTGAGTAATCATTTTCGATCACTCGTTCAATATAAAACTGCGGCGCTTGCTGCTGATTAATAAACGGCTTCAATAGGTCCAGATCACGAACACTTTCCAGCTTGATAATACCGTTACCACCCCAGCCATCGACCGGTTTGCATATCGCCTTACCGCCCCAGAACTGCATGTGCGCCCTGACCTGCTCCAAATTGTACTTATTGCAAACAAGGTAATCCGTAGCTGTAATGCCATGCGATTTCAGCACATGGGCGGTACGGAATTTATCTTCGGTAAGTGCAAATGACGCATAGTTATTGATCATCGGCATCATCGAATTGAGCACCTGATAAAGGTACACCTGATAGGCCGTCTGCTGACCCGCGTTATAAGAAAAGAACAGGTCGAGTTCGTTGAGTTGTTGCCCGTTACAGACAATATTACCGTCAAATGCCGTCGCTTGAGCCAAATCAAGCCCGGTTAAGGCATCAATTTCACGATCTCGTAGCTTGGCGACGATTTTTTGCTCTATCTCCTTGCCTCCGCAGTTTTCATACATCCATAAACCGACCCGATGCCTTGCCATGTGTCACTCCTTTCGTGAGCCGTTCAAAAATATGCCTATATGAGATTGTTATAAACAGTAACAACCTATCAATATAGTTTTACATCATAATGTTGCATATATATGGTAACAGTGAGCTATGTGGAACTTTCATTCAAGAAGCGCGGAAAAAACACGAAACCTGTGCAAGGAATCAAATTATGGAACAACTCGACTTCACTGATTTAAAAACAATTATCGAAATAAACTCCTGGACAGGGAACAAGATAGGCGTAGATAAAAGTGGTCAGACCATGACAAAGTGGTTAAAACCACTAGGGTTTAATGTGGAGATCTTTCATCGGGAAAAAGTGGGAAATCATCTATTGTTCAGCACACCATCGCAGAATAACGCCCCTAAACTGTTACTGCTTGGCCACTTGGACACCGTATTCCCACCGGGGATTTTTGAAAGCTTCCACGAGGATGATGAGTGGGTATATGGTCCAGGAACCTGTGACATGAAGGGCGGCAATTTTGTTGCATTATGTGCCTTACGAAACTTGCACCAAACTCATGGGCAAATTCGCAATATAGATGTACTCCTCGTCAGTGATGAAGAGACTGGCAGCGATGACAGCAAATTTGTGACCCGCCAAATCGCCCATCATTATGATGCCTGTATCGACTTTGAAGCTGCTGGTCCAAACCATGAAGTCGTGGTTGGCCGCAAAGGCGTGGCAACGTACCAAATAGAACTCACTGGAGTAGCCGCGCACGCAGGAAATAACTATCACCTAGGTAAAAATGCAAACCTTGCCGCCGCCAAGTTACTCATTGCTTTAGATGGATTAACACATGTTGAACACGGCACGACCGTCAATGTGGGTAAAATTAAAGGCGGGATCAGCACCAATACCATCTCTCCCGGTGCAGAATTAATGGTTGAAGCACGCTTTACTCAACCAGGAGAACAAGAACGTGTCCTCAGCGCTATTCCAGAACTGATCCACCAGCATGGTGTTGAAGGGGTAACGGCCAAAATAGAAGGTGGATTACAGCGTGATGTTATGACCCCTACAGCTGAACAGCAGATCCTGCTTGATACTTTTGCCAACATTCTGGGTTACCCACTCGAAACAGAACAACGCGGCGGAGTCAGTGACGCCAATATTATTGCAGGAGCAGGCGTCCCAACACTCGATGGATTTGGTCCATTTGGCGATGGTGATCATACTGAGCACGAGCGTGCCTCCAAAGCCAGCTTTCAACGCCGCATAAAGGAAGTCACCGCAATTTTGCAGTACTATACTCAGGTCTGAATACCGTAAAAAGACGAAAATCGGGTAATACTCTATCTTCAGAAAATTACCCGAACTATATCTCCATAAAATATTTCACCTTTAATTTCACCCTAGGTATAAAAGCTGAAATGAAAAATAAGTTCCAGTTTATGCACTGGTAATGAATAAAATAACAAAGAGTAATCGGCTATTTTCGGCTATATTTTTTGTAATAGGTAGAATTTGAAAACGCTGTGAATATTATAAAAGTGCAATTGGATTTTCATCCACCCTCATAGTATGGCCAAGTAAATCCCCCCCTTCGCTGTAGGTTAGGTTCTAGGCCTTTGAGTCATTTACATCAAAGGGATACCGACGGGTTTCAACAGCGCTACCGTGGCCATAACCTCATTCAATGCCAAGCTAAATTTACAGTTTTGTCCTGCTCAAGAAAATATATTTCTTACAACAAGAGATTGTGTTAATTGTATCTAAAAATAAAATAGATCATAATACTGCGCCTTATAAACAATGATAATAATAGACAGCTGCAGGATTAGAGTGATGGAACAAAAAATATTGGTCGTCGAAGATAGTCGTCCATTCCGTCGAGTCATTGAAAGTGAACTAAGGCAAACAGGTTACACTCCGGTTATTGCCAACTCTATTGCTGAAGCCGAAGCTGTTTTAGACAATAGTACAGACTTTCTCTGCGCCATTCTCGATTACTGTCTGCCAGACGGACAAGATGGCGAGATCATCGATGTATGTTTATCTGTTGGTATAAAAGTCATTGTTTTGACGGCGCTGATGGATGAGATGACTCGTGAAAAAGTATTAGCAAAAACGGTCATTGACTATATTCCCAAAGACAGCCCGACCTGTATTACCAGTATCATCCCTATCCTACAGCGCCTAGAGCGCAATCATGATCATACTGCCTTGGTGGTTGATGACTCAATAACGGCACGAAAATACATCCGCAGCTTGCTGGAGAGACAGTATCTGACCGTTCTTGAGTCCAACAATGGCGAGCAAGCGCTGGAAATGGTCAACAGACATAAATCAATATCTTTGGTTATTACTGACTATTCGATGCCAGAGCGGGACGGCGTCAGCTTGATTAAAGAGCTAAGAAAACGCTTTCGTCCCGGACTGCTTGCAATCATCGGCCTTTCAGCCAGTGAAGAGCCAGCATTAACAGCTAAGTTCCTCAAGGCCGGTGCCAACGACTTCCTCAAAAAGCCTTTTAACCAAGAAGAGTTCTATTGCCGGTTACACAGCACCCTGAACATCCTCGACTCCGAGCGAAACCTCTACCTGCTAGCCAACCGTGATTATCTTACCCAAGCATGGAACCGACGTTATTTTTTCAACCACCAATTGGTGAAGAAAAATACTGGGCCACGTTGCCTCGCCCTGCTCGATGTCGACAACTTCAAACGGCTTAATGACAACTATGGTCACCATATCGGAGACATGGTACTGATTGAACTGGCCAACACCTTATCAACCTATTTCCCGGACGCTTTGGTTGCCCGTTTCGGCGGAGAAGAATTCTGTATTCTTTATGGCAACTCACCAGAGATATTTGTCCAGAGACTAAGCCGATTAGTCAAAGAAATCGCTGAATCCGAACTGACGATCCTCGGCAACACCATCAAGTACACCATCAGTCTGGGTGTCACCCATGCCGAAAGCGACATTCACAGCTTGATCCGACGTGCCGATAACTGCTTGTACAAAGCAAAAGAAGAAGGGCGCAACTGCCTTATCGTGGAATAAAGCTGAGTACGGATTAAGCCAAGTAAGCGCCCATAAGATGTGGTTACGGTACCTTTACAGTACGGTCACTAACGGCTCTTCGATACCCTGCCAATTAACTTCAGCAGTCAAAACACGACCCGGACCATTGGCACTTTCGGCGCTGGTGACCACAAGCTGGTTACCCTTTTCGCCGCCCAACGCGACCATGGTTGGGTTATCAGCCGGTACCGGGATCACGTGAGTGACCACCCCGTCAGTACCGATACGCACAACCGACTTGCCGCTGTACATCGCCACCCAGTAAGCGCCTTCACTATCGACACAAGCACCATCAGGTCGCCCATCGAAATCAGTCAAATCACAGAAGACACGGTTTTCGCCATACTCACCTGTTTCAGGGTTGTAATCCGCACTGTAAACCAAACTTGAACCGGTATCGGCCCAGTACAGCGTCTTGCCACATGGTGAAAACGCCAAGCCATTACAGGTCCAGGCAAACATCGGCATTTTATCTAACCGGCCACCCGCCATTAGTTGATAAAACTGACCCTGATCGCCTTCTTTGGCACCGTTACGCGTACCGGCCATAAAGCGTCCACCCGGAGCGGCACGGCCATCGTTAAAACGCATTCTCGGATGCGTTTTTTCAAGAGGCGTAATTAACTGACGCTCGGCATCCCAGTCTTCCAGCAGATACACGCCAGATTTGGTGGCCAATACAAAGCCGCTTTCACCCCACATTGCCGCACAACCCAGCATATCATCCCAGCGTCGAGCTTCTGCTTTACCTTCTTTCAGGCGCCACAGTTCACCAGCAGGGATATTAACCCAACACCAAGCCTGCTGACGCCAGTCCCATCGTGGACACTCGGCAAGGTCGAAGCCTTGCTCCACTAACGGGCAAAATTCGAGATTCAGTTGCTGACTTTCTTTCATTGTTCTTCCTGTATTTCTTTATTATCCATTTGATTCCCACGAGCCAAACCGCAGCTGAGGAAATCATGCAATTTAGCTATTTGTTACCGGTAACAACAGTCTAAGCCGATTTTATTTCAGTATCATGGACATTTTAAAGTAGGGAACATCCCCTTTGTAAAAACGCTCCCCTTCAGGTGCCATGCCAAAACGATGATAAAATCCGCCTGCCGACTCCCTAGCGTCACACCAAAAACAACGGACACTTTTAAGCTTGAGATCAGCAAGAATATGTTCGATCACCGCGCTCCCGATCCCCTTGCTCTGATATGCTGGCAAGGTAGCAAATTTCCTCAGCCTCGCTTGATCATCCGAGATAAATATCGACGCCACACATACCAATACGTTGTCTTCATAGACCCCGTAATGCTGGCCATCTTCATCATCTGGAACGCGGCAAAATTCTAGGCTTTGTTCTGGCCACAGCACCTGATGTCGAATCGGCAAGGTCAGCTCTGCCGGTATTTCAATAATTTTCACAGTATTTCCTATCCATAAAGCAGAATCAGGCAAGATTGAAAGAGAATTAAGCCTTAACCTCTAAGTTGCATAAATGTACAATTGCCAACCATAATGTGTAAATTCAACGTTGAGTATTGCTCCTACACATTCCTTTTTCCTGTCGAGATATCGTTCCGGTTTCACCTCTCTCTATGCCTCCATGCCATTGCGCACCGAGTCATAGCGTTACCCCGAGCCATATCCTTCGATAGAGCTATTTTGCCAAACATATCTGCCAGACTGGAACCATCAATTTATGTACAAACGTTTCGAAAAGCTCACTCAGGCCTTTCCGCCTCATGAGCCTAAGCAACCACCAACGGGGTTGCTCGCCTTCTGCCGCCACTATACCCGAGGTTTTGAACTGCCACTGCTTGCCATGTCGGTGCTCAGTGCACTGATTGCCATCGTTGAAGTCTCCTTGTTTGGCTTTATGGGACAACTGGTAGATTGGCTAACCGTACATAATCCAGACACGTTCTGGGCCGAGGAAGGTGGCAAGTTATTGGGCATGGGTCTGCTGGTCGTCATTATCGTCCCTATCCTTATTACTCTGCACTCTCTGATTGTCCATCAAACCTTGCTAGGCAACTATCCCATGTCGATTCGATGGTTGGCACACCGCTACCTGCTTCGCCAAAGTGTGTCCTTCTACCAAGATGAGTTTGCGGGACGGATTGCCACCAAGGTAATGCAAACCTCGCTAGCAGTTCGCGAAACGGTGATGAAACTACTTGATGTGCTGGTGTATATCACTGTCTACTTCACCTCAATGGTGGTGATGATTGGTCAGTCCGATGCCAGGTTGATGATCCCTATGTTGCTTTGGCTACTCGCGTATATCGCCATTCAACTTTACTTTGTGCCGAAGCTCAAAGCGGTTGCCACTGAACAGGCGGATGCCCGATCAATGATGACCGGACGCATTGTCGACAGCTATACCAACATTTCCACCGTTAAGCTGTTTTCCCACACAAACCGTGAAACCGAATATGCCGAGCAAGGCATGAGCGGCTTCATGGATACCGTGTACCGCCAGATGCGCTTTGTCACCGGCTTTAATATTTCTGTCGAAGCCATCAACTACCTGCTGGTCTTCATCATTGCCGGTATGTCTATCTGGCTATGGTCGAGCGCGGCAATTTCCATCGGTGCGATTGCCATCGCGGTCAGCTTGGCATTGCGCATTAACGGTATGTCCAAATGGATCATGTGGGAAGTCGGCAGCTTGTTTGAAAACCTCGGTACTGTGGTTGATGGCATGAAAACCCTATCCAAACCGGTCGACATCCAAGATAAGCCAAACGCACCAGACTTGAACGTTTCCAAAGGCGAGATTGAATTTAGCGATGTCAGCTTCCACTACGGTGAAGGGAAAGGGGTAATTGAAAAGCTTAACCTCAACATTAAGCCGGGTGAGAAAATCGGCTTGATAGGCCGCTCTGGTGCCGGTAAATCAACCTTGGTCAACCTGTTGATGCGTTTCCATGATGTGGAATCGGGTGCTATCAAAATTGACGGCCAGACGATTTCTGATGTGACCCAAGATTCACTGCGTGGTCAAATCGGCATGGTGACTCAAGATACTTCGCTACTGCATCGTTCTATCCGTGAGAATATCCTTTACGGTCGTCCGGATGCGACGGAAGAAGAGTTACTCAGTGCAACCAAACAGGCTCATGCTCACGAGTTTATCAAAACCCTGAGCGATCCTCATGGCAATGTCGGTTACGACGCGCAAGTGGGTGAACGTGGAGTGAAACTCTCCGGAGGCCAGCGCCAACGCGTTGCGATCTCAAGGGTATTACTGAAAGATGCCCCGGTATTGATCCTCGATGAAGCGACCTCAGCACTCGACTCGGAAGTTGAAGCAGCCATTCAGGAAAGTCTATATGAGTTGATGGAAGGTAAAACGGTTATCGCGATTGCCCACCGCCTATCCACTATCGCTGCTATGGATCGCCTGATTGTTCTAGATAAAGGTGAAGTTGTCGAACAAGGTACCCATCAGGAGCTACTGGATCACCAGGGTATCTATGCCCAGCTGTGGGAGCACCAGACAGGTGGATTTATCGCCGATGAGGTTGAGTTGAAGCAAGCATAATTATCAACTTCTCGTAACAAAAAGCCTGCCTCTGTTAACAGCGAGGCAGGCCCGCTGCATCCACCTAACACCACCTTAACATTTTGATATAAATCAATTAACTATCAATTACCAAGATAGATAGGTCGGCTCTATCACAACTATCGATACAACCATCTGTAAACATTTCTCATTCTCGCTATATTCATACTGAGTTTTTCAAACAAATCGACTGCCGCAGTGATTACTGGCAGAGAAGGAGTTCACGATGAGTAATGGTCAAGAAAATTCAGCAGGTAAATGCCCTGTCATGCATGGTGGGAATACAACCCTTGGCGGGAAAGCAACGAAGAACGTAGATTGGTGGCCAAACCAATTGAACCTCAAAATACTGCATCAGAATGACAAGAAATCAAACCCTTTAGGTGATGACTTTAACTATGCAGAAGCCTTTGAAGCGCTGAACCTAAAAGCAGTGAAAGCAGATCTTGAAGCACTCATGACCGAGTCTCAAGATTGGTGGCCGGCAGACTATGGTCATTACGGTCCATTTATGATCCGTATGGCATGGCACGCAGCAGGTACATACCGTACTTCAGATGGTCGCGGTGGCGCAAACACAGGTAACCAGCGCTTTGCTCCACTGAATAGCTGGCCAGATAATGGCAACCTAGACAAAGCTCGTCGCCTACTTTGGCCGGTAAAACAGAAATACGGCAATAACCTATCTTGGGCTGACCTATTCATCCTTGCTGGTAACGTTGCAATTGAATCTATGGGGCTGAAGACCTTTGGTTTTGCAGGTGGCCGCGCTGATATCTGGGAACCAGAAGAAGACATCTACTGGGGTGCTGAAAGCGAATGGCTTGGTGATGAGCGTTACTCTGGTGAGCGAGACTTAGAAAAACCATTAGCCGCGGTGCAAATGGGCTTGATCTATGTAAACCCAGAAGGTCCAAATGGTGATCCTAGCGTACTGGCTTCAGGCCGCGATATCCGCGATACCTTTGCCCGCATGGGTATGAACGATGAAGAAACCGTTGCACTCGTTGCTGGTGGTCACACGTTTGGTAAGACGCACGGCGCAGGTTCTGAAGCAGACATGGGACCAGAGCCAGAAGCGGCACCACTGGAAGAAATGGGCTTTGGCTGGAAGAACAGCTTTGGCACTGGTAAAGGTGATGATACGACGACCTCTGGTATTGAAGGCGCTTGGACACCAAACCCTATCGTTTGGGATAACGGTTACTTCGATATGCTGTTTGGCTACGACTGGGATCTTGTGAAAAGTCCAGCGGGCGCTTGGCAGTGGGAACCGGTTGGCGTCGATGAAGACCATATGGCCCCGAAAGCACATGATGCATCTCAGAAAGTGAAAACCATCATGACTACCGCTGACATGGCAATGCGTATGGACCCAATCTACGGTCCAATTTCAAAACGCTTCCATGAAAACCCAGATCAATTTGCCGATGCGTTTGCGCGTGCTTGGTTTAAATTGACGCACCGCGACATGGGTCCGAAGAGCCGCTATATCGGTGAAGAGTCACCATCAGAAGAACTGATTTGGCAAGACCCACTGCCACAGGCAAGCTTTGCTGCTCTTTCAAGTGGTGATGTTGCTGAGCTAAAACAGGCGGTTCTAGACTCAGAACTCAGCGTATCTGAACTGGTCTTTACAGCTTGGTCTAGTGCTTCAACTTACCGTGGTTCAGACTACCGTGGCGGGGCAAACGGTGCGCGCATTCGTTTACTACCACAAAGAAACTGGGAAGCAAACCAACCAGAGCAACTAGATAAAGTACTGACTGTTTTAGAAGGTATTCAAGCTAACTTTAATACGGGTGAGCGTGGCGTATCCATCGCAGACCTCATTGTACTTGCAGGTAACGTCGCTATTGAGAAAGCAGCGAAAGACGGTGGTTTTGATGTAGACGTACCATTCTCTGCAGGCCGTGTTGACGCAACAGCCGAGCAAACGGATGAAGAGTCGTTTGCGGTATTGGAACCTGAAGCGGACGGTTTCCGTAACTTTGCTAAGAAACTGTTCTCTGTTCCAGCCGAAGAGATGCTGCTTGATAAAGCACAACTGCTTGGCCTAACCGCTCCAGAAATGACAGTACTCATTGGTGGTCTACGCGTACTAGGCGCAAACCACAACAATACAGCACATGGCGTATTAACCGATAAAGTTGGCGTGCTAAGCAACGACTTCTTCATCAACCTTGTGGACATGGCGACAGAGTGGAAACCAGTGTGCCCTAACAACAGCGCTTACCTAGGAACAGACCGAGCGACTGGCGAGAAGAAATGGACAGCGACCCGTGTGGATTTGGTGTTTGGCTCGAACTCTCAACTTCGCGCTATTGCTGAAGTCTATGCCCAGGATGATGCCAAAGAGAAGTTTGTAAGTGACTTCATCGCCGCGTGGACCAAGGTAATGAATGCAGACCGCTTTGACCTAAAATAAGCGCTCTAACTTACTAAGTGACAATTAACCCTCGGGCCCAGTATCGTTCCCACTAGCACCCGCTAGGTCGATGCTGGGCCTGTTTCGTTGAGGTTTTGGTATAGCTGCGACCTTCTCCAATCTCGAAAAGCCGAAGGATATGCAGGTGAGAGTATGAAGGGAGGTAACACAGAATTGGGCAGAACTGAGTTACACATTTTCCTAAATTAGTATTTCATGGATTATCTAAGGTATTGAAAATAAATCTAACCTAGTGGCCAAGTTCACTATGCCACTACACACTTTGACGGTAATATGTTGACATCATCTCATTAGGTATATCACCAGGTTGAGAAGTGCGTGAGCGTGTCATTGGTGCCATTGCAATACGGTTTTCAACAGCGAAATTATCAGATTTAAACGAGTCAAATAACATATTTATGTCTCCCGCTATTTTGTGTAGGTTGGGTAGTCAGTAAGGCCTTTATCAGCGCCGCCAAATAGCGTGTTCGGATCATGCTCTGCTAATGGGTAGCCATTTTTGATACGCTCAGGTAGATCTGGATTTGACACAAATGGACGCCCAAAACCGATCATATCCGCCAGCCCATCATTTATCGCTTGTTCGGCTTTTTCCCCGTTGTAGCGGCCTGCATAGATAAGGACACCTTTATAAGCTTCACGAAGAGCCAGCTTAAATGACACAGGGGTATCTGGTGCATCATCCCAGTCGACTTCAGCAATATGCAGGTAAACGATATTGTGTTTATTTAGTAGCGCAGCAGCGGCAGTGTATGTCTTGATTGGATTAGCATCTACTGTACCGTTAAGTGTTGTTAGCGGAGCCAGACGAACACCAACTCGATCTGCACCAATCGCATCAGCCATTGCAGCAACAGCCTCATCAAGAAAACGGAGACGATTTTCTAAGCAGCCACCGTACTCATCACTGCGAGCATTCGCTTCTGAATCAATAAATTGGTTAATCAGATAACCGTTAGCGGCATGCAGTTCAATGCCGTCAAAGCCTGCCTCAATGGCATTCAATGCGGCTTGACGATAATCTTCAATCACTTGCTGAATATCGGCTTTTGTCATCGCTCTGGGTTCAACCACATCAACAAAACCAGGCTCATCACTGCCATTATCGACAAATACTTTTACATTTTCTGCTTTTAACGCTGATGAAGAAATGGGTTGTTCGCCACCGATATTATCTGGATGAGTCACTCTACCTACATGCCATAACTGCGCAAAAATCGCGCCTTCTTTGGCATGCACAGCGTCTGTCACTTTACGCCAACCAGCTATCTGCTCTGGTGTGTAAATACCTGGGGTCCACGCATAGCCTTTTGCAGTCGCTGAAATTTGCGTGCCTTCAGACACGATAAGCCCTGCACCGGCACGCTGAGCGTAATAGGTTGCCATCATTTCATTAGCGACATCACCAGACTTACTGGCTCTTGAACGAGTCATGGGTGGCATAACAATACGGTTTTTGAGTGTGAGTCCACCCAGTGTGAATGGTTGAAATAGTGATAGTGACATAGTTGAGCCCTCTTCATTTGATAGGGGCATACTAGCAAATGAATTACTAATCATTTATAGCAATAAAGGCAAATGATATTTGTTATATTTGCAATAATCACCTTATTTTGAGGTATCTACAGGGTTAACTTCGGCTTAATAAAATCAATAAAAGCGGATATCCGCCTGGCCACAGAAGAAGTCTTATAATACACCGCGTTCACTTGCTCTCTTCTTGGGAGGCTGTTTTTTTCGCTCTCCAACAACGGAATTAAACGTCCTTCGGCAATATCTTTATTCACCATAAACCCTGATAGACATGCAATGCCATTTCCAGCCAAAACAATTTGTCGAATGGTTTCACCATTACTTGATGACATTAAAGCGTCCAACTGAGTAAAGCCTTTTAAAGGCCAGTCATTCAAAATTTTAGGGGCGACAAATCCAATGATGTTATGCTGAGCGAGATCGCTGGTTTTATGGGGAAGCCCTCGTTTTGAGATATATTCTGGTGAAGCCACAATGTACAAGGGGCTTCGACCCAGCGACCTAGCATGTAACGTTGAATCGCTTAACGTACCAATGCGGATTGCTAAATCGGTTTTCTTTTCTAGCAAATCCACAATTCCTTCATTGGAGGTTATTTCCAGCTCAATATCGGGATAGGCTTGATTAAATGACTGCACCAATGGCACCAATTGGTGAAATACAAACGGACTAGCCGCGTCCACACGCAAACGGCCTTTGGGCAATTCCCCACGGGAAATAATATCTTCTTCCGCCTGTTGTAATTGCATTAAGCCCACCCGCACTGACTCAATGAACTGACGTCCTTCATCGGTTAATTCAATACGCCTCGTGGTTCGGTTTAAAATAGTGACCCCAAGTTGGCTCTCCACCTTACTTACAGCTCTTGATACTCGAGCGACTTGTATGTCTAAGCTCTCTGCAGCCGCTGAAAAACCACCAGTATCCACTACGGCAAGTAAAATGCCTAAATCATCAGATTTTGTTCGCATGCTATTCCCCTCTATTTTATCCACTCGCCCATCAGGTTTATTGCATTTATAACAAATATCATTTGTAAAAACCTCTATTTTTCGCAAAGCATCTTTAATGCAAAATGCCCCCATCAATTAACAACGAGACTGCATAGCGACAAATACATCATCTATTGCTTGTCATTTTCAAACAACAGAGAGTAAATATTATGCCTTTAGCACTTCTCGCATTGACGCTCAGCGCCTTTGCTATCGGAACAACGGAGTTCGTGATCGTGGGGCTACTCCCGACCATGGCCTCCGACTTAAATGTATCACTACCTTCAGCAGGATTGCTGGTTAGCCTGTATGCACTTGGTGTTGCCATTGGTGCCCCCGTTTTAACGGCTTTAACAGGAAAGTGGAATCGTAAACACGTATTGATTACCGTAATGTCACTGTTTGTTGTCGGTAACTTAATCGCATGGCAAGCACCTGGATATAACACCCTGATTATCGCGCGTATTTTGACAGGTTTAGCTCATGGTGTATTTTTCTCAATTGGTTCAACCATTGCTACAGGTCTTGTACCCAAAGAAAAAGCCGCAAGCGCCATTGCGATTATGTTCACTGGATTAACCGTGGCGTTGGTAACAGGCGTGCCGCTTGGGACTTACATAGGTCAAACCTTCGGCTGGCAATCAACCTTCTTAATTGTTGCTCTATTAGGCTTAATCGCATTAATTGGTAGTGCTTTATTAGTACCAAATAACTTAAAGCAACCTGCCGCAGCTAAGCTTTCATCGCAGCTTAAGGTATTAACTCAACCTAGATTATTACTGGTATATGGGATTACCGCGCTGGGTTATGGAGGCACTTTTGCAGCATTCACTTTCCTTGCTCCGATTTTACAGCAAGAAACTGGCTTTAGTGCTAATGCAATTAGTTTGATTATGTTGGTTTATGGTGTATCCGTTGCTTTTGGTAATATTTGGGGCGGTAAAATGGCCGATAAAATGGGCCCAATAAAAGCACTTACCATTATTTTTACCGGCCTTGCTGCTGTTCTTATTGTGTTCAATTTTACAGCCGTAAACCCTATCGCAGCGGTAGCCACTATTTTAGTTTGGGGGGCATTTGCATTCGGTAATGTTCCTGGTTTACAAGTATATGTAGTGAAACTAGCTGAAAAGTATACTCCAGATGCAGTGGATGTTGCTTCCGGTTTGAACATCGCAGCATTTAACATTGGTATTGCACTTGGTTCATGGGGCGGTGGAGTGATTGTCTCTAAAGCTGGATTAATGCATACACCTTGGGTCGGTGCGGTAGTTGTACTGATAGCGCTTGCTCTGACCCGCTTTAGTGGTCGCCTTGATAAACGTGTAGAAAGCTAATGGTATAAGAAAGTGTATTGATGAAATAAACACGTTTTTTTTCTTAAGAGCTGACCAATGCAGTCGCATTGACCAGCTCTTCGCAACTTATATTGATTGGTATTAGACAACATTGAAAAATGACAAGAGGAACGCAATGAAAACCGTTTTTATTACTGGAGCAAATCGTGGCTTAGGGCTCGAGCTGACAAAGCAATATGCAGAGCGTCACTACAACGTCATAGCCTGTTGTCGCGATATTGATTCAGCCCATGAGTTGACCCTATTAGCACAAAGTTATTCAACCATTCGTCCCTATATTTTAGATGTCAGTCATGAAACGGATATTCTCGCTTTAACTGAGGAGTTTAAAGATCTACCTATTGATGTACTTATTCATAATGCAGGGGTAAGTGGCGAAGGATGTGACAACTTAGGCAATATGGATCAGCAAGGATGGGGAGATGTGTTAAAGGTTAATACCATCGCACCCATGTTAATTACACAGGCCTTGCTCAATAATATCCTAACAGGCCAAGATAAAACTATTATCGGGATGACCTCAATACTGGCTAGTATTGATGATAACCGCTCTGGTGGCCGATATAGCTATCGAGCATCAAAAGCTGCACTTAATCAGATTATTAAATCATTGGCCTGTGAGTTATCGGGATCTGGTGTAAAAACCATGGCGATTCACCCGGGCTGGGTTCAAACCGATATGGGTGGAAAAGACGGCAAATTGACAGTTCAAGATAGTGTCAAGGGAATGCTCAATGTCATTGATAATTTAAAAGCCAAACACTCAGGTGCATTTTTTGTTTACGATGGCACTCAACTGCCATGGTAAATCGGGTATTTACGTCATTTACAAGTTCTGAGGTTACAAAATGTTATGCGTTTTTATGATTTTAACGCTCTTCATTATTGCTTTGTTCGGGTGGTATATGCCAAAAGTCTCCTGTGATATTTCCCAAATTGACTGGTCGTTGGAAGACGATGAATACCTATGATTTGGTATTGTCTACATTAAAGCTTCTAATACCAAGTTATGCTTCTTGGGGAGCTTTCCTCATTCAAGCCCGATGAAGGGCTAACATCTTAGGGGTTCTAAGTATTTCAGTATCAGTCACTATATAACCAAAAATAAGTCTAAGCACATTAGAAAAGCGGCTCTTCTCCGCTTAGTTGAGTCGCTATAGATAGAGGTATTGCAATCAATCTATTGATTTACAATGCTTCTTTGTTCTGAATATCAGTGATATACCTTGTCATCTTTATCTTCCTCGCTTTTTAGTTTCAAAGGCCAATGTGTCGAGTCTTTTTCTGTCGTAGAGGACTATCAATCCGTGCTCGTGCAGTGTCGTCGAGATAGACGATTCAAGGTTACAGAGCCTATAGCTGGAGCTTCTTGTACTGTTGACCATTACGTCCGAAGACGTCTGCAGGATCTTCCTGTTAGTGGTCGACCTTGCATAATTGAAGTTGAGCTTGCTCAAACGAGAAATAAAGACGGAAGAAGGCTGATTGAGACGACAGAATATGTGGCTAAAGGTGGTCGGTATACTTCTCGCTTTTGCAAATTCATAAGCGGACTGTGTCGGCACATGAGCATTCATGCTGTCTCTCAGCACCTAGGAATCCGTTGGGAGACTGTGAAGAATATCGATAGAGAATACTTACGCTCAAGCTTGCCAGCATTAGACCCAGAACAGTTAACCAACCTAAACTATATTGGTGTTGATGAGGTTGCTAGAGCTAAGCGGCATGATTATATGACGGTGGTCTACGATCTGGACTCAGGTCATTTAATTTGGGTTGAGCACGGACGAAGAGCAGAAGTGCTGATTTCATTTTTCGAGCAGTTACCGGTGATGACACGGGAAGGGATCAAAGCAGTATCAATGGATATGGGGCAGGCCTATCAATCGGCAGTTAGGAAGATGTTACCCAATGCCGATATTGTTTTTGACCGATTCCATGTGATGCAGAATTACTGCATTTTGATTAAGAAAGAGAGAGCCAAAGCTTTTAGGAACGGCTCTCATGAGGAAAAGAAGATGCTCAAGGGTACCCTCTTTCTCCTACTGAAAAACGCCGTCAAACTGGACAATAGACAGTCGGACAGGCTCGATGATCTACTCGAGAGCAATAAGAGTCTATGCATCATCTATATGATGAAAGAACAGCTACAAGCAATATGGGACGAGCCTAGTTATCAGACTATGGTAGCAGCGCTTGAAGCATGGTGCCGCCTTGCTAGCTAAATCCACTCGAATCCTCTCTCTGAGCAATTTCGCCGATGCATTGTTAGAAAGACAAGTTGGTATCTGTAACTACGCAAAATACAAACTGACCAACGCCCGAGCAGAGGCTGGAAATGTCTCCATTGGTCTGCTGAGGCGAAGAGCTCGAGGTGTGAGGGACACGGACTACTTCAAATTAAAGATCAGGCAAACATCGGTCCCAGATACCCATTCTACTTTTTACTCAAATATCAAGCTCATGTAAGCGGAGAAGAACCGAAAAGCTATGGCAAACCTGCGGACAAGATCGTATGCGCCCCATGATCCCACGGGTCGAGTATTAATGAGTGAAGTTCCAAACTAACCCTTTCATGATGATAGTGAGCCGATAAGCTCAGCGACATAAGCAGCGGGAGTTCCCTGGGGAATACTCAATTCAATATCATTGACGCTGGGTGTCATGTTGGATGCAATAGGTTTGGCGACTTGATAATGAGTTGTCTGTTCAACCACTTCGGCACGGACAAACCCACTTTGCTTATTATTACTGTGGCACTCCAGCAGTCGCCGTTTTGCAAAGAATGTTGAGGGGCGTTGTTGAACAAATCGATTGAACTTTATGAAGTATCGGTGATCTGAACCCATAAGCACTTATTTGGGAATAACACCATGAGCAAGCCGCATCGAAAAATCACGAACTGGAAGCTGTACAATCAAGCGCTGGTAAATCGTGGTTCACTTACCTTTTGGCTTGATGATGCAGCTATCGACACCTGGTACAACGCAGCGCAATGATGACCTACGCACTGTCTGACATCGTAATCTTTGGTGTCCTTTTTGCCCACATCAGAAGAAAAAAAGAACAAGTCTGCAAAGCTTGAGGAGCAAGAGGCTTGATTAACTAGATAGGTTAATAAGAAATGAAAAAGCAAAGACGTTTGGGCTCTGCTGTTTTGTGAGTTCTCGTGATGAGCTAAATCATATCAACCAACAACTGAACCTACCACCCCCAACTGGTGCTACCAATTCACTTTATTTTGCCAAAGAAGAGCAAGGCATAAAGCAAACCATTGACAAATATTATTGGAACCCCTTATTTAGTGACACAGGTCGCAATAAGCACATTTTCACCCTCAAATGTATATGTGACAGAGCTCTTAGCTTGAGCCAAATCATAATCAAAATTGATGACAATGAGCACATTGGTGCCTTTTTGGCTAGAAACCAAACAGCCATTCACCTACCATGGTAGCACCACAAAGAGTGGTACTACCAAGATAGGAATTAGCTATGCAATTAAGAAAACTTGCTGTCGCGATAGCCGCTTTGATTCTTGCACCTTTATCACACGCTACAAGTCTTAATCTCGCGCACATGAACTCAGAAACCCACGCAGTTCATCTTGGTGCGCAGCAATTGCAACAAGCAGTAAACTCTCGCTCAGAGGGTCGGGTGACGATAAACCTGTTTCCATCTGGCCAGCTAGGCTCTAACGCTCAAGTAGCAGAGCTCATTACTATGGGAAGCCCAATAGTAGGCCACTTCGGTACTCCAAACGTTGGTGACTTTTTACCTGACTATCACGTCACTACCTATCCATTCCTATTTCAAGACTTTGATGAAGCAATGGTTTTTATGGGAAGTGACTTAGTCAAATCAATGGAGGAACAAGTTGAAAAAGAAAACAACCTAAAGGTAATGTGCTATTTCGCTTTTGGTGTACGTGATGTCTACTCTCGCAACACCCCAATTCGTTCTCCAAAAGATATGCGTAACATGAAGATTCGCGAGCAACCTGTGACGTTATACGTGGAACTGGCGAGACAGTCGTTCACTGCTGTACCAACACCAATGCCTTGGACAGACGTATACAATGCGCTTTCTTACGGTATTATTGACGCCGCCGAAGCACCACCTTCAGCGATGCTTGATCAAAAGCACTACGAGCATATCAAGTACTACTCAACTACCAACCATATTCACGACATATCTACGTTCTCAATGCCCGCAACCGTTTACTCATCTCTTTCAAAGGCAGATCAGAAAATCCTGGATGAAGAGTTTGAAAAGACCTGCAGCTGGATAACCGATAGCGTAAAAAACAGCTATGCCGCCGAACTAGATGAATTAAGACAAGCTGGGGTAGAAATCATTACAGATGTAGATAGAGCCGCTTTCGAGAAGAACTCTCAAGAGATCTACAAAGCATTCCCTGAATGGCGTGAAGGTCTCTATAAAGAAGCACAACAAATAGTCGCAGAAATTAGAGGTTAGCTTTCACTAAAAATGGGAGGGTGGATAACCCTCCTTCTAGGAGGTCTTATGAAATTTTTACGGCTATCCAAACAACTCGTCAGTGCCGTCCTCGCTTCCCTAACCATAGTAATGACCTTGTTAGTTTTTATCGCTGTGGTTTATCGCTATGGCTTCAACAAGCCTTTGCTCTTCTCATTTGAGGTAACGACAGCACTTTTTGTTTGGATTGTATTCCTCGGTATGGCGCATACATACCTCAAAGGCGGACACTTGGGGCTGGATGTAATCGACAACTACCTATCACCGAAACAACTTTCGCTCGTCAAAACACTACGCTCTCTTATCGTGGCTGGCATCAGCTCGTATATCAGCTGGATTTCGTGGCCTGTTGCATTGGGGACTCGCTTACAGCTGAACTCGGTGGGTATATCAGCCAAATATCTCTATCTTGCAGTCCCAATTGGCTTTGGACTGCTAGCCTTCGTGATTGTTGTGCGGCTCCTTTACCAACTAGTAAAAGGTAAGAAGTCAGCTTCACTCACCAAACAAAGTGGAGAAAACCTATGACACTGGCTTTACCTGCAATCTTTTTCTCGATGCTATTTCTCGGCGTACCTATAGCCTTCATTATTTTCGCACTTTCCGTCTATTGCGTAGTCAATAATCCGGCTTTAATGGACTTTGTACTGGCACAGCGCATTATTCTGGGTGCTCAATCCTTTCCATTGCTGGCGGTCCCACTGTTCATTCTAGTGGGAGAGCTAATGAACCTTTCTGGAATATCAAGTAAAGTAATGGCGTTTTGCGCCATTCTTACCCGAAAAATGACGGGTGGACTGGCACAAACCAATATTCTTCTTTCTTGCCTTCTTGCTGGGATGTCGGGCTCATCCAATGCTGATGCCGCTATGCAAGCCAAGTTCCTCGTCCCTCAAATGGTTAAACGAGGCTATCCACTGGAATTTGCAACTGCCCTGACGGCGGCTTCAGCACTGATTTCGCCTATGATTCCCCCAGGTATATGTCTGATCCTGTTTGGGTTTGCGGCCAATGTTTCAATAGGCCAAATGTTTATAGCAGCGATCATCCCAGGAATCTTGTTGGCTATCGGCCTGATGGTAACCACTCACTTCTACGTTAAAATCAAAAAGTTCAAACTCGTAGGATGTGAGCAGGAAGTAAGCCAGGGATTAACAAGTACGTTTGTAGCGGCTCTGCCCGCTATTGTGTTGCCTGCCTTTATCGTAATCGGCATTCGGTTTGGCGTGTTCACTCCCACCGAAGCCGCCTCAGTGGCAGTCGTATATTGCCTATTCCTTTGCTGGCGTTACGGTACCCTTGAAGCTAAGCCCCTATACAAGATCCTTCAGAACACAGCCTTCGCAACTTCAGCAATTATATTGGTTCTAGTTGCTTCGTCCGCCTTCAGTTGGGTTGTGACGTTCGAGCAAATCCCTCAACAGATAAGCCACTTCCTGATTGGTCTAAACGCAGGCCCTACCTTAACCTTGGCACTGCTTGCACTTCTGCTGTTAGTACTGGGGATGTTCATTGAGGGTACAGCCTTGGTATTGATTCTCGGCCCAATGTTTATACCGGTAATGCAAGCTATGGGGGTTGACCTCATCCACTATGGCATCGTCTTTGTGTTCATGACTCATTTAGGCGGTGTCAGCCCGCCAGTGGGTGTTGTGATGTTCACGGCCTGTTCGGTCACAGGTGTCAGAATTGACAAATGTATTAGAGCGATCATGCCCTACATATTGACGGTTATGTGCGTAGGTGTACTGCTCATCATATTCCCTCAACTTTCCACTCTATTTACTAACTAGGAGTCCACTGAATGAAAATGAAATGGACAAACGATGACGAGCTGTTTGCACTGGCAAAAGAGCATTTGTTTGTGGCTCTTGTTGGCGATGTTCTCGATTCACTAGGTTATACACACCAGTTTCTTTCCCCCAACCTTAAGCCAATACGATCTGACATGGTGATTATTGGCCGTGCCATGACGGTTCTAGAAGCTGACTTTTTGGGCGTTCACCCTGGCCAATCATCAATCAGTGAAATGCCGTTCGGCCGCATGTTTGAAGCGCTCGATGATCTTAAATCAAATGAAGTCTATATCTGCTCAGGCAGTTCTCACCGATATGCCCTTTGGGGCGGGTTAATGTCTACCCGAGCTATCCAGTGTGGTGCGGCAGGAACCGTTGTACATGGGTTCCACCGCGACACCAATGAAATTGAACGCCTTAACTTTCCTATTGCTTCGTTTGGGAGTTACGCCCAAGACCAAGGCGTACGTGGCAAGGTGATTGATTGGCGTGTGCCTATTGAAGTCGACGGCATCCTCGTTAGGGATGGCGACATAGTTTTCGGAGATAGAGACGGAATCCTGATCATACCTAAAGAGATTGAGGTTGACGCTTTCAAAGGCGCCTTTGAGAAGGCAAATAAAGAGAATCAGGTGCTACTCGCCCTGCAGCAAGGCATGACAACCGTCGAAGCATACGAAAAGTTTGGGGTGATGTGATCGCAAACTTTCAACTACTTATCACAGCAAAATAATCAAATACTCAGAGGAACAGACTATGGTCGTAAAAACCCCAAGAGAAGAACACTCAAAACTCGAAAAATACAATACTGAAGACTGGCTTTATGAAGACTTTGAAATAGGTAAGAAAGTAAAATCTATTAGCCGCACCATCTCCGAAGGTGAGGCTATGCTATTCAACTCTTTGGTACTAGACATGCACCCTTACGTTGGCGACCAAGGTTTTGCTGAAAATGAGGGCATGTTTGGTAAGCGACTGGTTGCTGGTGCTCAGGTGTTTGCCTATGGCCTTGGCTTAATGGCAAACAATAACGTGAATACCTTTAGTTACGGCTACGACAAGCTAAGATTTATTCGCCCAGTGTTTATCGGTGACACCATCTACACGGTTCGCACACACAAAGAGAAAAAGCCGAAGAATGATTTGATGGGAATCATCACTGTGAGCTACGAGATCTTCAAAAACGATGGTGAATTAGTACTATACGCTGAGCACTTACAAACCGTGAAGTATCGAGACCCAATCGGTGTAAAAGAGAGTAAATCTATCGATGAATTAGCGGTAAGTTAAACACAATGAAGGCACTGAATATCAGGCTCTGCTTTAGTTTTCAGCTAAGCAGAGCCTTTTTCGTTATTACGACAGGCACTTTTTAAAACGTACTGCATATCGATAAGATAAAGACGACTTATCCATTGGTGCTTCCATCGACTTAAGCCATCCATTCTCTAGTCAAACCTCTCATGCCACCAGAAGTGGCTTGGTCTACAAACAATGTATTAACTAATTCTAGGCTTCTCAATTTCACCCCACAAAAAAACGAGCTAGATAGCTCGCTTGTTCTTAGAGGGCGCTACAGCTAAGCCACGAATTGAACCTTCATTGATTTGCTACGGTCTTTTGCAATATCAAATGCTTTACTGGCCTCTTCAAACTTAAACTGACCAGAAAGCATAGGGGTTAGATCAATGCGCCCTAAGGAGATAAGCGCTAGCGCTCTATCAAACTCACCGTTGAACTGAAATGCGCCTTTTAGAGTCAGCTCTTTTAGCATGATCAGGTTGGCTGGAAGGTTAGGCTCTTTTTCAGCCAGGACGGATAGCTGGACTACAGTGCCCTGCTTTTTAACACCTGTCAAACAAGATACGTATGCAGAGGTTGCCCCGCTGGCCTCAATAGCTATATCAAACTCTCCGTTCTCTTTAATAAAGTCCTCAACTGACGTATGACGGATATTAATCACCTTATCCGCCCCCATCTGAGAAGCTATAGCTAAAGACTCATCGGTTAGGTCGGAAACTACCACTTCAGCAGCACCACTGACCTTTGCCATCGTCGCCGCCAAAGTGCCAATAGGGCCTGCACCTGTCACTAATACTCGACGACCGATAAGGTCACCTGCTCGCTCTACACCGTGTAAGGCGCACGCTGCAGGCTCAACAAAGGCAATTTTATCCAGTTCAGCACTCTGAGGTAGCTTTCTGCAACAGCGCGCCTCGACCTCAAAGTACTCTCGAAAGAAGCCATCGATGTGTGGAATGGTTGTGGCTGAACCAGGGAAACGCTTGTTAGTACAGGTGTTGCTGTTTCCACTTCGACAGTTTTCACACTCCCCACAGTTCATCACTGGGGTTATAGCGACTTTCTCACCAACTTTTAAACCATTAACGTCTGATCCTAACTCAACAATAGTGCCCGAGGCTTCATGTCCAAGAACCAGAGGATTTTGTAATAAGAAGCCCGCATTGGCAAAATCTTGATAATAGTGGAGGTCGGTACCGCATATGCCCGCCGAACCTAATCGCACTCGCACTTCTTTTGAATCAAGACTTCTTGGCTTACGTTGTTCTACTCTAGTGGTTTTAGCATCGGTTAGAACCAAAGCTTTATATGTATCTACCATAACTTCCTCCTAAAATCCGACGCTGTAACCACCATCGATCGGTAGCAATTGACCATTTACATAAGACGCACTTTCTGAGCATAGATACACAGTAGCGGCAGCAATATCCTCGCCCAAACCCAGACGTGGCATTGGAATACGACCTTCAATTTTTGCTGCACGAGCCGGATCGCCGGCCAGTACTTTACGGGTCATTTCAGTGTCAATAAATCCAGGACAAACCGCATTACAACGTACATTAAACGCACCACAATCCACCGCAATACTTCGCGTTAAACCCACCACAGCCGTCTTAGTGGTTACATAACCTGCAGCGCTTGGCAACGCCATCAAACCGCCCATTGAGGAGACGTTTACGATAGCGCCACGCTCTCTTTGCTTCATCTTGCGAATCACCTCACGTGACATAACAAACAAACCAGTCACGTTGATATCATTGATGTTTTGCCACTCTTCCGTAGACACATCCCAAATAGGTTTCTTGAGATGCACGCCAGCGTTGTTCACCAGATATTCGATATCACCAACTTCCTGCTCGATGCGCTCGACTAGGCTTGCAGTAGTGTCGAAATCTTTAATATTGTGCTTATATGTATGAACATCTTCGGAGTTCAACTCCACACGTGCACTTTCCAATGCGTTCGGATCAATATCAGTGATCACTACGGTCGCATTCGCATTCAGAAACGCCTGCGCTTGCGCCAGTCCAAGGCCTCGAGCGCCACCAGTAACAATAACAACCCGCTTTTCGAAATTGTATATCTGTTTCATGTATCTTCCTTACTAGTCATATTTTCTTTCTTTTTCGCCTAGAAGGCTCTTCTGGTACGCCTCCTCAAGCCCTTGAATAACTTCTTCAACGCTGTGTTTGCCCTCTAAAAACTCATTGACTAAATCACCACCGACATCCGCTAAGTACAAAAATCCGTTATATCTCGGACGTAGCCAGCTATTCTCGATGGTAGTTAGTGTGTCTTTAAAGAACTGATTCGAAGCCTTGTTTACGCTTTCATCCAGCCATGCGGCTTTGTGTGCCGGCTGTCCGTCTCGCTCAAAATAGATACTTTTTTGTAGGTCTTCACTCGCAAGTGAAAATGCAAACTCTTTAGCCAGCTCTGGGTGAGCACATTTGGAAGAAATAGCGATCCCTGTACCGCCTATAATGGAGCCGCCGATTTCCTTGTCTGCGAAGGTTGGCATATCAGCAAAACAGATAGTGTTGGTGCGGTAGCCTTTTCTTGCATAGTTGGTATAACCAAACAGGAGTGGGCAGTAAGCGTATTGATCACTGGTAGACATGATCTCTAAAACATCAATTGGATTGTGAACCAGATTCTCTTCTGGCAGATATGGCGCGAACATTGCCATCAGTTCAAGCGCTTGTTTCGCCACCTCCTTGTCAACGAACTCATGCTCTGTTGTTGCCACCGGTTTACCTAGATTGGCACACAGAGTAAAAAAACTATCGACAGCATCTACCGGCTTGAGTGGCCACAGTACTTTGCCTTGTTTTGCTAACTCGAAGACTTCATCCCAGTTTGACGGTGGTGTTTCCAATAAATCAGGCCTGTAGCAAGCCACCTGACAAGCGGCATCAACCGCAAGAGCCCAGTTTTTACCATTCAACTCATAGCTTTTATGAGATGGTCCTACACTGCTAGCATTTAATTCCGCCAACGCATCCACATATTTCTCATCATTGAGTGCAATGATCGAGCCTTGCTGAGAAGCTTCACCAATGTGTGGATGGTCGATGATCATGAAATCATACTCTTCAGCAATCACATCCAAGGGTCTGTCGGCAAAGGCTTGCAATGAGCGCTTATCCCACTCAATCGTTACCTCTGGATATCGAGTATTAAACGCTTCTGACGCTGCAATAAGTGGGTTATATCCTCGATCATGATCCCACGTCATTCCCCTTAACTTAATCATTGCGTTTCTCCACCAGCAACAGATGTTCTGTAGCCATCACGCACTTACCTTGTTGATTAAGCACCTCCAGCTTTTCTGAAACAATGCCATAGTTCTCTTTTCTTGGATGGGGACGCTTCTCACTAATCGTGACGTGCACCTTAATGGTATCACCGATATAAACAGGGTTAGGAAAACGAAGCTTTTCATAGCCATAGGTCATGGCTCGATTGTTGATAAGACCTGCGGTCATACCCACAGCAACAGAAAAGGTCAAAGTGCCGTGTGCGATACGTTTTTCAAATGGTTGAGTCTTACACCATTCTGCATCCATATGGTGGGGATAGAAATCACCCGTCTGACCTGCATGAAGAACGATATCTGACTCAGTAATAGTTCTACCTATAGTCTCTCGAGCTTCACCAAGCTCAAAATCATCAAAATATTTGTCTATGAACATGTTGAATTTCCTATAAATAAATGTGTGTGCTCCCCTATTTCAGGTGCGCCAACAGGAGAAATAAATCGTTCACCATCAATGGTGACAGGACAGCGAGTGGTATGAAGAATCTGTTGTTGCTTATTGAATACGCCCTGCTCAAAATTGAGAGATTTGTAATGGTCGGACTCTCTGAGTTCATGCCAATCGAGCACTGGGCACGCTGGAATGCTATTAGACTTCAATACCTCAAGCAGTGGTCGCTTAGGTTGTTGTGAGATGTATTTTCCAAGGCTTAGAGCCTTATGAGCATCCAAGGCAAGTGCATTTGACACAGTCCTGCAGTCGACAGAGCCAATCGCTAAATATCCATCGAGAGTTTGATAGATACCTTGAGCATCTTTGCTATCTTCGCCAGAGGTCACCCCATGGTTTATATGTTCAAACAAAGCAACTGATTGCAATGAAATGAGTGATTCAACCAGACTAACCTCTGTTAAACCTCCCTCTCCGGTTAGTCCTCGACGAACCAATAGAGACAGAATTCCTTGAGCTAACTCATAGGCTGCGGTTAGATCGGCAATAGCTAGGCCCATAGGCTGAGGAGCTTGACCATCACCGTTTGACCAAACTAAACCGGATAGGCTCTGCGCCAAAAGATCCTGACCAGGTTTGTCTTTCCAAGTCTTTGAATCAGGGCTATAGCCAGAGACCGAACCGTAAACAAGCTTAGGGTTAACCTCTCGCAAGGTTGCCCAATCTATGCCGAGTTTCTTTGCTACACCGGGTCTGAAGTTTTGAATCACCACATCAGCTCCTGCGACCAACTGCAATGCATCCTGATAACCAGACTTCGACTTTAGATCGATGGCGACGGATTTCTTGTTACGATTAATGGCATGAAAAATAGTGCTCTCATCACCTACTTTCTGCTTAGCCACATAAAGCTGACGGCAGATATCCCCCACGCCAGGCCTTTCCACTTTAATAACCTCAGCACCTAGGTCTGCTAGGCGAAGGCTACAAGCTGGCCCTGCCAAAAACTGGCTAAAGTCAACAACTTTGATACCTTGCAATGGTCGCATAATCAGAACCTTATAACTGGTATTCGTCTTGAATGCGCGCGGTATCTTCACCCAGTCTCGGTGCCGCTTTTTCGCTGTAGAGTCGAGAGCCATCAATAGAGATAGGACAGCGAGTGGTATTTACTTCAGAGCCACTTGGATGTTGCACGGTTTGAATCATCTCTAAGCAAGTGAAACCCTCATGTTTCAGCAAACGCTCCCAAGTCATTACATCCGCGCACCAATAATCTGCTGGCTCTAATTTATCCAACCAAACTTGAGTCGAACCACTCGCTAGATGTGAAACCAGGATGCTTTTGATTTCATCTCGTTTATCGAACCAGTCATCTTCGTTGTTATATTCAGTTAGAGGGTGACATTGAAGGAGATCACCAAGCTCAACCACTGAGCCCATGGCTAATGCAAGGAAACCATCTTTAGTTTTGTAGATCCCATATGGCGCGCCTAAATAAGCGTGCGCGTTATTGATGCTGCTTCTTTGCGGCAGTTTGCCACCATCATTCAAGTGAGTAGTAAGCACTTCAAATTGAAAGTCTAAAGTTGACTCGAGCAAGCTTACTTCTGCATGACCACCTTTGCTGGTAACACCACGGCGTACTAAGCATGCGAGTATCCCTTGAACTAAGTGTGCACCTGTAATCATGTCAGCGATAGCTAGGCCAAATGGCATAGGAGCATCTGTCGCATTACCATTGAGATGAACCAGTCCACTCATCGATTGCACCAATAGATCTTGGCCAGGCTTATCCACCCACGGCCCTTGAGTTCCATAACCAGAGACTGAGCCATAAACAATCCGAGGATTAAGCTCTTTGACTGACTGATAGTCCAAACCTAAACGTTCAATGATTCCAGGACGAAAGTTTTGGATCATTACATCGGCTTGCTTAATCAGACTGATTACCTGTTGTTTGTCAGCTTCATTCTTAAGATCTGCGGTATAACTCTCCTTGTTTCGATTTATGGTTTGAAATACCACGCTCTCCTTATCAATTTTCAGATTAGAGATGGTGAGCTTTCGGCACAGATCTCCCACATTTGGTCGCTCTATCTTGATTACTCGTGCGCCTAAGTCAGCAAGACGAAGCGCTGCAGAGGGACCAGCCAAAAACTGACTAAAGTCCAACACTAACATTCCTTTCAGGGGCAAATTCATCTTTCACATCCTCAATTGAATCTCCTGGTACTACCATAAACCAAAATCAAACAAATAAACAACCGTTCTAAATCAAAAAAACAAACCAAACAAAAAAACCAATTAAAAACAGAAGCTTGAGTCAAAAATCATTTTCACAACCTAATACACCTCACAAAAAACGAGTAAGAAGCTTAACTAAAACAAGAGGTGAATGTATAACTGGTACCACCAATAACAGAAAGGATTCTCTAATGAAGATGAATTACAAGCCTCGCTACCCTATTGAGGCAAAACAGAAGATAGGTATCGTTGGTGCTGGTGAAATCGTGAAGTACTGCCATTTGCCGGCGTACAGAATGGCTAACTTTGAAGTAACAGCCATTTCGGACCTTGATCATGAGAAAGCGAAAAGGCTCGCTGAGGAGTTTTGTATACCAAATGTTTGCAAAACCTCAGCAGAGTTAGCGGCTTTGGATTGTGTCGACATAATAGATATCGCAACGCCTGCTGAGGTGACTCCGAGCATAGTAGAGTTGGCCTGCATCCACTCAAAGCACGTGCTTTGCCAAAAACCATTAGCCTTGGATGTCGCTCAAGCAAGGTTGATGGACATCATGCTTAAAGAGTGCAACCTCAAAGGTGCGGTTAATCATCAGATGCGCTACTCACCGTCTGTCAATGCAGCGAGGGATTTGATTCAGCGAGGTGAATTAGGCGAGTTGAGCCACCTAAGTATCGATGTGAATGTCAGACAACCATGGGAAGAATGGACCTTTTGGCACAACACTCCAAACTACAATATGTGGGGTCACACCATTCATTATTTCGACACCCTGCGTTACTTACTCGATAAAACACCTACTTTCATCTATACCCAAGCCACCTCAGGTTTTGAACGAGGGATTGGGGAAGACCATATCAAAGATTACTCTTTCCTAGACTTTGGCAATAGACTCAAAGCCCAAGTTGATGTCAATCATGACAATCGATACCCAATGGAAGATTGGAAAGCTGGCTTCAGAGTCGAAGGCAGTAAAGGCGTTATAAATGCCACCAATGGTGCTCTGCATAACTACCCCCACGGTAAAGAAGATGAAATTGCCTTCTTAAATTGCGAAGAAAAGATCTGGCACAAACCAAAACTAGAAGGTCGTTGGTTCCCACACGCATTTATGGGAACTATGGGTGAGCTAATGCTAGCTATCGACAAAGATACCCAAGCCAATAACTCCATTGAAGATGGAATCGACACTATCCGAATGGTGGAAGCTGCGGTCAAATCAATCAACGAAAATCGTCCCGTTTATCTAGAAGAAATCTAAGGAGCAAGTTATGAATCAACCTCAGCGATTAGGCTCAGTCGTAGAGATTCGACCAGAGTGCATTGACGAGTACTGTCGACTGCATACGGATACCTGGCCTGAAGTACTGGCTCAGAACAGTGACAGTAATCTTCGTAACTACAGTATCTTCCTGCGCAAGCTACCAGACGGAAAAGACTACCTATTTAGTTACGTGGAATATTGGGGGAAAGATTTTGAAGCTGACATGAAGCGCATGTCAGAGAACAAGACCGTCATTAAATGGTGGGATAAATGTAAGCCAATGCATATCCCCTTCAAGGATAGAGAAGAAGGTGAATGGTGGGCAGGTATGAAAAGTGTATTTTTCCAAGAATAATCCAATAACTTAGAATAGAGATTTTGTTATGATTACAGCATTAACTGGGATAGCATTACATGCTATCGGTGCCGCATCATCGGCAAGTAGTATTGTACCGGGTAAATTTGTAAAAGGTTGGCAATGGGATGTCTACTGGGTTGGCTTTGCTCTAGTTTCCTTATTCTTCCTTCCAATTATTGTTGCTAGCCTTACAATACCTGAAGTTCGCATGATTATCGCTATGGCCGACACCAAGACTATATTGCTGACAGTTGGACTTGGTTTCATCTATGGCTTCGGCGGATACGGTTTTGGATTAGCATGTAGAATGCTTGGTTTTTCAATGACCTACGCAATCTCCATCGGCTTCAGTGCGACTGTAGGAACCATTATCCCGCCACTAGTAATGGGTGGTGAGCAACTTCACAAACTTCTATACACCACACAAGGTGTCTATATTTTCTCGGCACTATTGATCGCAATCGTAGGTATGTTCCTGGTGGGTAAAGCTGGTTACGGACGTGAACTGCATGAGAATCAACAATCAGGAGACGCAACATCAGCTAAAAACAGCAAGATCGTTAAAGGTATATTTGTTGCTCTAGGTGCTGGCTTTCTATCGGCTTGTTATGGATTTGCGTTGCATGCTGGCGAGCCAATGGCAGCACAAGCTGTTGATATGGGGGCAAACCCACTGCTACGAGTGAACGTTATCTTTGTATTGGCTAATAGTGGTGCATTGATTTCAAACTTGATAATCTGCTACTTCTTGATTCGTCGCCAAAACAACTTTACACAGTTCTTCGACAAAGAAAATAAGGCACTAAGACGTAACTATATCCTTGCGATTGTTGGTGGCGCAGCTTGGTACTTCCAGTTTTTCTTCTACGGTATCGCTGAGCACTTTATGGAAGACTTCTCAGTAGCATCATGGGCCATCCACATGATTATGCTGATTATCTTTGCTCAAATTTGGGGTATCTATTTCAAAGAATGGAAATCCTCACCAAAGCCTGTGAAGCGCAACCTATACAATGGCCTGGCTGTATTAACCTTCTCAGTTCTAATCGTCGCATATGGTAATTTTGTGACTATGTAAGGTTTAGAGATAAAGCTCTACAATGCAAAGCGTTGACTAGAGTCGACGGCAAAGCCGTCGAATATTCAAGATAGCATTGGTATTAGAAGACATTAATACCAATGCTATTTTCTGTTAGAATTTAACAAATTATGAATTAGAGTCTGATCAGTATGGAAAAAAAACTAACTGCAGCTGATGAAATCATCCAAGATATTGCAGAGCAGATTATCAACAAGAAGTATCATCCAAAAGATAAACTTCCTAACGAACGTGACCTTGCTGAACAGTACGGTGTTTCCAGAGGTCGTATCCGTGAAGCACTAAGAGGCCTATCAACCGCTGGCCTCATTGAAATTCGTAGCAATCAAGGCTCTTTTGTTAAAGAGTACAGTGACCGAGTCACTGGTGATGTGATGTCTTGGCTACTGCACCCACCACATACGACCTTTATCGAATTGTTCGAGGTACGTGAAATATTGGAAAAGGCAATGTATATCAAAGCCTTTGAACAGTGCAATGGACTAGATTTTGAAAAGATCGAGAAGGCATATGAACAGCTAACCCTGATCAACCCTAAAGATATCACTGCTTATGCTGACGCCCTTGACCATTGTGATAAAGTGATGGCGCGTACTACTCGCAATCCATTGTTCATCAACCTTATTGAAACCATGGTTGCTCTGCGCAGAAAAACAGTAGAGAGACTTCTAGTACAGGAAGGGAGTTCAGAGCGCAGTATAAGCCTGCGAAAAGATATTATCTCTGCATTCCGCTCTCGGAATCGAGAACAAGTAGTGAAAGCGGTAGATAGATTCTTTACAGAGTCAAAGAAACCTTTCGAAGAAGAATAGTAAAAAGCGGCCGTTTAAAACCGCTATTTTATTGTCCATGTTTCGGAATTAGAACTTATAAAAAGTGAGTGTATTATTAGCCCAAAATGCATCTTGTTGCTTATGGCTCAAACGCGACTCAGCCCAAGAGATGATAATGTCCATCATATAGTCGTAACTGGTAAATTGACTGTCAGTTGGGAAGTTGCTCGCAAACATGATTCTTTCTGGGCCAAAGCACTCCAAAACCCAATCAAAAACATTAAACGCTATGTCTTCATTCCAATCAGGAATCATTGTTCCAAGACCGCCTAACTTACAATGAACATGCTCACACTGTGAAAGCACTTTAATACCATTTCGCCATTGCTCTAGGTTTGCTTCATCTGCTGATGGCATACCTGTATGTTCAAGAACAACGGGTATTTCAGGGTGAGCATTAGCCAATCTAGCGAAATCTTCCATCTGATGCCCAAAGCACATAAGTTCGAAGATCAATCCATGTTTTCCGAGGAGCGGATAATTGTCTTTCCACAGAGGGTTATCTAGATAATTTTGGTCTGCCCAGCAGAGTTCTGGCCTTCCTTCGACATAGTTAAGCATATGCCTCACTCCCCTAAAACGAGGAGAGCGTTTATGCTCATTCAACAAACAAGTAAGGTTTTCATTAGCCAGATTAGCTGAGCCAAGGATCACGAAAGGAAAACTGGTCTCAAGAGAATCGAGCCAACGAGTTTCCGATGTTGGCTTCGCAGAATCGTATCCTGCTTCAATATGTACAGCACCACTTAGCTCATAACTTTTAGCGTCACTATCCAGATCTACAGGTAAATAGTTATTGGCTAGTCTTTGCGCTTCTTGTTGATCTCTTGCTTGGTTATCACCGTTTAACCAAGGATAGAGGTGGTTATCTAAATCCCACCAATGGACATGCGCATCTACTATCTTTAATTTCAACATCTAAATCATCCCCACAAAATAACTGGTACCACCAAGAAATATCTCATATATAAAAAATCAATAATGAGAGGTGCATTGCAAGGATAATAATCAGATAAAACTGGTACTACCAAATGATAAGGAGCCGTTATTTTTAGTTTATAAAATTGAATCTGACCTGCTCCCCGCTCACTAATGCACCCAAAGATTATTGGTGTATTGCATCCATATAAGTAGGAACTCTGGTGGCATAAGAAATTGGTATGGCAAACACAGATTAACAGGATGTGAATGAGCTTTTGATCTAGATTATTAAGGGGCAATAACAAGTTAGCTCAAAAATAGATTAAGCGCCCCAACAACCCAATAATGTAACAGAATCTTCGTTGAACAAAGGGCTCTTTATACCGATGACGAAAGCGGATTCGACTTTAAATAATCGATCAGTGCCCTGACCTTCTTCGGCATCAGAGCTTTGTGCTGGTAAACCGCATAAAGCGACACCGTAACACCATGCAACTCAGGTAGTATTCCGGCAGTTTGCCCTGATTTCAGCTCATTCTCAATCACAAAGCTTGGCATTATGGCAAAGCCTTCGCCTGTCAGAACAAAGTTATGCTCAATGTCTTGAAGAAAATAAGGCCATGCTAGGCCAAGTTGCCAGCAACGCATAATTGGTAAAATAGCACGCTAAGACACCATGAGGTATCGATGATCGACTCGCATTTAACAGACATCGATACCGAGTGTGCACATCACCAAACTTTTCATACATTTAACGGCATTAATGCCGATTTTGGCTACACTTTAGGCATCATAACAACAAAAAAGGGTAGCCCATGGAAAGCCAGAATCCCCTTCCCTACTCCGATCCCAAACAGGCTGCCCATTCATTACTTGGCATAGTGAAAGAGCTCGCTAACGAAATCACCCCAGACAATTTCGATAGCAATTCCGTCCATCTTGACAGCAAGCTCGACCAAGATCTGGGCCTCGACAGCTTAGCCAGAGCCGAACTGCTCCAACGCACCGAACAGCAGTTTGCCCTTTCACTTCCCACGCAGACACTGGCAGAAATCGAAACTCCCCGCGACTTGCTCAATGCTATCTTCAATGCCGAACAGCACCCAGCGGCGGTAAAATCCTCGGCAGAAAGAATTGAGTTGCCTTCAGCCTCCAATTACCCCGATCACGTAACGACACTGCAAGATCTGCTGCGATGGCATGTCGATCAACACGGTGATCGTCCACATTTGTATGTATATCAAGACGCGGACAATGTCGAATCCATTAGTTACCACACTCTCTATCAGCAGGCGAAGATCATCGCCTGTCGGCTGCAAGATCTCGGTATCGGCCCTGGTGATACCGTAGCGATCATGCTGCCCACCTGTAACGCCTATTTTTATTGTTTCTTTGGGATTTTATTATCGAGAGCAATCCCGGTACCGATCTACCCACCAGCAAGGCCATCGCAAATTGAGGATCACTTGATCAGGCATAGCAAAATTTTACAGAATGCCGAAACCAAATTACTGATCACAGTCGAACAAGCCAAAGGGTTATCTACCCTGCTCAAACTGCATGTGCCTGCATTGCAGCATATTGTCACCACCGAAGAGATTGAAAGCCTGTCGGCTGAATCCGTCACATCCGAGCAGCAACACATAGGCCAAGCGCAACCTGATGACATTGCCTTTTTGCAATACACGTCCGGCAGTACCGGTATTCCCAAGGGGGTGAAACTCACTCATGCCAACCTACTTGCCAATATTCGGGCGATGGGCAAAGCCGTCGGCGCGACCTCTGATGATGTATTCGTCAGTTGGTTGCCGGTCTACCATGACATGGGATTAATTGGCGCCTGGTTCGGCAGCCTTTATCATGCGATCCCCTTGGTGATCATGTCTCCACTTAACTTCCTGACCCAACCCAAGCGTTGGTTATGGGCACTGCACCACCACCGGGGAACCATAACTGCAGCCCCCAACTTTGCCTACGAGCTGTGTGTTAACAAGATTGCGGACGCTGACTTGGAAGGCTTGGATCTCTCCTCAGTCAGGCATTGCTGGAATGGTGCAGAGCCCATTAGTCCGGCAACAATGAAAGCATTCACCCAGCGCTACCAAGACCATGGTTTTGCCCCTGAAGCGATGACCCCCGTTTATGGACTTGCGGAATCGTCGGTCGGATTAACGTTCCCGCTCAAAACCCGCACGCCGAGGGTTGAATGGGTTGACCGCCAAACGATGATGAACTCTGGAAGAGCTGTGGTGAATTCGGGTAAAGCCGTCAACGTTGATGGAAGCGAAACGGAAATAGAGGAAAATATCAACACTTTGCTGGATCATAGCATTCCGCTTATCGGATTGGGGCACCCGTTACCGGGCCACCAGATACGCATTGTCGATAGCCAAGGGAGAGAAGTACCCGAACGACAAGAAGGTGAATTGGAATTCAAAGGCCCTTCATCAACATTGGGTTATTATCGCACCCCAGACAAAACCGCCGAGCTCTACCACGATGAATGGCTCAGAACCGGTGACCGCGGCCTAACGATGGAAGGGGAACTGTTTCTCACTGGCCGAGTCAAGGACATCATCATCAAGGCAGGCCGTAACATCTATCCACAAGAGCTAGAGTCAGCCGTCAGCCAGCTTGACGGGATCCGCAAAGGCTGTATTGCGGTATTTGCCAGTGCTAATCCCAAAACAGGCACCGAGCAACTGGTGGTGTTGGCCGAAACCAAACTTGAAGATGAACAAAAAAAGCAGCAGCTAAGAGATGAGATACAAAACCTGTCATTCAACCTATTAGGGATCCCCACTGATGTAGTCGAGCTCTGCCCTCCCCATACCGTACCCAAAACCTCCAGTGGCAAAATCCGTCGCTCGGCATGTAAAACCCTGTTTGAGGAAAACAAACTCAATGCCCCGCAACGCGCCGTATGGTGGCAAGCGACCCGCTTATTCATGTCCAGCGCCAAGCCTGCATTCGTCCGCTTCCGGCGATTGGCTGCAGACTGGGGCTTTGCCTGCTATATGTGGCTTATCATGGCATTATTAGCACCACCCGTTTGGGTACTGGTCGCGCTGTTACCGACACAATCAGCTTGCTGGTCAGTTGCCCGCTGGGGTGCCCGCTCACTCATCAAGCTAACCGGCACCAATCTGACAATAGACGGCATTGAGCATATCCCTACCGATGGATCGCCATATCTGGTTATCGTCAACCATGCCAGTTATCTCGACGGCCTAGTGCTGTTGGCTGCGACAGGTAAAGAGCACCAGTTTGTCGCCAAATCTGAGCTCAAAGGCAATGTTTTTGCCCGTACTTTCCTTGAGAAATTGGGCACCCATTTTGTCGAGCGTTTCGACACCCAAAAAAGCCTCACCGATAGCCGACAGTTAACCGCGTTTGCCGATAGCCCAAGGCCGCTGACGATTTTTCCCGAAGGAACATTATATCGAATGGCTGGCCTGCATGACTTTCATCTTGGTGCATTTCAAATCGCGGTCGAAAAGCAGATCCCAATACTGCCCATCACACTCAAAGGTACCCGCTCCATTTTAAGGGATAAATCACTCTTTCCCCGCAAAGGAGATATCGACGTTATTATCAGCCCACTGATTAAACCTAACGGCAGTGATTGGCAGGCCACACTGGCACTACGTAATACCGCACGGAAAGTCATGTTAGAAAACAGTGGCGAACCTGATTTGGCAAGAGAGAATACACGGTAGCTTGAACCGACTTATCCAGTAATGGTATCGCAAATAAAAGCAACCGCGTCGAAGCCACTATGACCCGTAGTATTAGCAACAGACTTCACGTTATATAGGGTAAAAGACAGAATAATTCAATTAGTTGACGCCATAGTGACAGAAATACTGAAAATGAATTACAAATTTGAATAATAGTTCGCAAAATTATTCACTGTTTTTGTCTATTCATGATAACGATCAACAAACCGCCAACAATTCAGCCGACAGGCTGGTCACACCCTCACAACGGTGATATTACAGTGCATGTCTTTTATTTCTGCCACATTGGCACAAATTTTGTGCCACACGACATAGAGAAATAAAACGCATAATAGCAAAGCTGACAAGAAGTCAGTTCAAAATATAAGGAGTGTTATTCATGTTGTGCCCAGATTGCAAACAACCAATGGTGAAGGCTAAGGAAAATCAGAATCATTGTGTTGAACTTAATTGCCCGCCAACCCGAACTCATTGCCCAGAGTGTGACTCTGAAAACACCCAGATCATTAACAAGAGCATCAGCGATGCCAAGGTCTGCTGCGGTGATTGCCAGGCAACTTGGGTGATATCAAGAAGCCACTAAAGATGAAATAAGAAATGGCTGTACGCAGACAGCCATTTCCTTGCTCACATTACAGTGAGCTTAAAGATGAGGGCGGCAACGAACTCCTTCAATGCCGCCTGTTCTGCTTTATTCAACCGCGTATAAATCCGTACTTCAGTCTCACCATCAAATATCAAGCCATCGGTAACCTCAGCATACTAGCTGAAAACAGAGTCATGGTAGGGCTACGCCGCTTCGAAATGATCCGTGCGCTGGAGAACTAAGCCCCATAAGCATCGTTGAAGCGAAAAGGATTCTTTATGCGCCCCCGCCCATTACAAAAAGGAAATAGAATATATTATTACCACTTGTTATATAAAAGTTATGTAATTTAAGGCACAATCAAGGGTATGAAAATATTGCGAATATAATGAGAGAGTAATGAAATTACAGCAACTGCGTTACCTCAAGGCGGTAATAGACAACAACCTAAATATCTCGGTTGCTGCCAATTCCCTCTTTACCACCCAGCCGGGCGTCAGCAAGCAGATTAGATTGCTTGAATCAGAGTTGGGCGTCAAAATTTTTGAGCGCAAAGGCAAATCTATCAGTACGGTCACGCCTATCGGTAAGCAAATCATCGATGAAGCGATCGACATGCTAGAAAAAGAGAGCCGCATCAAGACTATTGTTCGCGATCACATCAAGCCGGAAGAAGGCTTTTTGAACATTTACACCACCAATACCATTGCCCGCTACCTCATTCCTGAAGCGGTAGAACGGTTTGTTAAGCGCTACCCAAAAATCAAATTCCACATTGGCACTTCGCAACTCGACAAATATGGTCATATTTTGAAACGTGGCCAATCTGACTTCTCGATACTGGCGCAAAACGTCGAGCGGGAAAAAGACATCATTGTACTGCCGGCTTATAAATGGAACCTGAGCCTGATCGTACCCAAAGATCACCCACTGGCTAATGACAGCGATATCTCAATCGAGAAAATTGGGGCTTACCCGCTGATCAGCTACGAGCCGGGGTCAACCGGGCGATCGTCACAAGATAAAGCCTTCAAGGAAAAAGGGATCACACCGTATTACTTCATGACGGTGATGGACGTCGAGGTCATTAAGAAGTACGTAAACCTGGGTTACGGTATCGGTATAATTGCCCAAGTTGCCGCCCAAGATGTGGTCGATGAAAACTTGGTCAGTATTCCACTTAACGATATTATCCCTGCATGTGATGCATGGCTATGCTACAGCCGTAACTTGTTTTTGCAAAAATACATGTTGGATTTCATTGAGTTATTCTGTCCTCACCTCACCCGTGAAGTAATGGAAGATATTGCCCATTGTTCTGACAATGAGATTGTCAAGATTGCTGAAAACTTTGATTTGCCAGAGTATTAATGAACCATAGAAGCTGATATCATTCTTCCGTCTTTTTGATATTCTCACCAACAAAAAGATGGAAGTAAAAAAACACCACCCCTTAATAACATTTAAACATTTCTAACGATCCCCCTCCTTTTAATAAAACAATTTAACATTTCACCTTTATCGAATCACCATCAAATAAAAGCTATCCGTTTTTCCCTATTCTGTATCACAACCAGATACGTAATAGAAATAAGTTGTATGAGTCGATATAGAAGAGGTCAGATACAGTTGTAATGCTTTTCACTATTATTGTGATCTAAAGCATTTGTAGGCCTTAATATCAGGAATGAAACTGAAATGAGGGAACGAGTATGTCAATTAGTATGGCTGAGAATAACCCCAAGCCCAAGCTATCAATATCACTAACCAATCAGATACTTATTGCGACAGCAGGCGGGATAGCCTTTGGAGCATTTGTTGGCCCATGGGCTGAAAATATTAAATTCATCGGTGACATCTTCATCCGATTGATCCAGATGTCCGTTGTATTGCTGGTAATGACAGCAGTATCCGCAGCAATAGGAAACGTTGACAGCAAAGGTGCAGGAAAAATGAGCCTGCACACTTTCAAATGGATAATATCCATGACTATTGTTTCGGCTTTTGTCGGGTTATTCCTCGCCCTAACGATTAAGCCCGGCGAAGGCATAATTATTGATGGCGCAGCGGCTGCAGTAGCAACTCCCGACGCATCCATAAAAGATACAATACTCGGCTTCTTTTCGACCAATATAGTTAGCTCCATGTCCAGTGGCGCCATGATACCTTGTATTGTCTTTGCCGTCATTTTTGGGCTTGCAATGGGTTCATATTCCCGCACGACAGGAAATACAATTATTACTGAATTTATCGTCAGTTTTAATGCCGTCATTATGAATATCATCAAGATGGTAATGAAGTTGGCTCCGATTGGTATTTTCTGCTTATTGGCCAATGTTTCTGGCGCTATCGGCTTTAAAGTCATTATCCCTATGCTTAAGTTCTTGGGCGCTCTGGCAATCGGCGACATTATTCTTCTACTCATGTATGGTCCGTTGACGGCAATGCTGACAAAAGTAAACCCTTTTAAAATGCCGAAGAAATTTGCCAAGCTGTCCATTATGTCAATGACAACGACCTCTTCAGCAATTTGCCTCCCGACCAAAATGGAAGATTCCGTCACGAAATTTGGTGTGAGCCGTAAAGTTGCTGACTTTACAGGGCCAATTACCATGTCGATGAATGCCAATGGTGCTGTAATGTGCTACGTCTTGGCTATCTTCTTCATGAGCCAGGCCACCGGTATTGTGCTAGAGCCCTTCCAGATGGGTATGGCTATCCTGCTGTCTGTATTGATGTGCATGGGCACCATTGTCGTACCTGGTGGTATGATTATCGTTTATACTTTCCTCGCTAGCTCAATGGGCCTACCATTGGAAAGTGTTGCGATTCTTATCGGTATTGACTGGTTCTCAGGTATGTTCAGGACACTACTTAACAATGTTGTTGATGTCATGATTGGCATGCTTGTTTCTGACAAACTTGGTGAGTTTGACCGCGATGTCTATAACGATGAGAAAAAAGCAGAATATGTACAAGTATAAGTCGTTTTAAGACAATATATTAAAATCGCTAAGCCAGTAAGTTATTCTTACTGGCATTTTTATATCCATAACCATATTATTAACCCTTTCCAGTCTAATAAACACCTACCATTTAAACTTATATTTACTCTCTTATAGATCGAAGTTCCTAGATATAAAAATCAAGCAAGTTAATTAACTAAAAATAAACCGATAACCTATTCCATATCCAATGATATCAAGGCTAACAACGTTATGGTTTGCCCTTAGGTTTGACTTTGTTATTTTCTGATTCAGTTTTATTTCAAGCTTGCGATTGCTTACTATCACCAGCAAATAAAAAAGGTTCACCGTGGATTAGCGGAACTGAAAAAGGTAGCACATGATATGTGCTATATGCCAAACACAGCCTATACAAACTTCCGTTTTCATGTCGAACCATACTTTCCTATCTTCTTTCTGCAAATGGTTTCTGGCCGTGAAGTCTTGTAAAACTCAATCCCTCATCACTATCACCTTACAACGAAAACCAATCAGGATAAGTAGTTTATCAAGTATTTACACTGGGAAAATTATTGTTATCAAGGTAGATGTTGCAGTAACTAGTGGCTCTAATTACAAAATATCTAACGTAACGAACAGCGATTTTAACCTGCAAGGCTGATCAAATATTTATGTAGGTTGGTATAAGGTCTACTTCCAAATGTTCGTCGGATACGGAAATCAAGTTGTACATGATTATTTGTGGTGGGATATCAAAGGAGCCATGATATTGGGTCATCATGTTGTGTTAGCTGTGCAAACTCGAAGAATTAAATGCACTAAATGAGAAGTCAAACAGAAGCTACCTCCTGACTAGAGCCATATGCTCGCCTCACCAATCGTTTACTAAGTTATATTACACAAGGATACAGTCACGAAAGACTTTGCTCGAAAAAAAAGGCAGCCGATGGCTGCCCTACTATTATGATTCTTTCAACCGTCGCTTACACTGTGACAAAGTCACCCTGGAATGGGTTAATAACCCCCGTCTCAAGATCATAGACAACCTGACCTCGCAGCAGTGTCTTGGCAACTTGTGCGCCAATATTACGACCTTCATATGCACTGAATTTATTACGGTATTCCAGATCATCTGCGGTTAGTACATAGGATGAATCCGGTTTAATCATGACGATGTCGGCATCTTTACCAATCGCAATTCGCCCTTTATTCTCTAAACCAAATAAATCTGCTGGGTTGGTAGCCATCAGCTTAGCGAATTGAGTCAACGTCATGCCACGCTTTTGAACCCCTTCGTCAAACATAATATCAACACTGTTCTGCAGTGAAGAGATCCCGCCCCAGGCGTCGAAAATTCCACCTTCTTTTAGATCGGGTGTGCATGGTGAGTGATCTGACGTAATAAAATCAATTTCACCATTCAGAAGCTTAGTCCACATACGATTCTGATTGTCCTTGTTACGGATCGGCGGTGAACACTTCGCCTTGGTACCGATTTCTTCGAACTGGTCATCATCTAGGGCAAAGTAATGGCCGCACGACTCACACGTCACATCCTGACCTTCGTTGCGTGCCTTGGTGACTTCCTCAATCGCTTCAGGGCTGCTTAGATGGCAAAGGTGAAGCTTACAACCAGTTTCCTTCGCAAGGTAAATCGCCCGGCGCACAGCCTCGACCTCAGTGAAGACCGGGCGAGAGGCGATGTAGTCCTTAGCTGTAAGACGGCCTTCGGCCACCGCTTTCTTACCCAAGCCATCACAGATCTCTGCATTTTCCGCATGCATCAGCAATATTTTACCCAAACGCGCTAGCTCGGTCATACCTTCATACAATTGGTAATTGTTTACGTTACAGAAGTCACCTGACGTCGGATCTGGGTTGCCGCAAGTAGATACAAAGCATTTATAACCCACTACGCCTTCTTCAGCCAGTTCGTGCAAACGATCAATATTGTGCGGTACCAAACCACCCAGCGAAGCAACATCCACCGTAAGTCTTCCCTTACCGGCTTCGTACTTAATATGTAACGTTTCACGGTCAATAGTGGCAGGCACCTGATTCAATGGCATTTCAACACAGGTAGTAACCCCACCTTTTGCCGCTGCTTTCGTTGCCGTTTCATAGCCTTCCCACTCGCTGCGCGGACCGCCAGGATCGGTGATATGGACATGACCATCAACCATGCCTGGCGCAACGATCAAACCTACCGCATCAATGTATTCAGATGCCACTCCCAAATTACTGCCAATAGCGGCAATAACACCATCTTTTATCGCGACATCAGTTTCAATCGCTTCATTTTCTAAAATAACGGTACCGTTTTTAATAATTTTATCGTAGGACATGTTTCACTCCATGTTATTGGTTTAATTTAAACTATTTTCAAATAAATAATACGAATTATCGGAACGAAAGGTAGAGCTCTGGATTGCGTTTTTCGTCAAACTTCATCAGGGCAACATAGGTAACAAAGGCAACAATGACACCGGTGAACCAAGACAAGCTATTTAACGCACTTAACGACGGAATATACTGGCCCCCTAAGGAGAGTATGCAGGCAAAGATCGTGGCATAGAACGCAATGAGGTTTACGCCATTTTTGTAGTAATTAAAACTATCATCGGACACGTATAGAGAATCCAATTTTATTCTCTGCTTCATGATAATGAAGTAGTGACCAAGCATTACCCCAATCACAGGGCCGAGGATACCTCCGATGGTATTAAGGAATAAGAAGATACTTTCCTGGCTCTCCATCAATTTCCACGGGCAGATAATTACGCTGATCACCCCGGCAATCATAACCCCTTGGCGATAAGTAAGACGAGGGAACACGGCGACAAGTTGGTAACCCGCAGGGATAATATTCCCCGTCGCATTGGTTGATATTGTAGTCATCAATACAACGGTACCAGCAAAGATAACCAAGAATAAACTATCCCATTTAGCGATAATATCTAGAACGTTCCAGGTATCCGTTTCGAAATGGATACTGGCGCCAGCCAGTACACAAACACTCGAAACAGCAAACAACAGGTAAGCTACCATTAGTCCACTAAACTGACCAACTGCTTGGTCACGGAAGCTACGCGCATTTTGAGTGAAATCTGAAGCGCTCACTGCTGGAGCAGCCCACACAGCAACAATTGCATTGATAACAATAAGAAATTCAAAGAAACCAGCTTCACCCTGCTGAACCTTCGCGGGAACGTAGGCGAATATACTTTCAAAGCCTACCAAATATACCGCCCAAATTGCCATGCCGCCGAAAACAAGGTAGATACACGGATTAAGAATAGCGGTAAAACGATTAAGAATAGCGCCTCCACCAAGGCCAATGAGCATATTGATGACCCAAAACACGAGAAAAGCAATCAGCCCAGGCGCGGAAATACCGAACAAAGACCAATCACCACCGATGGCTAGAAACTCGGGCCAAATCTTGGCAATAATAATCAGTAAAGCGATAGAGCCTGCGTAATTTTGTAACCCAAACCACATAATAGCAGCAATACCGCCACGCAAAACCCCAGGAAATAGTGCGCCTTTAACTCCGTATGAAGCCCGGAGAAGCATAGAAAAAGGTACACCATATTTTGAGCCCGGCGCCCCATTGAGGATCATTGCCAACGCAATAACAGCACCACTTAACAATATTGCGGCCATAATACCGGTGGTGCTAAGGCCGAGCATAAAAAAACCACCAACAGCGACATAATTAGGTACGTTATGCACCGATCCCTGCCATAGCGTAAAATAATTTAATGCTCGCCATGTTCTCTTTTCCGTAGGCTTAGGTAATAAATCACTGTTATATCCCCTAGTTCGATATTCATCAATTAATTCCTTTGTTATATCACTCATTGTGTTTCCCTTATTATTGGACAGTAATCAATTTTATCTGGCTAAACTATACAGCGAGCTATCTCTGTTCGTATTAGAAACAAGCCACACAAATAACAATATTATTTTAATTTTGTTTATTAGAGCATAATTATATAATATGCTTTTATAGTTTTAATAATGAGATCTTTATTCAAATAATTATTAAGTAATAAACTCTTTAACTATTTATTGATGAATTCACACACATATAATCATGAATAAATATAAAAAAAACAAAAAAACACACAAAAAAAGTTAATCGCTGATTTCCAGGAAAAGGCGTTTACTTATCTGTCAAATTAAGCGACAACATCAACTAAATCATAAATGATGCGAACATTCGGGCAGTGTAATTGTGCTTCTAGGTCAAAAGCTGTGTTAATATCCATAACAACAGCTTCAATATTTTTATCGTGGCATAACGATGTCCTTTGAATATACCAAACTCATCCATAACTATTGGCCGGAACTCTTTTCACGGAACGTTGGTAACCGACTTATTAAAAAGTCGTTTGTCTATCTATTTTATTGTATATCAGTAAGCCCCTGTTATCTGGCTAATATGTCTAATTGGAATAGGTGGTAGCAATTGTTCAATATCGCTTCGTAACCGATTGGTGAGACGGGCCGAAGGCTCTAGCCATGAGATAAAGTCTGTTTTGATGCTGCATTCAGTGCATTTAATGCTTCGAATTTGCACAGCTAACACATCGGGAGTGCCCAAAATCATGGCTCCTTTGATATTCCACCACAGATAATGATAATCATGCACAACTTAAGTTTCGTATCCGCACGAACATTTGACAGTGGAGCTTAGTTGTAAGGTGACAGTGATGAGGGGTTGAGTTTTACGATATGAAAACGGTAGGTTGTATTTGGTGAAGAAGCCATATCACTTACTACCATTTTTTGAGGTTCATTACCGCTAATCCTTAATGAACCCAAAAAAACCAGCTAACCCTGAATTCAGATAATAAGTGCGACACTCATGGGAAGGTGTAAAAGAGGAAGCCAACTGCCGAAAGTGGTACGCTC
>NZ_JBNNXT010000025.1:0-78438 GCF_052873815.1 Photobacterium sp. DNB23_23_1 | reverse complement strand
TCAAATTGTTAAAGAACAATACTGATTGGATAGCGGCTTAAGTTGCCGTGCTCCGTGTCAGTGAGGTCGCATTATAGAGAGTTCGATCACGTTAGCAAGGCCAAATTCAAAATAAATTCATCTTTTGAGCTTAACTGTGCAGTAATCAAACAAAGGCGGTGTTTTTCGATATTATTTACACCACACCAAGGCTAGTCTGACGTTATAAACTTAATTTTTTAAGGCTCTTTTTTATGATTTCACCTCTTCGCTCCTATAAAAACACTTATCCCACTATCGCTCCCACCGCCTATGTCGATCCGTCAGCAGTTCTTGTCGGTGACATCGCTCTCGGAGAGGATGCCAGCATCTGGCCTTTGGTTGCGGCCCGTGGGGATGTGAATCATATAAAGATAGGATCAAAGACCAATGTTCAAGATGGTACTGTCCTGCATGTATCACGAACCAGCGGCGAAAAACCACAAGGTCACCCCTTACTCATTGGAGATGAGGTGACAATTGGCCATAAAGCCATGCTACACGGCTGTCAAATCGGCCATCGTGTTTTAGTCGGTATGGGCGCTATTATTCTAGATGGTGCGATTATCGAGGATGATGTGATGATTGGCGCTGGTAGTTTAGTACCACCAGGCAAAGTACTAAAAAGCGGCTTTCTCTATATAGGTAGCCCAGTAAAGCAAGTGCGCCCTTTAACCGATAAAGAGCGCGCTTTTCTGCCAGCCTCGGCAGACAACTACGTCAGGCTGAAAAACGAATATCTCGCAGAAGAGTAGGGTTAGGCGATATCGATATCACCATCGGCGTTAAACTCTTCATCTTCAATCAAGTTTTCGGCGATATCTTCCAGATCGAAACGGTATTGGGCAAACACAGCAAGAACAGCAGCTTCATCAGCAAGTGCTTGCCCATACTCTTTTTCAAGCCAGGCTAAGCTAACCCAACAATGTATCAGTGCACCACCTTGTTGTGCGGGAAACGTCACGGCTTGGCGCTCACTGTCCCACGCTTGCATGTCAGCAAACAAAATATCTTGATTCATAGTATTCTTTACTTTTGAAGTGTACGGCGCAATTCATTTTGCACCTGTTTAGCCCCAGGCCGAATGCCACGCCACAGCATAAAACTCTCTGCGGCTTGACCGACCAACATGCCCAGACCATCCAGCGCTACTCTAGCACCATGCTCTTTGGCCCAGACATTAAATGTCGTCGGCTCGGCACTGTAGACCATGTCGTAGCAGGTCACTTCAGGGCGGATCAAACTAGTAGGGATCCCGGGTAACTCACCGCTAAGGCTCGCTGAAGTCGAATTAATAATCACGTCAAATTCATTACCCTCTAGTTCAGACAAGGCCGACGCCTCCACTGGACCATGGGAAGAGAACAATTCGACAAGCGCCCTGGCTTTTTCCACTGTCCGATTAGCAATAGTCAGTGAGCCGACACCTTGTGCCAGTAGAGGCAACACCACTCCACGAGCTGCACCGCCCGCACCGATCAGCAGGACTCTTTGTCCTTTCAATAAGGTACTGTGCTGAATCAGATCCTGCACTAGGCCTTCACCATCGGTATTGTCACCGAGAATAATGCCGTCATCGAGCTTTTTCAGGGTGTTCACAGCCCCAGCCAAGCGAGCTCGCTCGGTCAGTTGATCGGCATAGGCAAACGCATCTTCTTTAAATGGCATCGTGATATTACAACCACGACCACCAGCAGTAAAAAACGTATCTGCAGCCTCTTTAAATCCATCTACGGGTGCAAGCTGCGCTTCATAGCGCATGTCCTGCCCAGTTTGGCGGGCAAAAAGAGTGTGAATAAAAGGGGATTTACTCTGGGCAATCGGGTTGCCAAAAACAACATACTTATCCATCAGCCGGGATTCCGTGTTTTCAAACCAATAAAAAGGGCCAGTATTTCTACTGACCCTATCATTGCCAATTCAATGACTCAATTCCTTTCAGACACCTTACCAACTCCGCGGCTGAAGGTAGTTGTCATAAAGATCAGCTTCCTTTGAACCCGGCTCTGGGGTGTAGCTATACTCCCAGCGAGCAAGAGGAGGCATAGACATCAGGATCGATTCGGTACGTCCCCCGCTTTGCAGACCGAACAAGGTGCCACGGTCATATACCAGGTTAAATTCAACATAGCGGCCACGGCGATACAATTGGAACTGACGTTCACGTTCGCCATAGGGGGCAGGGGAGCGCTTCTCAACAATCGGTAAATATGCATCTAGGTAACCATTACCTACGGCCTGCATATAAGCAAAGCTCTTTTCAAAGCCCCAAGCATTGAGGTCATCGAAAAATAGACCACCCACACCACGGGTCTCGTTACGGTGGGGCAAGAAGAAGTATTTGTCACACCAGGCTTTGTGCTCATCATATACCGACTCGCCGAAAGGCTGGCAAAGCGCTTTGGCGGTATCATGCCAATGCTGGCAATCTTCTTCAAACGGATAGAACGGTGTCAAATCAAATCCGCCACCAAACCACCAGACCGGATCTTCCCCTTCCTTCTCAGCAATGAAGAACCGTACATTGGCATGAGAGGTCGGCACATACGGGTTACGAGGGTGGATCACCAGCGATACTCCCATAGCCTCAAAGCTGCGTCCAGCAAGTTCAGGTCGGTGCGCCGTAGCAGATGCTGGCATTCTGGTACCGAACACATGAGAAAAGTTAACACCAGCCTGCTCAAAGAGTCGGCCTTCCCGTAAAACCCGGCTACGCCCCCCGCCGCCTAGTTCACGCTGCCACTCATCTTGCTCGAAGCCCGCTTGCCCGTCCTGCTCGGCAACGGCATTACAGATCCTGTCTTGCAGATTCAGCAAAAAGGCTTTGACAGCTTCTTTATTCACTTGTTGCATGATTTCAATCCTATCCTTGGCGGAAAATATTACCGGTGATGGCATCACGGATTTCAGATGGGTTGTTTCGCCCTCCGGTTTCCCCCTGCAAAATCGCCGATAGTTGGCTACCTAACTGGGCTTCAACATCGGCAGCCGTACGTCCTGGCTCTTGGCCCGTCAGGTTAGCACTGGTTGAGGTCAGAGGCTTACCAAAAGCAAGGCAGAGCTGCTGCACCTGGGGATGATCAGTTACTCGCACCGCAATCGTATCGAACTGACCGGTCAAAAAACGCGGGACATCTGGCTTCGTTGGCATGACCCAGGTTACCGGCCCCGGCCAGGAAGCAAAGATTCGGGTTTTCTGTTCTTCGCTCAATACACTGTCATCGATATAGGGAGCCAGTTGTTCGTAATTGGCGGCAATGAGGATCAGGCCTTTTTCAATCGGGCGCTGCTTGAGCGCCAACAGCTTGTTGACGGCTGTTTCACTATCAGGATCGCAGCCCACACCAAAGACAGCTTCGGTTGGGTAAGCAATAACATCCTGCTGCCGGAGGGCAGCAACCACTTGGCTAAGGTTCTCCACAGGTACCTCTTTGAAATGACTGACGTCAGTTGTAACGTTCTGTTTACCTATCTTACCGACTCCTTACTAACAACTCCATGCTCGTTAATCATTGTTGCAATTTACCCGACGCAAACGTTTTCCTTCGCAAAAAATACTCGTATAATGCGCGACACATGCATTAATACCTCACCGTTTAGTTACCCCAAAGGAGATCGGGATGAAAGTTGGGATCATCATGGGCTCAAAGTCAGATTGGCCAACCATGCAGCATGCGGCTGAAATGCTGGACCGCTTCAACATTGCTTATGAAACCAAGGTTGTATCAGCCCACCGTACTCCGCACCTATTGGCTGAGTACGCAGAGCAAGCACACACCCGCGGTATCAAGGTGATCATTGCCGGGGCCGGCGGCGCCGCTCACCTACCAGGTATGACTGCCGCCTTTACCAGCCTACCTGTACTTGGGGTACCGGTTCAGTCTCGCGCCCTGAAAGGAATGGATTCTCTACTATCAATTGTCCAGATGCCAAAAGGCGTCGCAGTGGGAACCTTGGCCATCGGTGATGCTGGTGCCGCCAATGCTGGCCTACTGGCCGCTCAAATTATCGGAACCCAAGATAGCACGGTCATGGCCGCTATCGATGCATTCCGCAAAGAGCAAACCGAGACTATTCTGGCCAACCCGAATCCGGCCGAGGAAGCATAATGAAAGTACTGGTACTTGGTGCAGGGCAGCTTGCCCGAATGATGTCACTGGCTGGCGCACCACTGAACATCGAAGTCTTTGCTTATGATGTCGGTACTGGCAACGTCGTGCATCCCCTGACCCAGCAGGTAATGCTTAAAGGGCTCAATACGGCCATCACGTATTCCGATGTGATCACTGCAGAGTTCGAACATATCCCCCACGAAGTGTTGGATATCTGCGAGCAAAGCGGTAAATTCCTGCCGACCACTGACGCCATCAAGGCTGGCGGTGATCGCCGCCTTGAAAAAGCACTACTTGACAGTGCCGGGGTAGCTAATGCCACATACCACCTGATCAACAGCCGTGAAGATTTAGATGCCGCAATAGACATCGTGGGTTTGCCGATGGTACTGAAAAGTGCCTTAGGTGGCTACGATGGCAAGGGGCAGTGGCGTCTGAAACAGCGTGGCGATGCCGATAAAATTTGGCCTGAGATGGCTGAGTGCATGGCACAAACCGATAACCAAGCCATTGTTGCCGAAGAGTTTGTCCCGTTTGATCGTGAAGTTTCTTTGGTCGGCGCCCGCGGTAAAAACGGTGAAATATCAGTATACCCACTGGCAGAAAACACCCACACCGATGGTGTACTGAGCCTATCAGTTTCGATGACCGGTAACGAAGCTCTACAAAACCAAGCCGAAGCGATGTTCCGCTCACTCGCAGACTCAATGGGTTATGTCGGTGTATTGGCCATTGAATTCTTTGATGTCGGCGGCAAATTGCTAGTCAACGAAATCGCACCACGAGTACACAATTCCGGTCACTGGACCCAACAAGGTGCCGAGACCTGCCAGTTCGAGAACCATTTACGTGCCGTGACTGGTTTACCCTTGGGCAGTACTGCGCTGCTGCGCCCGACGGCAATGATCAATATCCTTGGTGAAAACCGCTTGCCAAGTGCGTTATTGAGCCATCCCCAGTGTCATATTCACTGGTATGGTAAAGAAAAGCGCCCAGGCCGTAAGATGGGACACATCAACGTCTGCGCTGATACCCAAGAGAAGCTGACGGCATCACTAACGACTATCGCTGCTCACCTCGACCCAGTCGCGTTTCCAGCCTTAACCCGCTAGCTAGGCGCCAGATAAAACAAAGCCAGCATCATGTGCTGGCTTTATTTTTGTATTCTCAGTTTGTGGCTAGCGCTAGGCCTAACGGCGCCTACTCCTGATATGAATGACAGCGCCGATCAGCACATTGCAGCTTGATACCTCTGGCCAATTTCTTCTCAATCAACAGACCAAAACCACACGTTTGACACTGACCTTTCACCGGTTTGGCATTGACTGCAAAGCGACAGTTCGGGTATTGATCACAGGCATAAAACGCCTTGCCGTAGCGTGACTTCCTCTCGATGAGATTTCCCTTCTGGCACTGTGGACAGGGCACTTGGGTCGACTCGGCTTTTTTTTCTGGTGATTCGATATGATGGCATTGTGGATAACCGCTACAGCCAATAAACATACCATAACGTCCTTGACGCAATACCAGCTCTTCGCCACAGTCGGGACAAGGCTGGCCCAAATGCTTGACGATATGACCATCATTATGGGCCAGAGACTTAATATATTCACATGCGGGGTAACTGGTGCAGCCTAAAAAAGGTCCGCGCTTACCATTGCGCATGGCCAGTGGTGACCCACATTCCGGGCACAGGTTTTCATGCTCTAGCGCGTGCTCATGGGCACTAAACAGCTGGGCGTTAATTTTTCCAGACATACGACTCAATCATCTTCAGTAACACCCCACCTACACGGGCTTAGTGTATGTAGCCATCTTCCATACCATACAGTAGCTCTTCCATCTGGCTGTAGGCGCTTTCATTACCCGGCGCATTGAATAGGACCATCAAAATGATCCACTTCAAATCATCAAGGTTAAAGTCTGAGGTTTCCAATGCCATAATCCGGTCAATAACCATTTCCCGGGTATCAGCGCCCAACACATGAATTTGCTCTAAGTAGGTTAAAAATCCCCGGCAAGTAGTATCCAACCGTGACATTTCTTGCGCCGTATAAATACGCATAGCCGTCACAGAACTGGTGTTCATATAAGGGGTTTCTTCTGTTTCTTGCAGGGCCGCGAGCTTTTCAAGCCACTCCAGCGCCTTGTAAATATCTTCCTGGTGGAAACCAGCACGAAGCAACTCTTCGGAAAGTTCATCCTGATCAACCATGAGCTCCGCATCACTGTGGATATAGGTTTCAAACAGGTACATTAGGATATCCATCATAACTAGCCCCTCCTCGTTCTGACATAGCCACCTGGTACAGCAGCGACCATTCCTTGCAATTCCAATTCAAGTAACTGCATCATGACTTCATGAACGGGTAGTCTACTACGTTCAGCAACTACATCTACGGGTGTTGCCTCATTGCCTACGTTAGCCAACAGCGCTGGAAATGGCAATTTATCATTTTGAGGTTGTGGGACACAATGAACTGACTGGCTACTTTTTGCGCACTCTGTCAGTACACCGACATCCTCAAAGATATCGACCGGCGTTTCTACTAATTTAGCACCGTTTTTTATCAACGCATGGCACCCTCGGCTCATCGGGCTGTGGATCGAGCCGGGCACCGCAAAAACATCACGACCTTGCTCAAGTGCATAACGGGCAGTGATCAAGGATCCGCTTTTTTCCTCTGCCTCTACCACTAATACGCCGACCGACAATCCACTGATCACTCGGTTACGCCGAGGAAAATGCTGGGGACGCGGTGATTCATCGGGCCAGAACTCGGAGACCAGTGCACCTTGATCGGCAATCGTGGCGGCCAGTTCTCGGTGTTTGGCAGGATAAATACGGTCAAGGCCAGAACCTAATACCGCCACAGTGGCACCGCCATTTCTCAGCGCACCGTAATGAGCCCTGCCATCGATTCCCAACGCCAAGCCGCTGGTCACGACATAGTCCGCCGCCACCATGGCAGCGGCAAACTCTCCGGCGGCCTCCAAACCATCAATACTAGCTGCCCGACTACCGACAATCGCCAACTGTGGTTCGTGCAGCCAATGCGCCTCACCTCGGACAAACAATAAAGGAGGGGGAGACGGGATTTCCCGAAGCAAAGCTGGATAAAGCAGGGAGTCGAGGGTGATGATCTGCTGGTTGGGCTGCTGGTGCCAAGCGAGACAACGGTCAATACGCTGCTGGGGGGGAAATGCCAAGTGCTGGCATTGACGCTCGCTCAGGCCAAGCTGGATGCGATCCCGTTCGGACATCGCACACAGTTCAGCGGGCGAGGTACACTCCAACAGGCGGCTAATACGAAAGCCGCCCAGCTGCGGAGCCGAGGCCAAGGCAAGCCAATCACTAAGCGATGACATCGTACCGGCTTAACCTCTCAGGGGTGACACGACACGCGACCCGACCCTGAAAGGCTCGGTTGCACGAGTCACCACCGCAAGACTGAAATACTCATAAGGACGGATCACTATCACCTCACCGATCAGGATGTCTTGCAAACGGCCGGATTCAGAAGAAGGGAAAGGCGAAGACAATAGCTGCGGGCTATCAGGCTCACTGTACTCATAGTTGCCTTTGTCGCCGGTGTAACCCGCCCCAGATCGAATGACGCTAAGTACATGGCCAACTTCCAGGCCATCAAGGTGACCCTGATTGAGCACAACGACCTCATGGGTCGCGATATACGCCATTCCCCCAATACTTGCTACCACCTCGGCCTCGGTTGCTGCAAGGGAAGGGGAGGGAGAGAAGCTCATCGCCCCTTCATGTTTAGGCAACGGGGCAGGGAGCAGCACATCATTAGGTTTAACTTCCCGGTAGGCATCGGTCAGCACCACGGCGCTGGTCGTATTTGTGACACTCACCACTTCACCACGAGCAACCTCTTTCAAGCTCGATATTCTGTAGATATCCCCTGATGCCAACTTGCGCTCCAGCGGAGGTGCGGGTCGGTAAACCCCCCATTGTTCGCCGACAACCAATGGCATGTCGACCCAGACCGTTTCCCCTCTAGCGATATACCCCTGTGCAAGACTGTCACCAATCACATGAGGCAGGTTCTTTCGCTCCTTCTCCACCAGCAACTTATCCTCAGCGAGATACGGCAAGAGTAACTCAGCAGGCAAGGTGGTCACCGGTTTAGGGGTCACTTTGATCTTGGGTGATAAATAGCGCAGCGGTTTACGTAGCAAACGAGGCTGACCGTCAACAAAATGCAGGTGGAGTTGATCGCCGGGGTAAATCCAGTGGGGATCAGCCACCTTATGACGGTTGCTCTGCCACAGTTCAGGCCAACGCCAGGGACTGGCGAGATAGTACGCTGAGATATCCCAAAGGGTATCTCCCTTCTTGACGGTATAGACAGCAGGCGCCCCTTCCTTCACGCTAAGTGCAGCAGATTGAGCGTGTACGCCAACCCCCATACTCGCGACAAACAACCACATAACCCTCCAAGGCACCTTTTTCCACTGCTTCATCATTCCCCCCACACCACTATGGCTTAAATGATCAGGCTGTCATTGACCTTGTGCAGTGTCCAGAACACTGTGTCAACCCGCCCATAGTTTTCGGCAGGCTTCACTTTTTCCAGCCTCGCAATTGCAATTTACCAAACGGTAGTAAACAGCAGGCACATAAGATCCATGCAACGGGGTACTATGATTTGCCCTGTAAAATGACTAGAATTAGAACAATTAAACGATCCCAGTTATCAGTACTGCCTTTTAAAAAGAGTGTCTATGTCTGTATTGCAAGTATTAACATTCCCTGACGAGCGCCTGCGCACCGTCGCTAAACCAGTCGAAACCGTAACGCCTGAAATCCAGAAACTTGTCGATGACATGCTGGAAACCATGTACGACGAGGAAGGGATCGGTCTGGCAGCCACTCAGGTGGATTTCCACCAGCGTATCGTGGTGATCGACCTGTCGGAAGAGCGCAATGAGCCACTGGTACTGATCAATCCAGAAATCATCGAAAAGCGCGGTGAAGACGGCATCGAAGAAGGCTGCCTGTCAGTTCCCGGTGCCCGTGCGCTAGTGCCACGAGCCGCTGAAGTCACAGTAAAAGCCCTAAACCGTGACGGCGAAGAGTTCACGTTTGACGCCGACGACCTATTAGCTATCTGTGTCCAGCACGAGCTTGACCACCTAGAAGGTAAACTGTTTGTCGATTACCTGTCGCCACTGAAGCGCAAGCGTATTCAAGACAAGCTGACTAAGATCAAACGCTACAACGAAAAACACGCGAATAACGCTTAATTCGCCCACCTGATTTTAAGGACGCTACCTTGAGCAAACCTTTGAAAATAGTTTTTGCAGGTACTCCGGATTTCGCCGCCCGTCACTTGGCGGCGTTATTGTCTTCGGAGCACGATATCATTGCGGTTTACACCCAGCCGGACCGCCCTGCAGGACGGGGCAAAAAGCTAACAGCTAGCCCAGTAAAGCATATTGCCCTTGAGCACGAGATCCCGGTCTACCAGCCGGAGAACTTCAAATCAGACGAAGCCAAGCAAGAATTGGCAGCTCTCGATGCCGATATCATGGTGGTAGTGGCTTATGGCTTGTTGTTGCCACAAGCGGTACTGGATACCCCGAAGCTGGGTTGTATCAATGTCCATGGCTCTATCCTGCCACGCTGGCGTGGTGCAGCCCCAATCCAGCGCTCGATCTGGGCGGGCGATGCGGAAACAGGCGTAACCATCATGCAGATGGATATTGGCCTAGATACTGGTGACATGCTGAAAATAGCCACGTTGCCGATCGAGCAAACCGATACCAGCGCCTCGATGTACGAGAAGCTTGCTGAGCTTGGCCCTGTCGCTTTGGTTGATTGCCTAGCTGATATTGCCGATGGTAAAGCCGTGGCGGAAAAACAAAATGATACGCTTGCCAACTACGCCAAGAAACTGAGCAAAGCAGAAGCCTGCATCAACTGGGCGGATGATGCCGCCCACATCGAACGCTGCATCCGCGCCTTCAACCCATGGCCGATGAGCTACTTCACCGTTGCAGAGCAGAACATAAAGGTCTGGCATGCCAGTGTCGAAGCCGATAGCCAAGGCCAGGCACCGGGCACGATTCTCGTTGCGGACAAGCACGGGATTTTGGTGGCAACCGGACAAGGGGCACTGCGCCTGACCGAGCTCCAGCCGCCAGGCAAAAAAGCGATGAAGGCACAAGATCTGCTGAACTCGCGCCGCGAATGGTTCGAACCCGGCACGGTACTGTAACCTTCCAAGGGCCAGTGCTTGCACTGGCCTTACTTTTTTCAACCTGCCTCCACCGCAACAAGCGACAGGGGTCAGGTCAATACACCAGGAAATCTGCATGAATGTAAGAGCTGCAGCAGCCAAGGTTATCTATCAAGTGGTTGATCAGGGCCAGTCTCTTTCTACCGCACTGCCGGCTGCCCAACAAGATATCAAAGAGCGCGACCACGCACTGCTCCAAGAGATGTGCTATGGCGTACTGCGCTGGCTTCCACGCCTTGAATCGGTTACCCAACAGCTGATGGACAAACCACTCAAGGGCAAACAGCGCGTCTTCCACCACCTTATTCTTGTTGGCCTCTACCAACTGGGTTACATGCGCATCCCAGCCCATGCGGCGGTTGCTGAAACGGTCAATGCCACCAAGAACCTGAAAAAACCACAGCTACGTGGCCTGATCAATGCCATTTTGCGAAACTACCAACGCCAACAAGAGAGCCTTGACCAACAAGCCATCAGCCATGATGCCGGCCGTTACGGCCACCCGGGCTGGTTGCTTAAGCTTCTTAAGGCAAGTTACCCTGAGCAGATCGACAGCATCACCACGGCCAACAACACCAAAGCACCGATGTGGCTGCGGGTCAACCGCCAGCACCACAGCCGCGATGCCTACCGTGCATTGCTTGACGAAGCCGGTATCGAGACGGATATTCACACCGAAGCGCCGGACGCCCTTAAACTCCACGCACCGTGCGATGTGAGCAAACTGCCGGGCTTTGCCGATGGTTGGGTGTCGGTGCAAGATGCGGCCGCCCAGCTATCTGTTGAGTACCTCCAGCCGCAAGCGGGTGAACTGATCCTTGATTGCTGCGCGGCTCCAGGCGGTAAGACCGCCCACATCATGGAGCGCCAGCCAGATACCCAAGTGGTTGCTATCGATTGTGATGACAACCGTCTAAAGCGAGTGCATGACAACCTTCAACGCCTGAACCTAACCGCTCAAGTATTGTGTGCCGATGCCCGCTACCCGGATAAATGGTGGCAGGGCGAGCTGTTCGACCGCATCTTGCTGGATGCCCCTTGTTCGGCCACCGGTGTGATCCGACGCCACCCAGACATCAAGTGGCTACGCCGCGCCGATGACATTGCTGCACTGGCCCAGCTCCAGTCGGAAATCGTTGATGCGATGTGGCAGCAGCTCAAGCCGGGCGGTACCTTGGTATATGCCACCTGCTCGATTACTCCGCAGGAAAACAGCGAACAGGTAAAAGCATTCCTTGAGCGCACCACGGATGCCGAGCTGATCGGTAGCGACCGCCAGCAACCTGGCCGCCAGATATTGCCTGGCGAACAGGATATGGACGGCTTTTACTACGCCGTTATGCGCAAAGCGAGCTAACTAACCAACAACGGAACTTGACCTCAAGTTCCGTTTTTTTGTTCACATTTCGGGATGTTATGCAGGTAATTCAGCGGCCAATCTTTCTATCGCTGAAAACTAAGTTATTCTAAATGAGCAGAGTTCTGCATGACCCTTATCCCGAAGCGTAGTAACCTACAACGATTCTATTAATCAGGCATATGCTATGAAAATTATCATTCTCGGCGCCGGACAGGTCGGCGGCACCCTAGCCGAAAACTTGGTTGGCGAGAACAACGATATCACTATCGTCGATAAGGACCCTGAGCGCCTGCGCGAGCTGCAAGACAAATATGATCTGCGTGTCGTACAGGGCTTTGCCAGCCATCCCCGTACCCTGCGAGAAGCCGGGGCACAAGATGCCGACATGCTGGTTTCGGTAACCAACTCCGATGAAACCAACATGATCGCCTGCCAAATCGCCTTTACCTTGTTCAACACTCCGAACCGGGTGGCCCGTATCCGCTCGCCGGAGTACCTCAAGGAAAAAGACCAACTGTTCCAGTCCGATGCGGTACCGGTCGATCACCTGATCGCTCCGGAAGAACTGGTAACCGGCTATATCGAGCGCCTGATCGAATACCCGGGAGCATTGCAGGTGGTGGGATTTGCCGAGGACAAAGTCGGCCTGGTTGCCGTCAAGGCCTATTACGGAGGTCCACTCGTCGGCAACGCCTTATCAGCACTGCGTGAGCATATGCCGCACGTCGATACCCGGGTGGCCGCAATATTCCGCCAGGGCCGTCCCATCCGTCCACGCGGCACCACAATTATCGAAGCCGACGACGAAGTCTTCTTTGTCGCCGCCAGCAACCATATTCGCTCGGTGATGAGTGAACTCCAGCGCCTAGAGAAGCCGTACAAACGCCTGATGATTGTCGGTGGTGGTAATATCGGTGCCGGCCTGGCCCGTCGTTTGGAACAAAACTACAGTGTTAAACTGATCGAACGTAATCCAGAGCGGGCCGAAAACCTGTCCGAGATGCTGGAGAACACCATTGTCTTCTGTGGCGATGCCTCCGATCAGGAACTATTGAGCGAAGAGCACATCGAACAAATCGACGTGTTCATTGCCGTCACCAACGATGATGAAGCCAACATTATGTCGGCCATGCTGGCCAAGCGGATGGGCGCCAAGAAAGTCATGGTACTGATCCAGCGCGGGGCCTATGTCGACCTCGTCCAGGGCGGTACTATTGATATTGCTATTTCGCCACAGCAAGCGACAATCTCAGCCTTGCTAACCCATGTCCGCAAAGCCGATATCGTCAACGTCTCTTCGCTGCGCCGCGGGGCTGCCGAAGCTATCGAAGCGATTGCCCATGGTGACTCAAGCACCTCCAAGGTGGTTGGCAAGGCCGTTGGTGAGATCAAACTTCCTCCGGGCACCACCATTGGTGCAGTTGTCCGCGGTGAAGAAGTGCTTATTGCCCATGACCGCACGGTGATCGAACAAGATGATCACGTGGTGATGTTCCTGGTCGATAAGAAATATATCCCAGACGTCGAACGCCTGTTCCAACCTAGTCCGTTCTTCCTGTAGTCGCCAACATGGTCAACTTTCGTCCCATTCTGTTCGTGATCGGGCTGGTCTTATCCAAGATAGCCCTGTTCATGTATGTCCCGACCCTGGTGGCCTTCGCCACCGGGACTGAAGGATTTATCGACTTCGCCACCGCTGTCATCATCACTCATGTGGTGGCATTCCTATGCCTGACATTCGGCCGGACCAACGAATTCAAGCTTGGTGTGCGGGATATGTTCCTGATCACCACCTTAGTCTGGACCATTGCCAGCGCCTTTGCCGCCTTGCCGTTTGTCTTTATCAATCATATCAGCTTCACCGATGCCTACTTCGAGACCATGTCGGGGATCACCACCACAGGCTCGACCGTTCTCAGCGGGTTGGATGATATGGCACCGAGTATCTTACTCTGGCGTTCCACCTTACAGTGGTTGGGCGGGATCGGCTTTATCGTGATGGGGGTGGCTATCTTGCCGATGCTCAATGTCGGTGGTATGCGCCTGTTCCAAACCGAGTCTTCTGATTGGTCTGACAAAAGCTCGCCACGGACCAAGAGCGTGGCCAAGAATATCGTCAATGTCTATCTCAGCCTGACCGGACTTTGTTTCCTCGGTTACCTAGTGACAGGGATGAATACCTTCGACGCAATCAACCATGCCTTTACCACGCTGTCGACCGGTGGCTATTCAACCTCAGACGGCTCGATGAACCACTTCTCGAACAGTGCCCATTGGGTAGCGATTGTATTCATGTTTGCCGGTGGTTTGCCGTTCCTGCTATTTGTTCAGGCGCTGCGTAAACGCGAATCCCGCTCCTTGCTGAGCGATGCTCAGGTGAGGGGGTTTACCCTCTTGGTATTCAGCGCAGGTCTTGCCGTGGCACTGTGGCTTACCTGGCAATTAGATTACCGCTTCATTGACGCGTTTAGAGTCTCGTTATTCAACATCATATCGGTGGTAACCACTACCGGTTTTGGGCTGGATGACTTTACCGCCTGGGGGCCGTTCCCGACGATCGTGTTTGCCTTCATCATGCTGGTCGGAGGGTGCTCGGGTTCGACCGCCGGCGGGATCAAAATCTTCCGTTTCCAAGTCGCCTTTGCCCTGCTGCGCAAGCAGATGATGCAGTTGATCCACCCGTCAGGAGTGTTCATCCAGCGCTACAACGGCCGACCAGTTACCGATGGGATTGTCCGCTCAGTGGTGGCCTTCGCCCTGACGTTTGTCCTGACCATCGTGGTAGTCGCCGCGATTCTCAGCATGCTGGGACTTGATGCCATCACCAGTATTACCGGCGCCGTCACAGCTGTCGCCAATGTTGGCCCCGGAATGGGCAATGTGATCGGCCCGACTGGCAACTTTGCGACCTTGCCTGACTTGGCCAAGTGGACGTTGAGCTTGGGTATGCTGATGGGTAGGCTGGAAATCCTGACCGTCTTGGTGGTGTTCTTCCCTGCGTTCTGGCGCAACTAATCCAGCAGCAAAGGCACCATAAAGAAAAAAGAGAGCCGCTTTGGCTCTCTTTTTCATATATGAGTATGTTTTTAGTGCAGGAGACTGATACCAATTACACCGGTTTAACGTAGAAATAAATCGCCAGAAAATGGCAAACCGTTCCACCCAGTACAAACAAGTGCCAAATCGCGTGGTTATAAGGGATACGTTTATTGACATAGAACACCACCCCCACCGAATACACGATACCACCCGCCGCCAGCAAAACCAGACCACCGGTGGCTAGAGACATCGCCAACGGGTACACCGCAATTAACGACAACCACCCCATAGTTAGGTAAGTCGCCAGTGACAAGCGCTTGAAGCGATAGACAAAAGCAATTTTCAGCATAATACCTACCAGGGCTATCCCCCAAATCACTGCCATCAGGGTGATCGCCAGTGGCGTACGCAGGGAAATCAGGAGAAACGGGGTATAAGTTCCGGCAATCAGTAGATAAATGGCACAGTGATCAAAGGTCTTCAGTGCCCGCTTGGCCCGCTCAGACGGGATCGCGTGATAGAGGGTTGATGCCAGATAGAGCAAAATCATACTGGCACCATAAATACTCAAGCTGGTAATGCTCAGCGCATCAGCACCGGCACTAACGGCCTGAATCAGTAACAAAACCAAACCAATGATCCCAAACACCATGCCAAGACCGTGGCTGATGCTGTTTGCCACTTCCTCCGTGACCGAATACTCCGAGCCGGTCGCCAACTGCTCTGCCATTGCTGTCGTCCTCAATATAGAGTTTATGCTCAATAGATCAGCAGTATGGCACATTTGGCTTACAGGTGTAAGCTGAAACAGCTATTTTTCATCAATCGCTCTTATTACGGGAGCGAGACAGCAACTTACACCGAGTTAGGTGGCTTGATCTAAAAAGGCCAATACCCGCTCACCCGCCTGCTGCGGATGTAAGCAGGCCGGAATTTCACAATAACGCTTGAGCTCGCCACGGCCAAGCAAGCCTGACAACAGGCCGTTAAAACCACGCTGGCGACGGTCGATTTCAAACCACATCTGCAAACCCGATTCATCACGGTAGACCACCACTTCCAGCTCACGCCAGCGGCCATGATAAGGCCCGGACACCGGCACGAATTCAAACTCCTGGACAAACGGCAGGGCAAACCCTTTGGCCGCCTCACATTCGACTTGGCGGATCCGAAGCCCGGCTAGCTCCAGCGCCGAAAAAACGCCGTCCAACAGCGGGTCGGGTCTAACTGTCAGCAAATCTTTATCTTTGGCATCAAAGGCCAACGGCATATCGAGGTGGGTCTCGAGCCAAACATGGGAGTCACCGATGGTGATAGGGGTATTGAAGGGCAGCGGCAAACTCACATTGAAGTAGCGCTCTTCATTGGCGCCAATAACGAACGAGTAGGGCAGTGACCATTCGGCCAAGCGACAGGTTTGGGTGATCTTTTCCTTGCGGTGCTGGCTATCTCCCCGGCTGGTCTCCACTTCCTCTTCGTAGCGGCAACACAAAAACAGGTAAATATTATCGATGTGCTGCTCCACCTTTCCGCCATGCACCAGCACATCGACCGCCAAGGGATCACCCGGGATCAACACACCCTGCGGCAGCACAGTATCGACCCGAGCCGAACCAATGCCAAGGCTGGCCAAGCTTTTGCGGAATAATGACATCAGAGCATCTCCTTTGCTGCATGCATATAACCTTTATCATCATATGCACCCTATGAATATGAAATGATACTTATATTGCAGTGAACACCCTGTTGTCGCAAGAGCAGACTTAGCGATCTGGTGCACAAACAAAAAAACGAAGCCTTTGCTTCGTTTTCCTGGTTTAGCGCAGCAGTTCGATAGTAGCCTGTCTGGCTGCTTCCGGATCGCGGGTCATAATGCCGTCGACCACTTGCTGATGCAATTCAAGCTTGAGCAGCTTCTCGCGGGTGATCACCCTGAAATAGCTCTCGAACACCGCTTTGAACAAAATACCGAATGGACTGATAAAGTGATTACCTGAGGCAAAGTAAATCAACTGGTGATAACGGGTATCGACTTCGACCCAGCGGTCTTGGTCAAACTTTTCGCCCAAGGCGTGCATCTCTGCCATCAGGCTACATAACTCTTCGCGATCAGCTTCATTGGCATTGACAGCTGTCAGGGCGGCAGCCTCAGGCTCAAGCGATATCCTTACCCGTTGGAACTCAGAGACTAAATCACTTTGCTGTTCGAAGTTAAGCCAAGCCAGCAGGTCTTGATCCAGATAATTCCAGTTTCTCTTCGGCAATACCCGGGTACCAATACGAGGGCGGGGTAGTACCATCCCTTTGGCCGCCAGCATTTTGATGGCTTCACGGATAGCGGTCCGGCTGACACCATACATTTCGCCCAGTTCCACTTCACCCGGTAGGATTTCTCCCGGTGCGGTTTCCCCACGCAAGATCTGTTGCCCGATAGACTCTGCCAGTTTATAGGACAAGTTACGGCTGGTAACCCGTCGCTGCTGATCGTGATCCATTAACTCCCTCCAGAGGCTGTAGTTATTGTCCTGACCGTGCTTGCCAGACAGGCTCTTATTGCCAGCAATGGCTGCATTAGACCACAAAGTGAAACCAGATAAACGGCTTATCTTCACAGATGACGAGACGGGTAACATTTCGCTTGTAAGGCCCGGTAAAAAACAAGGGGTAAGCACCTTAACGGCGGTCAAATAACACTCGACTTAATGATAGGTTGTTGCTATTCTCGCCGCGAAAATTAAACACCATTTTATTTCCGCACAGGAACGGCCCTGCCAACAGTAAAGATGCTGAAATAATGTATTCAACCCGGCCACGGAAGCGCCTGACCAATAGGTAAAACATGCGCACAGCCTCGTTTGTCAGGTACAACACACCTCGCAGCCCATCTCGTCTGCGTAGTACCTCGCACGCCCCAACACTAAAAAGCAAAACAACCAAAGCCGCAGTTCAGTCCCTACCGGTGATCCCAGCCCCTCATCAGGCCGACATCACCAGCAGCGACAGTGAAAAAGCAGCGTAGTAACACTTAGCATTCAGGGCAGCCTTCGGGCTGCCCTTTTATTTATATCCGCCTATTTGTATCCATCCGTGCTTTGTTATAACGTTACCCCACTAAAAATAATAACCATATAGTTAACCAGCCTTTACTAAGCGGAGTTGTTATGAAGACCCATCGCGTCAATGAAATGATCGAGCTCATCCACCCAGAATGGCTCAAAGAACCAGAAATGAACTTAGTTGAGTTCTTGCTGAAACTGGCACAAGAAGCCAAATTCGAAGGCAAACTGGAAGATCTGACTGACGATACCCTTATCTATCACCTGAAGATGCGCAACAGCGAGAAGCAGGAAATGATCCCAGGCATCGCCAAGGATTGCGAAGACGACTTCAAGACCGCTATCTTGCGTGCTCGCGGCATCCTCAAATGATCTCAGTGCTGGGCTGCTCAGGCCCAGCATTTTCGTCTTCTTTGCGACTAAGTCTTCCCTTCTTTATATTAGCCACTTCATCCCCGTGACCTCACACTCTGCGGCATCCGTTGCCTAAATTATGACCTCGCTAGAGTATTCATGCTCTCGGCTGGGATATACTTTGCCGGTAACATTTATTTACCAATTCCAACTTTACGATTACAACGTACTGGCCGGCAACGTACTGGCCGCGCGCTGCCTGTGAGGCAGCATCCAAGGAAGTAATGTCATGACCCAAGAGAAAATAAAGATTAAGGATGTCACCCCGCCCACGGTTAATCCCAAGACCCACAAAGGGGGAGCGGATCGCTTCAATCCCGGCAACCGGATATATGTCCGGGCCGCCAAAGGGATTTACCAACAGCTGCGCCGTCGAATGGGCTGGCTGCTGATGCTGCTATTTATGGGACTACCGTGGATCCCCTACGGCGACCGCCAGGCGATCTTGCTCGATATCGGCCAGCAGCAATTCCACTTTTTCGGTACCACCCTTTGGCCCCAGGATCTGACCCTGCTGGCTACCCTGTTTATGATTGCCGCTTTTGCCCTGTTTTTTATCACTACCTTTCTTGGACGAGTATGGTGCGGCTACTTCTGTCCCCAGACCGTTTGGACATTCATCTATATCTGGTGCGAAGAAAAACTCGAGGGACCAGCTAACAAGCGCCGCAAGCAAGACAGCATGAAACCCACCGCCAAGCTCATTGGCCGTAAAATCCTCAAGCATATTGCTTGGCTGGCCGTTGCCCTTGCGACCGGCCTAACCTTTGTTGGCTACTTCCTACCCGTCAAATCCTTGGTGATTGACTTCTTTACCTTCGATACCAGCTTCTGGGCTGGCTTCTGGGTACTATTCTTTACTGGCTGTACCTATGCCAACGCTGGCTGGATGCGATCGATAGTCTGTATCCACATGTGCCCCTACGCCCGCTTCCAGTCAGCAATGTTCGATAAGGACACCTATATCGTTGGTTATGATGTTGCACGGGGTGAAGCACGTGGCCCCAGGCCACGCAAGAAAGATCCCAAAACGCTCGGCCTCGGTGACTGTATCGACTGCAACCTCTGCGTGCAGGTCTGCCCGACGGGGATCGATATCCGCGACGGCCTGCAATATGAGTGCATCAACTGCGGCGCCTGTGTCGACGCCTGTGATGAGACCATGACGCGAATGGGCTATGACAAACGCCTGATCAGTTATACCACCGAGCATAAGCTAGAAGGGCATAGCACCCATGTTATGCGGCCCAAGCTGCTCGGCTATGGCGGTGTGATGGTGGCGATGGTCGGCCTGTTCTTCTATCTATTCGCGTCCGTTCAACCTATGGGGCTGGATGTGCTCCGCGACCGCAGCCAGCTATTCCGGATCAACAACGAAGGCTTGGTGGAAAACACCTATACCCTAAAAATCCTCAACAAAACCCAACAAGATACCCGCTATACCCTCGCGGTCAGCGGTATCGAAGAGATTGAGTGGTACGGTCCACAGCAAGTCAGTGTTACCGCCGGAGAGATCTTTACCTTGCCAGTGAGCCTGGGAGTGGACCCATACCTGCTACAAGGTAATATTGCCGATATCATCTTTACCCTCACGCGGGAAGGTGACGGACACCAAGTCCAGACCGAAAGCCGCTTTATCGGTGAACTTCGCTAGCTCGGTACCCACCTAGCCAGTGCAAAATAATGTAAAGGGGGGCCACCAAAGGCCCTTTCTTATTATGGTGTTATAATTGCGTACAATCTGTACCTAGTGGAAAGTCACGATGACACAACAACACGGCTTCAACTTTGCCGACCTGAACCCAGACTTATTGCTTGATGCCCTTGACAGCATTGGCATCCGTGCTGAATCCGGCCTGCTTCCGCTCAACAGCTATGAGAACCGGGTTTACCAGTTTGTCGCCGAAGACGGTGCCCGCTATGTCACCAAGTTCTATCGCCCTCAGCGCTGGACCAACGAGCAAATCGATGAGGAGCACCAGTTCACACTGGAGCTGGCCGAACAGGAGATCCCCGTTGCTGCACCGATCAAGATTGATGGCCGCACACTGCATCCATTTCATCAGAACCACCGTTTAGCCTTATTTCCAAGCATGGGTGGACGCCAGTTTGAAGTCGACAACTTTGACCAGTTGGAGTGGGTCGGTCGTTTCCTTGGCCGGATCCACCAGGTTGGCCAGCGTACGGCCTTTCAACACCGCCCAACTATCGGCCTTGATGAGTACCTCTATCTGCCTCGTCAGGTTCTCGAGCAATCTGCGATGATCCCCGATCACCTCAAGCACGCTTTCTTCTCCGATCTCGATACCCTGATCCGCGAACTCGAGCAGCAATGGCATACTGACTGGACGTCAATCCGTCTCCATGGTGACTGCCACCCCGGTAATATCCTCTGGCGTGACGGCCCACTGTTCGTCGACTTGGACGATGCCCGCAATGGCCCGGCAGTCCAGGATTTGTGGATGCTGCTCAACGGCGATCGCCACGACCAACTGGCCCAGTTGGATACTATTCTGGAAGCCTATTGTGAGTTTGCCGATTTTGATCAAAAACAGTTGCAACTGATCGAGCCTTTGCGCGGTCTTAGAATGGTACATTACATGGCATGGTTGGCACGACGCTGGGAAGATCCCGCTTTCCCACACGCCTTCCCGTGGTTTGCCGATGCCAAGTACTGGGAAGGGCAAGTGCTGGCATTCAAGGAGCAGCTGGCCGCCCTCAATGAGCCGCCATTGCAACTGATGCCACAATGGTAATAATACTAATCACAATATAAGAGAAATAACCGCGTTATTTCAGATCTTTGATTTAAGGGAGTAATTTGATTCATGTTTAAGAAAATCCTAGCTTTTGCCAGCGTGGCACTGCTGTCGCTATCCGTACAGGCAGCCAAGTTTACTGAAGGGGAATATTACAAGGTATTGGAACTGCCAAAATCCAGCAGCCCAGTGGTCACCGAGTTCTTCTCATTCTACTGCCCACACTGTAATAGCTTCGAGCCGATCATCCAGCAGCTGAAGCAAAACCTGCCGGATAATGCCAAGCTGCAGAAGAACCACGTATCGTTCATGGGCGGTAACATGGGTAAATCAATGAGCAAGGCCTATGCGACCTCAGTGGTGCTTGGTGTCGAAGATAAAATCACACCAGTGCTGTTTGCCCGCGTCCATGACATGCAAAAGCCACCACGCAACGATGATGAACTACGCCAAATATTCATTGATGAAGGGGTTAGCGCAGAAGACTTTGACGGTGCTTTCAACAGCTTTGCAGTGAATTCGATGGTCAACCGCTTCAACAAGGCCTTCCAGGACAGCGGCCTGACTGGCGTTCCTGCCATCATCGTCAACAACAAGTACCTGGTTGAGGCTGGCAAGGTCAAATCCGTTGACGAGTACTTCGAGTTGGTGAACTACCTACTTACCAAGTAAGCCTGCTCAACAATACGCGATAGAAGACAAAAAGGCCTACGGGCCTTTTTTGCTTTCTATACCTGTTTTCACACTCTCCTTATCTCTCCCCCACTATCACGCTACACAGCCTGTGCCGTCAACTGGCGCAATAACCTGTCCATCGCTCGGTAGCCCAATGCTTCGGCAAGATGCCTACGCTCAATGGCCTCACACCCAGCGAGATCGGCGATAGTCCTCGCCACTTTGATGATCCGGTGATAGGCACGAATAGATAACCCGAGCTGGTGTAAGGCCGTTTCGAGAAACTCAGCATCTTGCTTGCCGAGCTTACAGAAGGTATCCAGTTCGCGCGTTCCCAGCAAAGCATTGACCCGGCCACTGCGTTCAACCATGACCTCTCTGGCGGTCCATACCCGCTCGCGGATCACCGTACTGGGCTCGCCCCGATCGCCACCATCGGCCAAGGTCCCTCTTGGCAAAGCCGGGATCTCAATCGACATATCAAAGCGGTCCAGCAACGGACCTGACAACCGACTAAGATAGCGCAGTATGGCCTGGGGATTGGTGCGCGACTGGTTACCTTCATAAAAACCGGTCGGGCTTGGATTCATGGCTCCGATCAACTGAAACCGGGCCGGGAAGGTGGTCTTACTGGTGGCACGGGAAATCACGATTTCTCCGGATTCCAATGGCTCACGCAGCGAGTCCAGCGCCTTGCGCTCAAACTCCGGCATCTCATCAAGGAATAAGATTCCGTTGTGGGCTAGGGATATTTCACCGGGGCGAGGCACCGAACCGCCACCGACCAAGGCCGCCATCGAACTGGAATGATGGGGAGTGCGAAAGGGCCGTCGGCGCCAGTTACCTTCATGGATATGCTGTTGAGTTAGCGAGGCCACCGCCGCCGTTTCCATCGCCTCCTCGATAGACATCGCTGGCAGCAAATCACACAACCTCGAGGCCAGCATCGTTTTCCCGGTTCCGGGCGGACCAAGAAATAACAGGTTATGGCCACCTGCTGCCGCAATCTCCAGTGCTCGCTTGCCCTGTTGCTGGCCGATGATATCTTGCATATCTCGCTCTGGTGCCACCCTATCTTCCACACCGAGGGTTGCTGACTGCGCCAGAGCAAGCTCACCCTGCCCATGCAAATGGCCACAGACCGCCAACAAGCTCGGTGCCGATTTATGGCACTCTTTGCCAACCAACGCGACCTGATCACCATTGCCATCGGGCACCACCAAGCAACGCTTGGCCTGCCCGGCAGCTAAGGCTGCGGGTAGGGCCCCTTTGATCGGGCGCAACTCACCGGATAGCGCCAACTCTCCTAAAAATTCAACGTTATGAAGCTTATTGGCCGGTATTTGCTCCGAAGCGGCAAGGATCCCAAGTGCGATAGGCAAATCGAACCGGCCACCTTCCTTGGGTAAATCGGCTGGTGCCAAGTTAACCGTAATACGCCGGGACGGAAACTCGAACCCGGCATTAACAATGGCACTGCGCACCCTGTCCTTGGCTTCCTTAACACTGGTTTCCGGCAGGCCAACTAATGTTAAGGCTGGCATACCATTACTGATATGCACCTCAACGGTGACGGCAGGGGCCTGTACCCCTACGCAGGCACGGCTGTGAATAATGGCAAGGTTCATCTGTAGTCATCCTGCTGTTATTTCAAACAAAAAAGTTAAATATTTTCACTGAATACGTTTCATCAATAGCCTATTTATGCAGTCTAATTGAAAATTAATTTTAAATTTTTTCTTGTCATGCGAGCGATGTCTGTGTTACCACTAGGTCAACACAACGTCTAAACATAAAAACCGGACAGACAGTCAATGCAATTTATGGCCAACGCCCTCCAACTCATTATCAACGTCATCGTGGTGCTTATTTCACTACGAGGGGGACAGGCAGGCGTAAATTAGCTGACAAGCACAACAAACGCAGAAAAGCCCCCTAAGCCAACAGGCCAGGGGGCTTTTTTTTGGACTATCTAATGAAATATGCCGATTAAACCAACAACCAATCAGCATATCGCAGGCAAGGAAACAGGGGAGAGCAGCGATGACGGGAGCAGAGTTAGTCGTAACGGCGCTGCAGAAGCAGGGGATCAAAACGATATTTGGCTATCCGGGTGGTGCCATCATGCCCATTTATGATGCCCTCTATGACGGTGGCGTCGAGCACATTTTGTGCCGCCACGAACAAGGCGCAGCCATGGCCGCTATCGGTATGGCCAGATCAACACAGGACGTGGCAGTATGCATGGCCACGTCAGGCCCCGGCGCCACCAACCTGATGACAGGACTGGCCGATGCCTTCCTCGACTCTGTGCCGATTGTCGCCATCACAGGGCAAGTTGCCAGCTCGCACATCGGCACCGACGCCTTCCAGGAGATGGATGTGATCGGCATGTCGCTAGCCTGTGCCAAGCACAGCTACCTGGTGACTGATATAGACGATCTAATCCCCACCTTGGCCGAGGCATTCGAAGTCGCCAAAGCCGGCCGTCCTGGCCCGGTGGTGGTCGATATCGCCAAAGATGTCCAACTCGCCCAGGCACCTGATGGGGATTTGACACCGATCACCCCACCAGCACTGCCAGTAGCTACCACCGAGCAGGTAGCCACTGCCCAGCAGCTACTGTCTGAAAGCCAGCGCCCGGTGCTTTACGTGGGTGGCGGTGTCCAGTTAGCCAAAGCCACCAACACCGTGCGCACTTTCCTTACCATGAACCCGATGCCGTCGGTCAGCACCCTCAAAGGACTGGGCACCATTGAACGCCACGACCCGCACTACTTAGGTATGCTGGGGATGCACGGCACCAAAACCGCCAATTTGGTGGTTCAGGAGTGTGACCTGCTGATTGTCGTCGGTGCCCGCTTCGATGACCGAGTCACCGGCAAACTGGATACCTTCGCCCCTCACGCCAAGGTGATCCATATCGACATCGATGCTGCCGAGTTCAACAAATTACGCCATGCCCACGCCCCGCTGCGCGGAGATATTAATGTCATCCTGCCGCAGCTGGAGCTAAGCCAAAACATCAATGATTGGGCTGATTATACCGCCAGCCTGCGTCAGCAAAACAAGTGGCGCTATGATCATCCGGGCGACTTAATCTATGCCCCACTGCTAATGAAACAACTGTCTGACATGATGCCTGACAGCGCCATGATCTCAACCGACGTTGGCCAACACCAAATGTGGGCAGCCCAGCATATGCAGCCCCGCGAACCGCAGAATTACATCACCTCAGCCGGTCTCGGCACCATGGGCTTCGGCCTGCCGGCAGCAATGGGCGCCAAAGTCGCCCGTCCGGATGACGAATCCATTCTGATCACCGGTGACGGCTCGTTCATGATGAACATCCAGGAATTGGGTACCCTCAAACGACGCCAGATCCCGGTCAAGATGGTCCTTATCAACAATCAGCGTCTGGGTATGGTGCGCCAATGGCAGTCCCTGTTCTTCGATGGCCGCCACAGCGAAACCATCCTCGATGACAACCCTGATTTTGTGATGCTGGCCAAGGCCTTCGATATCCCGGGTAAAACCATCACCCGTAAAGAAGATGTGGAGCCGGCCCTGAAAGAGATGCTGGCAAGCAAGACGGCTTATTTACTCCATGTATTGATCTCTGAAGAAGACAATGTATGGCCCCTCGTACCACCTGGCGCAGCGAATCAAGATATGCTGGAGAATACTTAATGGACAGATATTTACTCGACATCAAAGCGGATGATAAGCCAGTATTACTAGAACGTATCTTGCGGGTGATCCGTCACCGTGGTTTTGTGATAAAACAAGTGAATGCAACTCAAAACCACGAAAGCAAAATCGCCAGTATCGAAATCCTTGTCGACAGCGACCGCCCAATAACGACGCTGATCGATCAAATCGAGAAACTTTGGGATATTCGTACCGTAGAAACCACACTCGTAGCTAACCGAGATTAGATTTTAAGGAAGGAACAAACATGGCCAACACAGCGGATTTTATTTGGTTCAACGGTGAAATGATGCCTTGGGGCGATGCCAAGGTACATGTGCTAACGCATGCCATGCACTACGGTACCTCGGTCTTCGAAGGTATTCGCTGCTACAACACCCCGAAAGGTCCAGCGATCTTCCGTCACAAAGAGCATATGGATCGTCTGAAGAACTCAGCCAAAATATACCGCTTCCCGATCCCATACAGCGCCGATGAGCTAATGGAAGTATGCCGTGAAACATTGCGAGTGAATAAGCTCGATTCCGCTTATATCCGCCCGCTCGCCTATGTGGGTAATGTTGGCCTGGGTGTCTGCCCACCAGTGGATACTGAAATGGACGTCATGGTTGCCGCTTTCCCTTGGGGCTCTTACCTCGGCGAAGAGGCGTTAGAAAATGGGGTCGATGCAATGATTTCGAGTTGGAACCGTGCTGCACCGAATACTATCCCAACCGCGGCAAAAGCTGGTGGTAACTACCTGTCTTCCCTACTTGTGGGTGGTGAAGCCCGTCGCCATGGTTATGCCGAAGGGATCGCGCTAAGTGTTGACGGCTACCTGTCTGAAGGGGCAGGTGAGAACCTGTTCGTGATCCGTAACGGCATCTTGTCGACACCACCAGCAACCAGTGCCATCTTACCGGGTATCACCCGCGATACCATCATGATCCTAGCCAAAGAACATGGCTATGAAGTCCGCGAAGAGAACATTGCCCGCGAAGCCCTGTACCTGGCCGATGAAATTTTCATGACCGGTACCGCAGCCGAAATCGTCCCGGTCCGCAGCGTCGATCAGATCACTGTCGGTGAAGGCAAGCGCGGCCCGGTGACCAAGGTACTGCAGGAAGCCTACTTCGGCCTGTTCAATGGTACCACCGAAGACAAGTGGGGTTGGCTTGACTACGTTTACCCTACCAATAAGTAAACACTGACTTAGCGGCCGGTGACCAAACCACACCCACCGGCCATGCAATACAGCAAAAGGATTTTTCGTTATGCCCAAGTACCGTTCCGCCACCACCACCCACGGCCGCAATATGGCTGGTGCCCGTGCCCTATGGCGCGCCACCGGCGTAAAAGATGAAGATTTCGGCAAGCCGATTATTGCGGTGGTGAACTCGTTCACCCAATTTGTTCCGGGTCACGTCCATCTTAAGGATCTGGGCCAGTTAGTCGCGAAGGAAATTGAAGCGGCGGGCGGTATCGCCAAAGAATTTAACACCATTGCCGTTGATGATGGTATCGCTATGGGCCACGGCGGGATGCTGTACTCATTGCCATCGCGTGAGCTGATCGCCGACTCAGTTGAATACATGGTCAACGCCCACTGTGCCGATGCCATGGTATGTATCTCGAACTGCGATAAAATCACCCCCGGGATGCTGATGGCCTCACTGCGCCTCAATATTCCGGTAATTTTTGTTTCCGGCGGTCCAATGGAAGCCGGTAAGACTAAACTGTCGGATCAGATCCTCAAGCTTGATCTGGTTGACGCAATGATCCAGGGTGCCGATCCAAATGTTTCCGACGAACAGAGCGAGCAGATCGAACGCTCCGCCTGTCCGACCTGTGGTTCATGCTCGGGTATGTTCACTGCCAACTCGATGAACTGTCTGACCGAAGCTCTAGGGCTGAGCCAACCAGGTAACGGCTCGATGTTGGCCACCCACGCCGATCGTGAACAATTGTTTATCAATGCCGGTAAACGCGTGGTTGAGCTAACCAAGCGATACTACGAACAAGATGATGAAAGCGCCTTGCCTCGCAACATTGCAACCAAGCAAGCATTCGAAAACGCCATGGCCCTTGATATTGCCATGGGCGGCTCGACCAATACCGTACTCCACCTGCTGGCTGCCGCGCAGGAAGGTGAAATTGACTTCACCATGGAAGACATCGACCGCATGTCACGCCGCGTACCACACTTATGTAAAGTGGCACCATCAACCCAGAAATACCACATGGAAGATGTCCACCGTGCGGGTGGGGTATACAGCATTCTTGCCGAGCTCGATCGCGCCAATTTGTTCCACAATGATTGCTACAACATCCTGGGTGAGCAATTCTCGGAAAGCTTCAAACACTACGATATCGTCCAGACCCAGTCAGAAGAAGTGAAGTCCTTCTTCCGTGCTGGACCTGCAGGGATCCGTACTACCCAGGCTTTCTCGCAAGACTGCCGCTGGGACAGCCTGGATGACGACCGCGAAAATGGCTGTATCCGCAACAAAGAACATGCCTTTAGCCAAGACGGTGGCCTGGCCGTGCTTTCCGGCAACATGGCACTCGACGGCTGTATCGTGAAAACCGCTGGCGTTGATGAGAGCTGCCTAACCTTTACCGGTCCGGCAATTGTCTTCGAAAGCCAGGAAACGGCAGTAGAGGGCATCTTAGCCGGCAAAGTGAAAGCCGGCGATGTCGTCGTTATTCGCTACGAAGGACCGAAAGGCGGCCCGGGCATGCAAGAAATGCTTTACCCAACCACTTACCTCAAATCAATGGGGCTGGGCAAAGAGTGTGCCCTGATCACCGACGGACGTTTCTCCGGCGGTACCAGCGGCTTGTCGATCGGCCACGTATCACCGGAAGCGGCCAGCGGCGGCACCATAGGCTTGATTGAAAATGGCGATACCATTGCCATTGATATCCCGAACCGCAGTATCGACCTACAGGTTGATGAGGCAACACTAGCCAGTCGCCGTGCGCAAACAGAGCGACGAGGCTGGAAGCCACTAGACCGCCAGCGCGAAGTCTCGTTTGCCCTGCGTGCCTACGCCAACCTCGCCACCAGTGCCGACCAAGGGGCTGTGCGTGATAAATCGAAACTAGAAGGATAAAACATGATGAGCGAAGTAACCCTGGCCAAGGATGTAGAGCTGTTAAGCGGAGCCGATTACCTTCGCGATATTCTCCGAGCACCTGTGTATGAGGTGGCACAAGTCACCCCATTACAAACGATGGATCGTCTGGCAGCACGGATTGGCAACCACGTACAACTTAAGCGAGAAGACCGCCAACCGGTCCACTCGTTCAAGCTGCGTGGTGCCTATAACATGATGTCCCAACTTACCGAAACCCAGCGTCAGGCTGGGGTGATTGCCGCTTCAGCAGGTAATCATGCCCAGGGGCTTGCCATGTCAGGCAAGCACCTCGGAGTATCGGCAACGATTGTCATGCCACGTACCACCCCGGATATCAAAGTCGATGCTGTGCGTAGCTTTGGTGGGAAAGTGGTTCTACATGGTGGTAACTTTGACGAAGCCAAAGCCCATGCAGAAACCTTAGCCAAGCAACACGGCTATACCTTCATCCCGCCTTTCGATCACCCCGCTGTGATCGCCGGTCAAGGCACTATTGGTGTTGAGCTTGTGCAACAAAATGGTCATCTCGACTATATCTTTGTTCCTGTTGGTGGCGGGGGAATTGCAGCAGGTGTCGCAGTACTTATCAAACAGCTGATGCCACAAATCAAAGTGATCGGGGTCGAAGCTGAAGATTCTGCCTGCCTACGTGCAGCACTCGATGCCGGAGAGCCGGTAACCCTAGATCAAGTCGGCATGTTTGCCGATGGTGTTGCGGTAAAACGCATCGGAGAAGAGACCTTTCGTCTGTGCCAGCAGTACCTCGATGACTCCATCACCGTCAGCAGCGATGAAATCTGCTCGGCGGTTAAAGATATTTTCGAAGATACCCGGGCGATCGCTGAACCTTCAGGTGCCCTGTCTCTGGCCGGACTGAAGAAGTTTGCTGATCGCCACCAGCTCAAAGACAAACAGCTTGCCGCGGTACTATCGGGCGCAAACCTCAACTTCCACGGCTTGCGTTATGTGTCTGAGCGTTGTGAGCTGGGCGAAAAACGTGAAGGGTTATTAGCCGTTACTATCCCTGAGCGGCCTGGAGCGTTTCTTGATTTCTGCCATATCCTTGGCGGCCGTGCCGTCACCGAATTCAACTACCGTTACAACAACGACAGCTTGGCCAATGTGTTTGTCGGGGTAAGATTGCTCCAAGGGCAAGAAGAGCTCGATAACATCATTGCTGACTTGCGCAAGGGCGGATACCCGGTAGTCGATTTATCCGATGACGAAATGGCCAAAGTCCATGTCCGCTATATGATTGGCGGCCGGCCTTCCAAGCCATTGAAGGAGCGGCTGTACAGTTTTGAGTTTCCGGAGTATCCCGGTGCTCTGCTCAAGTTCCTCAATACCTTAGGCACTCACTGGAATATCAGCCTGTTCAACTACCGTAACCATGGTGCAGATTATGGCAGGGTGCTGTGTGGATTTGAGCTGGAAGAGCAAGATTTATTGTCCTTTACCAGCCACCTGCGTGAGCTCGGTTACAGTTGGAAAGACGAAACAGACAATCCGGCTTACCAGTTTTTCCTCGCTCAGTAACTACTAAGCTTGCTGGTAACAATCGAAAACTGAAGCAAACCACTATCACACACAAGGCAGCCTACTGGGCTGCTTTGATTTCCCGACCTCCATTCACACCTAAGTATTCAACCATGACTTTGAGCTGATTAATGTGGCCGATAAGCAACTTACTACGCAATGGTTCTGCAAGTTGCTCATACAAAGCAGTCAGTTGCAGCAGTTCAGATTTTAGTTGCTCATGCTGCATCTCCGGACGCTGAATATCAAATACAAACCACCCGAGCGGTTGATCGGTCAGTTCAGCAATCCTCACCAAGGTGGAAATCCTTGGCTCTGTTTTTCCCGACTCGAGATCCAGATAAGTTTGTCTGGCAACATCCAGATGTTTGGCCATCGCAACCTGAGAGATCCCCCTCCACTCCCGCGCATCCTTGATTCTTTGTGCAATCCACGATTTTTCCTGTTCCATAGCGTCCCCATGTATACCCCCCATCTACAGAGCATACTCTGAGCAGCTGGGAGGAATATCTCACTTCCTTAATGAGTATAATGTCATTCATATGACAATTATTCATTAAGAACAATGATTTACACATCAGGCAAATTTATAAACTGTGAGCCCCTCCCTTTGTTGACCAGCTATTAAGGCACATTGCAAATCTATATGTCAGCATACTCCGACACTCATCTGGCTTCATCACGACTTATCTCGCTGGGTTAACGCTCGGGTATACTCCGCCATAAATCCGGCCAAATTAATGCTTTGCTGCAGAATAACGTTCCTCGCAGAGTGGGGTAATCGACTAAAATACTGCAGCAAACGATCAATTTCTTCCTTGTACTCACTTTCCAGTATTTCAATGCCTTCATCACCATACACAAACCAAGTCAATGGCCGTTCAGTTATCGCCGAAATTTCCGACAGCATCCGCACCTTGGGCTCGGTTTTACCCGTTTCCAAATCCAGATAGGTCTGCCGTGCGACCTTAAGTTGCTGAGCCATATGAACCTGGGTCAAGCCTTTCCATTCCCTGGCTTCTTTAATACGGGCTGCTATTTGAGCTTTCGGATCTGTCATGTCACACCTCCAATACACACAATGAATAATGCCTAGCTTTCATTACTGGATTGCACAACATAAGCCAACTTGAAGTAATTCTAACAATCAATTTAATAACAACAAGTTAAGCTCAAGCACTATTTGTAATGTTGTAATTTGGTTTGCAAATAGTAACCAGGCTGTCTGGGTTTTGTAATTCGCAAAGAAATCCTTCAGCCCTGTCTAGATAGTAGACCCTCCCGTCTTGACCCAATAAAAAAGGCACCCACTTGGGTGCCTTTTCTCACTTTTGAGACAAACTACGAAGCTGTCATCTAACAGCTAACAGCCTGATTTTTATTCTACTGTTACAGCCTTGGCTAGGTTACGTGGCTGATCGACATCGGTACCTTTGATTAATGCAACATGGTAAGACAATAATTGCATTGGAACCGTGTAATAGATAGGTGCTGTGATTTCACTGATGTGGGGCATAGTGATAATCTTCATGCCTTCATCGGCTTCAAACCCTGCGTCTTGGTCGGCAAAGACGTAAAGTAGGCCACCACGTGCACGTACTTCTTCAACGTTCGATTTTAGCTTTTCGAGTAAGTCATTGCTTGGGGCAACAACAACAACCGGCATGTCTGCGTCAATCAGTGCTAACGGGCCATGTTTAAGCTCACCCGCCGCATAAGCTTCTGCGTGGATGTAAGAGATCTCTTTCAGTTTCAGCGATGCTTCCATCGCAATAGGGTAGAACTCGCCACGACCTAAGAATAGGGTGTGGTGTTTGTCCGCGAAATCGGGTGCCAGTGCTTCAATCTCTTTATCAAGCGTCAGTGCTTGTTCGATATGCGCTGGCAGTTCATGCAGTGCCTTAACGATTTCTGCTTCTTTCTCATCATTAATGCGACCTTGCAAGCGCCCTATTGACGTTACCATCATTAGCATTGCAGCAAGTTGGGTTGTGAAGGCTTTGGTTGACGCAACGCCGATTTCGGTTCCTGCACGGGTCATGAAGGCAAAATCCGACTCACGAACCAAAGAAGAGCCAGCAACATTACAGATAGTCATTGCTGACATGTAACCTTTCTCTTTCGCTAGGCGAAGTGCGGCCAGCGTATCGGCTGTTTCACCTGACTGGGAGAGAGTCACAAGTAGGCTATTTGGACGAACGACAAAATCTCGGTAGCGGAACTCAGATGCGATTTCTACGTCACAGCTAACGCCAGCGAGCGATTCGAACCAATAGCGAGCAGCCATACCTGAGTTGTAAGACGTACCACAAGCGATGATTTGAACGTGCTCAACTTTACGTAAGATCTCTTCTGCTTTAACGCCAATCGCATTGGTGATCACAGCCGTTTCTGAGATACGACCTTCCATGGTGTTGATCAAGGCCGTCGGTTGCTCGAAAATCTCTTTCTGCATGAAGTGACGGTATTTACCTTTATCACCCGCATCGTGTTCAGCATTTGATTCAACGATTTCACGCTCGATACGCTCACCAGTGGCGTCAAAAACAGTGACGTCACGACGGGTGATCTCAGCAACATCACCTTCTTCCAAGTACATGAAGCGACGCGTGACACTAAGTAGCGCGAGTTGGTCAGAAGCAAGGAAGTTCTCACCAACACCAAAACCAATTACGATAGGGCTACCAGAGCGGGCCACCACAATGCGACTTGGATCTTTACGATCAACAGCAACGGTTCCGTATGCGCCCTCAAGTTGCTTCGCGGTTTTCTGTAGCGCTTCAACGAGAGACTCTGAAGTACGAAGTTCCCATTCAACAAGGTGAGCAATAACTTCAGTATCTGTTTGTGAAGTAAATACGTAGCCACGCGCTTGTAGGGTAGCGCGAAGCTCTTCGTGGTTTTCGATAATTCCGTTATGTACAACCGCGATATCACCGGACATGTGTGGGTGGGCATTCGCTTCAGACGGTTCACCGTGAGTAGCCCAACGAGTATGTGCGATACCAGTACCGCCCAGTACATCTTGGGAGTTAACGGCATCTGCGAGTTCTTGCACTTTACCCAAGCGACGGACTCGAGTCAGGTTCGACTCACCATCAACAACCGCAACACCGGCTGAATCATAGCCGCGGTACTCAAGGCGACGTAGCCCTTCAACCAGAATTTCCGCCACATCACGCTGTGCTACTGCACCAACAATTCCACACATAGTTTCTTGCTCCTAAATTTATTCCGCCGCCGCGCAAATAACCTGCACGCCATGCTGTTCAATCTGTTGTTTGGCTTCCATGTCCAAGCCGTCATCGGTGATCAATGTACTGATGTTGCTCCACGGCAACTCAAGGTTGGGGATCTTGCGGCCGATCTTGCTCGACTCAACCATCACGACGACTTCGCGCGATACCTCGGCCATTACCCGGCTCAAGCCCACCAATTCATTAAACGTCGTTGTACCCCGCGCAATATCTATGCCATCGGCCCCAATAAAGAGCTGATCAAAGTCATACGAGCGCAGAACTGATTCAGCCACTTGGCCTTGGAATGCCTCGGAATGCGGATCCCATGTGCCCCCTGTCATCAACAGGGTCGGCTCGTTTTCCAATGCATTAAGGGCGTTGGCGACATTAAGCGAGTTGGTCATCACAATCAGACCATGCTTGTCATTAAGCAGGCTGATCAAGCTGGCTGTGGTACTACCGCTGTCGATAATGATCCGGTTATGGTCACGGATCCGTGCGGCAGCCGCCTTAGCAATAGCCAACTTACGAACCGAAACTTGCTCTTCCGGCTCATTGACCATTTCTGTTGGTATGGAAACCGCACCACCATAACGGCGCAACAACAAGCCATTTTTTTCTAGCGCTGCTAGGTCTTTGCGGACAGTAACTTCGGATGTAGCGAAGTGCTTAGCCAGTGTGTCAACACTGATTTCGCCCTGTTCATTGACCATGGAAAGAATGGCATGACGGCGCTGTTGGGTATTTCGCTTGGACATGAATTTACGAACTGATAACCATAAGTTTCGATTTGAAAGCAATATTAGCAGATCAAAACTTTTTTGATCAACCATGTGCAATTAATTTTTTATTCGAAAGAAGAGGGGGAAGAGACAGTAAATATTTGCCGCAGGCATAAAAAAGGCAAGGACTACGCCTTGCCTTTGCTCATTCAAGAAGGATTACGGAGGGTAATTACTTCTTCTCTGGGCGCTTCCAGCCTTTGACGGTACGGGCAGGCGCTCGGGTGATCACCAGCTCGCCTTCACCCACATTGCGGTTGATCGTCGCACCGGCACCAATCGTAGCCCCTTTACCCACTTTCACGGGAGCAATCAGCTGGGTATCAGAGCCAACAAACACATCATCGGCTATCTCGGTCTTGAACTTGTTAGCACCGTCATAGTTACAGGTGATGGTACCGGCACCAATGTTCACACGGTCGCCAATCTCTGCATCACCAAGGTAAGTGAGGTGGTTTGCCTTCGAGCCCTTGCCCAAACGAGACTTCTTCATCTCAACGAAGTTACCAACGTGCGAATCCCCCATCAGCTCAGCCCCCGGACGTAAGCGGGTAAACGGGCCAACAGTACAATCTTCACCGACCGTCGCGCCTTCAATCACGCTGTAAGGACGGATAATCGTATTATCATCAATCTCACAATCTTTCAGGATTGAACCGGCACCAATCATCACATTATTACCCAGTGATACGCTGCCTTCGATAATGACATTCACATCGATTTCGATATCAGTGCCGCACTGCAGTTCACCACGCAGATCAAAACGGGCCGGATCGCGCAGCATCACGCCTTGCTCCAACAAACGCTCAGCCTGCATGCCTTGGAAGGCACGTTCCAGCCGAGCCAGCTGTACGCGGTTGTTGACGCCTTCAACTTCAATAGTACGCACCGGGTGAACCGCTTCTACTGCACGACCTTCGTTGTGGGCAATTTCGATGATATCGGTCAGGTAGTATTCACCCTGGGCATTATCGTTCTTCAATGATGACAGCCAGCGCTTGAGATCGCCACCATTGGCAACCATTACTCCAGTATTGATTTCCTTGATCAGCTTTTGCTCTTCCGACGCATCTTTCTGTTCGACAATCGCCACCACAGGGCCATTGCGACGCACGATACGGCCATAGCCGGTCGGGTTATCAAGCACCACGGTCAACAAGGCGATGCCGCCTTCAGGCTGGGCATCAAGCAGATTTTCCAGCGTTTCACTGCTGATCAGCGGTACGTCGCCATAAAGAATAAGCACCTTCTCGTCGTCCGCCAAGCCAGGGCAAGCCTGGTTAACCGCGTGCCCCGTACCCAGCTGCTCGGCCTGAAGCACCCAGTTAACCGGCTCGGCACTCAAGGCTGCCTGCATCTGATCGCCACCGTGGCCATAAACCAGGTGAATACTGTTGGCGCCAAGTCCGGCACAAGTATCAATAACGTGTTTGGCCATGGGTTTGCCCGCCAGTGTGTGCAGCACTTTAGGCAGGTTGGAGTACATGCGGGTTCCTTTTCCCGCGGCGAGAATCACAGCACTGAAGCTCATGAATTAATCCTCTTGGTGCATATTAAATTAGTTTCTTTGGGGCATTGTATAATGACAAAGGCAATGGCGGCAGGAAAATAGATCTTTTTTTATGAGTAATAACTCACACTTGGCACGGCAGCAGAGCATGGCAAAAAACAGCCAGTGTGAGACTGGGCATAAAAAAAGCGACCCTAAGGTCGCCTTTTTACATCATGCGCCAACTTAGCGCGCTTTTCTTGTCAACTCGATAACTCGAAGCTGAGCAATCGCTTTAGCTAGGTCACTGGCCGCTTGGGCAAAGTCGATATCGCCATGCTGATTATGGATACGTTCCTCAGCCTGACGTTTCGCTTCTTGCGCTTTCGCTGAGTCCAGATCTTCACCGCGGATAGCAGTGTCAGCCAGCACGGTCACCGTGCCCGGCTGAACCTCCAACATGCCACCAGAGAGGTAGATCACCTCTTCGTCACCATGCTGTTTGGTAATACGGACCATACCTGGCGTTATAGCGGTCAGCAGCGGAGTGTGTCCTGCGTGAATACCCAGTTCACCTTCGCTACCGGTCACCTGAATGTCTTCAGCGCGGCCAGAGAACAAACGTTTCTCTGCACTGACTACGTCCAGATGGAAGGTTATCGCTGCCATGTCGCCTCCTAGTCAGCTTAAAGCTTCTTCGCGTTTTCCAACACGTCTTCAATCGCACCACAGTACATAAATGCCTGCTCTGGGATATCGTCGTATTCGCCCGCTAGAATGCCTTTGAAACTACGCAGTGTCTCTTTCAGAGATACGTAGATACCAGGGTCGCCAGTAAAGACTTCTGCAACGTGGTAAGGCTGAGTTAGGAAACGTTCAATCTTACGTGCACGAGATACAGCTTGCTTATCTTCTTCAGATAGCTCGTCCATACCAAGGATTGCAATGATGTCTTTCAGCTCTTTGTAACGCTGTAGCAAGCTCTGAACGCCACGAGCAATGTCGTAGTGCTCTTGGCCAACCACTAGAGGATCAAGCATACGAGATGTTGAGTCTAGTGGATCGATCGCTGGGTATAGGCCAAGCGATGCGATTTGACGAGAAAGTACAACCGTCGCATCCAAGTGAGCAAACGTCGTTGCTGGCGATGGATCCGTCAAGTCATCCGCAGGTACGTAAACGGCCTGAACAGATGTGATAGAGCCTGACTTAGTCGATGTGATACGTTCCTGAAGAACACCCATCTCTTCTGCAAGCGTTGGCTGGTAGCCTACCGCAGATGGCATACGGCCCAATAGCGCCGATACCTCTGTACCCGCAAGGGTATAGCGGTAGATGTTATCGATAAACAATAGTACATCACGGCCTTCATCACGGAAGCGTTCTGCCATTGTTAGGCCAGTCAAAGCAACACGAAGACGGTTACCTGGTGGCTCGTTCATCTGACCGTAAACCATCGCTACTTTTGATTCTTCAGGCTTCTCAACGTTAACAACGCCCGCTTCCTGCATCTCAAAGTAGAAATCGTTACCTTCACGCGTACGCTCACCAACACCGGCAAATACAGATAGGCCAGAGTGCTGTAGGGCGATGTTGTTGATAAGTTCCATCATGTTAACGGTCTTACCAACACCAGCACCACCGAATAGACCGATTTTACCACCCTTAGCGAACGGACAAATCAAGTCGATTACTTTAACGCCGGTTTCTAGAAGTGCGGTTTCGTTTGATTGCTCTTCGTAGCTAGGTGCTTCACGGTGGATAGAGTAGCGCTCTTTCTCACCGATCTCACCACACTCATCAATTGGCTGACCCAGAACGTTCATGATACGTCCTAGTGTTGCAGTACCAACTGGAACCTCAATTGGGCGGCCTGTATTTTCAACAGACAAACCACGACGTAAGCCATCAGAAGTACCCATAGCGATACCACGAACAACACCACCACCAAGCTGTTGCTGAACTTCCAGTACTAGCGTACCGTTTTCTTTCGCATCAACGTGTAGGGCGTCGTATACCTGTGGTACAGAGTCCTGTGGAAACTCTACGTCGACTACCGCACCGATGATCTGTACGATCTTACCTGTAGCCATCGTTAATCCTCTAAACTTATTAATTCTTTGCCTTAAACAGCAGATGCACCAGAAACGATTTCTGACAGCTCTTGTGTAATCGCCGCCTGACGGGCTTTGTTATACACAAGCTGCAATTCATCAATCAGATTTCCTGCATTATCTGTTGCTGCTTTCATCGCAACCATTCGTGCCGCTTGCTCACTGGCAAGGTTCTCGACAACGCCCTGGTATACCTGTGATTCGACATAGCGAATCAATAGGGTATCCAGCAGGGCTTTCGGCTCGGGCTCATAAATGTAATCCCAAGAATGGTTACGCTGCATTTCTTCGTCTTCTGACTTAGGCAAAGGCAGCAATTGATCGATCACTGGTTCCTGGACCATGGTGTTTACAAACTTGTTGTACACCAGGTAAAGGCGATCCAGTTGGCCTTCATCATATTTCTTCAGCATGACACCAACAGTACCAATCAGCTCATCTACCGATGGGTTGTCACCCAAACCGGATACCTGAGCCAGTACGTTACCGCCGTAGCTATTGAAAAAGCCAGTTGCCTTTGCACCAACCAGTGCAAGGTCAATATCTGCGCCTTTTTCATTCCAACCTTGAATATCTGCCATCACTTGCTTGAACAGGTTAATGTTCAAACCGCCACACAGACCACGGTCAGTAGAAACAATGATGTAACCCACGCGCTTGGCTTCACGCTCCTCAAGATAAGGGTGCTTATACTCGAGGCTACCAAGGGCGATATGACCGATCACTTTGCGCATAGTTTGTGCGTATGGACGTGATGATTCCATTGCTTCTTGCGTTTTACGCATCTTAGAAGCAGCAACCATCTCCATCGCTTTAGTGATCTTCTGAGTGTTTTTAACACTACCGATCTTGTTACGAATCTCTTTTGCGCCGGCCATCGTTACTCTCCGTTAGTAGGTGATCGCAAGCGACCACCAACCAATTACCAAGTCTGGGTCGCTTTGAAACCTTCAACCAGTTTTACAAACTGAGCTTCGATTTCATCGTTCCACGCACCCGTTTCATCAACCTGAGACACAAGCTCAGCGAATTGACCTTTGGCATATGAAAGCAACGCAGCTTCAAAATCAGCAAGCTTTGTCAGCTCAACATCATTCAAATAGCCTTTTTCCGCAGCAAAAATAACCACAGCCTGTTCAAATACAGACATCGGTGAGTACTGCTTCTGCTTCATCAGCTCAGTAACTTTCTGGCCGTGATCAAGCTGTTTCTTAGTTGCTTCATCAAGGTCAGACGAGAACTGTGCAAATGCAGCAAGTTCACGGTACTGTGCCAGTGCGGTACGAATACCACCAGACAGTTTCTTGATGATTTTAGTTTGAGCAGAACCACCTACACGCGATACAGAGATACCTGGATCAACCGCTGGACGAATACCAGCATTGAACAGCTCTGTTTGCAGGAAGATCTGACCATCGGTGATTGAGATAACGTTGGTCGGTACGAATGCCGATACGTCACCGGCTTGCGTTTCGATAATTGGAAGCGCAGTCAGTGAACCGGTTTTACCTTTCACTTCACCGTTTGTGAATTTTTCTACGTAGTGCTCGCTGACGCGAGACGCACGCTCTAGAAGACGAGAGTGTAAGTAGAAAACATCACCAGGGAATGCTTCACGGCCCGGTGGACGCTTCAGCAATAGTGAAATTTGACGGTAAGCAACAGCCTGCTTAGACAGGTCATCGTATACGATCAGTGCATCTTCACCACGGTCACGGAAGTATTCACCCATCGCACAACCAGCATAAGGCGCTAGGTATTGCAGTGCTGCTGATTCAGAAGCTGACGCTACAACAATGATGGTGTTTTCCAGTGCACCGTGCTCTTCCAGCTTACGTACCACGTTTGCGATAGTAGAAGCTTTCTGGCCGATTGCGACATAAACAGAATAAATACCAGAGTTCTTCTGGTTGATGATGGCATCGATTGCCATGGCGGTTTTACCCGTCTGACGGTCACCGATGATCAGCTCACGCTGGCCACGGCCGATTGGGATCATCGAGTCAACTGCCTTGTAACCCGTCTGAACTGGCTGGTCAACAGATTTACGGTCGATAACCCCAGGTGCAATCACTTCAACAGGAGAGTAAACATCTGCTTCGATTGGACCTTTTCCATCAATAGGCTCACCCAGTGTATTCACTACGCGGCCTAGAAGTGCAGGGCCGACTGGTACTTCAAGAATACGACCAGTACCCGTTACTTTCATGCCTTCCTGAAGGTCGACATATGGGCCCATTACAACCGCACCCACCGAGTCACGCTCAAGGTTAAGTGCTAGTGCATAACGGCCACCAGGTAATTCAATCATTTCACCTTGCATTACATCAGCAAGGCCATGGATACGAATGATACCGTCGCTTACCGACACGATAGTACCTTCGTTACGCGCTTCACTTACAACGTTGAAGTTTTCAATACGTTGCTTGATCAGTTCGCTAATTTCCGTGGAATTAAGTTGCATGCTCCAATTCCCCAAATCAAGACTGCAAAGTATCGCTCAGGCGGTCTAACTTGCCGCGTACTGAGTTATCGATTACTAAGTCTCCAGCTCTAATCACGACCCCAGCAATCAGGGTCTCGTCTACACTGCAATTCAGCTTAACCTTACGGCTCAAACGCTGTTCCAGCTTCTCACTGATAGCAGCAAGTTGACTATCATCCAGAGCAACCGCAGAGGTCACAGTGGCATCGATAGTTTTTTCCAGCTCACTTTTCAGGAGCAGGAACTCGCTGCATACCGCAGGAAGTACTTTCAGGCGTCCGTTCTCGGCCATCACCTTAATCAGGTTCTGGCCGGTTTCGTTGAGTTGCTCGCCGCATACCGACAGGAAAATTTCCATCAGCTTGTCCGCCGCGTAACCACTATCCAAAATATCCTGGATGGTTTCGTTACGGGTGACTTCGGCAGCAAAGGAAAGCATTTCCGCCCATTGGGCCAGCTCACCTTTCTCAACCGCAAGGTCAAAGGCTGCTTTAGCGTAGGGGCGTGCGATAGTAGTCATATCCGACATGTGCTTGCCCCTTTAATTACAGTTCTGCAGTGACTTTGTTAAGAAGATCAGCGTGCGCATCTTTATCGATAGAACGCTCAATGATTTTCTCAGCACCAATCACAGCCAGAGTTGCAACTTGTTTTCTTAGTTCATCGCGCGCGCGGTTACGTTCTGCTTCGATCTCAGCAAGACCTTGAGACAGAATTTTTTCACGCTCAACGAGGGCTTCAGCCTTCGCTTCGTCGACGATCTGAGCTTTGCGCTTGTTAGCTTGCTCTACAATTTCAGTTGCAGTGCGTTTTGCTTCTTTCAGTTGGTCAGAAGCATTTGACTGCGCTAGGTTCAGGTCTTTGGCAGCGCGATCAGCGGCTGCCAAACCGTCAGCAATTTTTTTCTGACGCTCTTCAATCGCTTCCATGATTGGTGGCCATACATATTTCATGCAGAACACCACAAACATAAAGAAGGCGATAGCCTGACCCAGCAAAGTTGCATTCATATTCACAACGCATCTCCTTAAAAAGGGTTGCTATGGGTCCGTTCGTTTTGTGTTATTAACCAGCTAGCTGACCAACGAATGGGTTTGCGAATGTGAATAGTAGAGCGATTACGATACCGATCATTGGAACCGCATCAAGCAGACCAGCAATGATGAACATCTTAACTTGTAGCATTGGAGCCATTTCAGGCTGACGTGCTGCACCTTCAAGGAATTTACCACCAAGAAGGGCGAAACCAATCGCTGTACCCAGTGCAGCAAGACCTACAATGATGCCCACGGCAATTGCAGAAAAGCTTAGTAAAGTTTCCATCACTATCTCCAGTTTATAGTTGTCGGCTAAAGTGCCAGTAAAAATTGAATAATTTACAAATAATCGTTAATGATTGTCTTCATGCGCCTGAGACAGGTACACAATAGTCAACATCATAAACACGAATGCTTGAATTGTAATGACTAGAACGTGGAAAATTGCCCACGGTACCGAGCCCAGCCATTGTGCCCACCACGGCATCAATGCCGCGATTAGGATAAACACCACCTCACCAGCAAACATGTTACCGAACAGACGCATACCCAATGAAAGCGGCTTCGCCAGTAGCGAAACAATTTCAAGAAGCAGGTTAAACGGGATCATGATTGGGTGATTGAACGGGTGAAGAGCCAGTTCTTTCGCAAAGCCACCGAGACCTTTTACTTTGATGCTGTAGTAGATCATCAAGGCAAAAACACCCAGCGCCATTGACATGGTGATGTTGACATCAGCACTCGGTACCACCTTAAGGTAAGGAATACCCAACCAATGTTCAGCAGGATACGGAAGAAAATCAATTGGCACCAAGTCCATGATGTTCATCAGTAGAATCCAGCAGAAAATGGTAAGAGCCAAAGGAGCTATCAGCGGGTTGCGGCCATGGAAGGTTTCCTTGACGTTATCGTCAACGAACTCTACTACCATTTCCACAAAACACTGTAGTTTCCCTGGAACTCCTGATGTCGCTGTTTTCGCAGCCTTACGGAATACCCAAAGAAAGAGTAGACCGGTCAGGGCTGAGAAAAACAGGCTATCTATATGTACCGTCCAGAAACCACCATCACCAATCGACAAATTTGTCAGGTGGTGAGTGATGTAACCTGACGGCGTTAGCGCTTCACCTGGCGCAGCCATAACTCATCCTATTTGTTGTTGTTAATGAATAAAACCGGCCCAAAGATATTAATTCCAAGAGCCAGCAAATAGGTCAGTTTGAGGGGAACAAGTTCCACCTCGACATACAGGTAAACAAAGGCAAACAAGATGACTGTAATGAGGATTTTCAGCACTTCACCACCAAAGAATGACGCCATGACCAGGCGGGCCTTGCGGGCACCGCTGAACAAAAACGCACAGGTCGCAAAGACAGCATTAGCGATCACAAAGATGCCGCCGCCGATTAATGCAGAGATTCCCCAGTCAACATTGACAGCAAACACTGCCATGATTGCCGTTATCAAAACGACGCCAGATTGTAGTAACAATAACCGTTTCGCCAACTGGCGTCCCGGTCGAACTAGCGCCGATACCATGTATTCGTTCCTCGAGTCCGTTCCACTTGCACATACGATATGCGGGGAAAACAGCAAAAATTATACGTTTCACTAGATTGAATGCAATCTAATTGCAGCAAAAAAAACAGCTATATTTTACAACACAATAACCTGATCACAACATCGCAATCTTTGCAACAAAATATGCACGTTCAGTATCACATTTCATGGCCTAACATTGCAACAATTTGCTGCAATTTGTCAGCTTGATCGAAGCTTATAACGATCTTTCCTTTGCCACTTTTCTGCTGATTAATCGCCACCTGAGTGCCAAACTGCTCACTAAGCTGGTTTTCAACCGCTTCGATTTTCGGATTGGCAGCAGCTACTTTGGGCTCAGGCTCCGGCGTCAGCATTTTCTTCACCAAGCGTTCTGCATCACGCACCGTTAACATCTTAGCTACAACTATTTGTGCCGCTTCCAGCTGCCGTTCATTGGACAGAGCCAACAAAGCACGGGCATGACCCATTTCCAGCTGTTTTTGCTCCACCATGCGTTTAACCGGTGCTTCAAGCTGGTTTAAGCGCAGCAGGTTTGATACCGCTGCACGGGACTTGCCCACCGCTTCGGCGACCTGTTGGTGAGTAAGTGAAAACTCACTCTGCAACAGCTCCAGTGCCTGCGCTTCTTCTATCGCGTTGAGATCTTCACGCTGGATATTCTCTATCAAGGCAATGGCCACGGTGGCCCTGTCGTTAACATCCTTGATGATACAAGGTACTTTCTGAAGGCCCGCTTGACGTGAAGCACGCCAACGCCGCTCTCCGGCAATGATCTCGTACTGTTGCGGAGCCGTTTCTCTCACCACAATCGGTTGGATCACTCCTTGAGCTCGGATCGACTCTGCCAGTTCTGCCAGCGCCTCGTCCGACATATCTTTGCGTGGCTGGTAGCGGCCCGGTACCAGCTGGCTGATAGCCAACTCTTTGAGGCTACCGTCAGCCGACAGTGTTTGTGCTTTATCAGCCTGCTGCAGCTTAGTGGCCGCAACAGAGCTAGTGGCCAATAGGGCATCAAGACCTTTTCCTAGGCCTCGTTTATTCATGTTCATGGTTAACCTTTATGCATCGACCGCGCTGGCATTGGCTGCCAGCTCGTCACGGCGGATAATTTCACCGGCCAAGGCCAAGTAGGCTTTGGCACCACTCGAATACTTGTCGTAGTACATAGCCGGTCGACCATGGCTCGGTGCTTCGGCAAGACGGACATTGCGCGGGATAACGGTACGATAGACCTTGTCGCCAAAATGCTTCTTGAGCTGCTGGGACACTTCGTTCGCCAGCCGGTTGCGCGGGTCATACATGGTCCGCAGCAATCCCTCAATTTTCAATTCGCTGTTGACGACAGCGGTAAGTTTACTGATGGTATCCATCAATGCCGTCAGCCCCTCGAGCGCGAAATATTCGCACTGCATCGGAACCAGAACAGAGTCTGATGCTGTCATTGCATTGATTGTAAGAAGGTTTAAGGCTGGAGGACAATCAATAAAGATGAAATCATAGTTACCACGAACACTCTCAAGGGCTGTACGCAGCCTAACTTCGCGAGCAAAGACTTCCATCAGCTTGATTTCTGCCGCCGTGACATCACCGTTAGCGGCTATCAGGTGATAGCCGCCAGTGGTGTCGGTGATCACGACATCGTCGAACGGGGTTTCTTCGACAAGAAGCTCATAAGCCGTTGCATCGACTTGGTATTTATCCACGCCGCTGGCCATGGTGGCGTTACCTTGGGGATCCAAGTCAATGACCAAGACCTTACGTTGCGTGGCCGCCAATGACGCTGCCAAGTTGACACATGTTGTGGTTTTACCCACGCCTCCCTTCTGGTTGGCTACCGCTATGACTCTTCCCACAAAAAAACCTCATCCTTTAATCCTTTGCCGTCAAGATTACTAGATGGCGCTCGCCTTCCAGCTCAGGAACGTGCAAAGATTTGACTTCCGTCACAGAACACCATTCAGGCAGTTCTGTCACTTCCTGCTGATTGAATTGCCCTTTTAGCGCCAGGAAACACCCGTTGCTGGCAGGGAGGTGGTGGCACCAAGATACCATATCATTCATTGAGGCAAAGGCACGGCTGAGTACGGCATCAAAACCGATTTCAGGCTGGAATTCCTCAACTCGGCTCTGGACCGGGGTGACATTGCTGATCTTCAGTTCATGGATCACCTGGCGGATAAAACGGATCCGCTTACCCAGGCTGTCCAATAACGTGAACTGTTTGTCCGGGTTCATGATCGCCAGAGGGATCCCTGGCAGGCCCGGACCGGTACCGACGTCGATAAACCGTTCACCGTTAAGGTGAGGGCTTACCACAATACTATCCATAATATGTTTCACCAACATCTCATACGGATCTCGTACCGATGTCAGATTATACGCCTTATTCCATTTATCCAGCATGGCTACATAGCCGACAAGCTGGTCAATTTGCTGATCTGTGACTGTGAGATCAGTTTGCGCTACCAGTTGCAACAGACGTTGTTTCACAAATTACTCCTATTCGCCTTTTTTCAGCAGGCCTTGCTTCTTGAGATACACCAACAACAGGGAAATAGCTGCCGGGGTGATGCCTGAAATACGTGATGCCATACCGATAGTTTCCGGTTTGGCATCATTTAGCTTGGCAATCACTTCGTTAGACAAGCCTTTGACCACACTGTAATCAAGATCCAGCGGCAGCTTGGTCTTCTCATGGCGCAGGGATTTTTCCACTTCGTCTTTCTGGCGGTCGATATACCCTTGGTACTTAACCTGGGTTTCGACCTGTTCGCTGGCCTGGCTATCTTCGTGGGCCGGACCGAACAACTCGATGTCGGTAAGCTGGTTGTAAGTCACTTCAGGGCGACGAAGCAAATCTTCACCACTTGCCTCACGGGCAATAGGTGTCTTGAGGATCTGATTGACCGACTCAACGTTCTCCGAAGTCGGGTTCACCCAAATATTTTTCAGCCGCTGGCGCTCCTGTTCGATATTTTCCAGCTTCTGGTTGAAACGCGCCCAGCGCTCGTCATCAACTAAACCAAACTCGCGGCCAATTTCGGTCAAACGCAAATCGGCATTGTCTTCACGCAACAGCAAGCGGTATTCAGCACGGGAAGTGAACATTCGGTACGGCTCTTTGGTACCCATAGTCGACAAATCGTCAATCAGTACGCCCATGTAAGCCTGATCGCGACGCGGGCTCCAGCCTTCACGGTCCTGAGCCAGCAGAGCGGCATTCATCCCGGCCAACAAGCCTTGGGCTGCAGCCTCTTCATAACCGGTGGTGCCGTTGATCTGGCCGGCAAAGAACAAGCCATTGATAAACTTAGTTTCGAACGTCTGCTTCAAATCACGTGGATCGAAGAAATCATACTCGATGGCATAACCCGGACGGACGATATCGGCATTCTCGAAGCCTTTCATCGAACGGACAATCTGCATCTGGACATCAAACGGCAAGCTGGTGGAAATACCGTTAGGGTATAGCTCATGGGTTGTCAGACCTTCAGGCTCGATGAAGATCTGGTGGCTGTCCTTGTCGGCAAAACGCATCACCTTGTCTTCGATCGACGGGCAGTAACGCGGGCCGATCCCCTCGATCACTCCGGAATACATCGGACTGCGATCCAAGTTATTACGGATCACATCGTGGGTTTTCTCGTTAGTGTGGGTAATAAAGCATGGGATCTGGCGTGGATGATCCGAGGCTTTTCCCATAAATGAGAACAGTGGTGTTGGGTTGTCACCATGCTGGGCCTGCAGCTGGCTAAAGTCGACACTACGTGCATCAATACGCGGAGGTGTACCGGTTTTGAGACGATCAACACGGAATGGCATTTCACGCAAACGTGATGCCAAAGTGATCGACGGTGGATCCCCAGCGCGACCACCGTTGTAGTTCTCCAGACCGATGTGGATCTTACCACCGAGGAATGTCCCTACGGTCAAAACGACCGCTTTGGCACGGAACTTTAGTCCCATTTCAGTCACGGCGCCGACGACTCGATCATTTTCGATGATCAGATCATCAACCGCCTGTTGGAATAGCTTTAGATTCGGCTGGTTTTCCAGCACTTCACGCACAGCAGCCTTGTACAAGGCGCGGTCTGCCTGAGCGCGTGTTGCCCTCACCGCAGGGCCTTTTGACGAGTTCAAAGTGCGGAATTGGATCCCGCCTTTGTCGATCGCCCGGGCCATTAAACCACCAAGGGCGTCAACTTCTTTAACCAGGTGTCCTTTCCCGATCCCGCCGATTGCTGGGTTACATGACATCTGTCCCAGCGTATCGATGTTGTGTGTCAGCAGTAGGGTTTTTTGTCCCATACGGGCTGCCGCCAGTGCAGCTTCAGTCCCTGCATGGCCGCCACCTACGACGATGACATCAAAATTTTCCTGGTAAAACATGAAACTACCTCGGATATTCAAAATTGGCAGTGAGTTATCTTTGAGCGAAGGAGCAATATTCTATCCTGTTTCAGTCGTGGAGAGAACTTTTCCTGACGATCATTTGATCCTAGGAGGATACCGCTTTTGAATATAGATAAGATCTTTTAAATAGATCTTCTGTTAGATCTATTATATAGATCCGCCGATCGTGTGGATAAGTGATAAATGATCCTAATGATCATGCTGTTATGTCGGATCATTTGCTGTGGAGTGGCATGGATCAACGCAAGGATTAGCTGGGATCAAAAATGCCACTTATCAACAGCTGAATATCTGAAGAGAAGTTATTAAATGGATAACTATGGGTTGATCACCGTTTAGATCTATAGTTATCCACAGAAAAAAGTTTAAAGATCGGCAAAAACTGGGTAAAAAACTGTCTATTTTTCATTCAATCTAGGTTGTTTTTCCAGTTTTCTAGCCATAGTTCTGCAGGATCCTCCGGTACTGGATCCTGTGAGACATCAATTTCGAGCCTTTCCCCAAGGCGGATCGCTCCCAGGTTTGTCAGCTGTTGATCAATTTTTCTGGCTGCTGCACAGAAGGTATCGTAGCTGGAATCACCCAAACCGATAACTGCATAGTGTAAAGCGGCGAGATCCGGTTGCTGGCTGAGCAGTTGTTCGGCGAAGGGCTGGAAATTGTCGGGATATTCACCTGCGCCATGGGTAGAGCAGACCACCAGCCAGATATTACCGGTAGACAGCTGTCCGAGATCGGGCTGGTTGGTTATATCGGTACTATGGCCGGCTTGTTCCAGTAGGTCGCTCAAGTGGTCGGCAACGTATTCGGCGCCGCCAAGGGTGCTGCCGGTGATCAGGGTAATGTGGCTCATGTCCTTAAATCCGTGTAGATATTTACAAAGGGTTTATGCACAGCATTGTACTGGCTTGGACGCAGGAAGGAAGCTTGATCTTATTGGGAAGGGATCTTTTATCGGCAGTTTATACACAGCCTGTCACGAGGATCCGAAACAGGCTGTGGAAATGATCGCGAGTGGGGATCGGCTATTTGCCGATACAGAACGAGGTGAAGATCCGGCCGAGTAAATCATCGGAAGTGAATTCACCGGTAATTTCACTCAGGTGCTGCTGGGCAAGGCGCAGCTCCTCGGCAAGGATTTCTCCTGCCATGAAACCTTCCAACTGCTCTTTGCCTGTTTCCAGGTTGTTGGCTGCGCGTTCCAGGGCGTCAAGGTGGCGACGGCGGGCCATAAAGCCACCTTCGGTGGTGCCGGCAAAGCCCATGCACTCCTTGAGGTGTTCACGCAGCGGATCAACCCCTTCACCGGTTCGGGCTGACAGGCGGATAAGGGTAGGATTGTTAACGTGGCAGATCCCGGTGCTTTCCCCGGTCAGCTCTGCCTTGTTACGGATCACGGTAATGCCCAATCCTTGCGGTAAACGTTCGACGAACTCCGGCCATATCTCCGCCGGATCAGTGGCATCAGTGGTGGTGCTATCGACCATGAACAACACACGGTCGGCCTGCTGGATTTCTTCCCAGGCCCGTTCGATACCGATGCGCTCCACTTCGTCAGAGGCCTCGCGTAGGCCTGCGGTGTCGATGATATGTAGTGGCATGCCATCAATGTGAATATGTTCGCGCAGTACGTCGCGGGTCGTACCGGCAATATCGGTGACAATCGCGCTGTCCTTGCCGGAAAGGGCGTTGAGTAGGCTTGATTTGCCGGCGTTTGGACGGCCTGCAATCACAACCTTCATCCCTTCACGCATAATAGCGCCCTGGTTGGCTTCACGGCGCACAGCCTCTAAACGGCTGATAATGCCATTGAGATCGCCGGAGACCTTGCCGTCGGACAAGAAGTCGATTTCTTCTTCTGGGAAGTCAATCGCAGCTTCGACGTAGATGCGCAGGTGGATAAGGGCCTCAACTAATTCATTAATGCGGGTCGAGAAGGCACCCTGAAGCGATTTAAAGGCACTTTTTGCCGCTTCCTCTGAACTTGCATCAATCAGATCGGCAATCGCCTCAGCTTGCGCCAGGTCGAGTTTGTCATTCATGAACGCACGCTCGGAGAATTCCCCCGGGCGCGCGGCACGGATGCCATCAATTTCCAAGATACGGCGGATCATCATATCCATCAGTACCGGACCGCCATGGCCCTGAAGCTCAAGGACATCTTCACCGGTAAAGGAGTTCGGGCCTTTGAAGAACAAAGCTATACCCTGATCCAATGCTGTGCCATCTTCATTTTTGAACGATAGGTATTCGGCATAGCGCGGTTTGAGCTCACGGCCGGCAACGGCAAGGGTGACCTCTTTGGCTTTCGGGCCCGAGACGCGGATGATCCCGACGCCGCCACGTCCCGGAGGGGTGGCTTGGGCAACAATGGTATCTGTATGTTCAGTCATAATTTTGGCTTAGCTTGATAAATACGTTGCAATTGTAAACAGAGTAGTGGCGATTGCCCAGCAATGGCAAGCGCTTGGGATTGGGATAATAAAAAAGGCGGCCTGCAGGCCGCCTTTTTCTTAACTCAGGACTGCATTATTTGCTATGCAGGCCTTTCTTTTCCAGTGAACGATAAATTAATGTCTGCTGGATAAGTGTTACGACGTTAGATACTAGCCAGTAAAGGACTAGACCTGACGGGAAGAACAGGAAGAAGAAGGTGAACATCACTGGCATGAAGGTCATGATCTTCTGCTGCATTGGGTCAGTAACCGTCGTCGGGCTCATCTTCTGGATCATGAACATCGTCGCACCCATCAAGATCGGTAGGATGTAGTACGGGTCCTGTGCTGACAGGTCGTGGATCCAGCCGAAGAATGGCGTATGACGTAGCTCAACTGATTCCATCAGTGACCAGTAAAGCGCGATGAAGATAGGCATTTGTAGCAAGATTGGTAGACAGCCACCCAGCGGGTTCACTTTCTCTTTCTTGTACAGCTCCATCATTTCCTGGCTCATGCGCTGGCGGTCGTCGCCCAGACGCTCACGCATTGCTTGCAGTTTTGGCTGCAGCATACGCATTTTCGCCATTGAGGTGTACTGCGCTTTAGTCAGCGGGTACATCGCACCACGAACAATGAAAGTCAAGATGATGATTGCCAGACCCCAGTTCACCACGATGCCTTGGATAAACGACAGTAGGCTGTGCAGCGGGCTTGCAATAAACCATAGCCAACCGTAATCAACTGTCAGGTTCAGGTTCGAGGCCGTTGCTGCCATTTGGTCTTGTAGCTTAGGACCTACCCATAGCGTAGCTGTTAGTGACTGCTCACTGCCAGGTGCAATGTTAGCCGTTGGCATGCGAACACCAATGTAGCCCTGGCCATTACCGGTACGGGTGTATAGGTTGGTGGCTTCTTCTGTGCGCGGGATCCATGCTGTCACGAAGTAGTGCTGCATCATGGCAGCCCAGCCTTGATTCATATCCAGGTTCAAATTTTTGTCCTGCATATCATCGAAGCTGTACTTCTTGTATTTCACGTTGTCAGCCGAGTATGCACCACCGCGATAAGTTGGCATGGTCAGGCTGCCACCATCATCCATCAGGTTCTGCTTCAGCTGAGCATACATTTGCACGCTGGCAGGCTGAGCTGATTGGTTATCGATGCTGTATTCAACATCAACCGCGTAGCTGTTGCGTTTAACGATGAAGGTTTTGGTGTAGCTGATACCGTCTTGCTCGTAAGTAAGCGGTACGCGCAGCTCGTCTTGGCCATCGGTTAGGGCGAAGCTGTCAGCGGTTGCTTGTAGTTGAGCGCGACCGGCAGCTGTATCGATACCTTGTGCACCGATCAAGCCTGATTGAGCCGTGTAGCTGTGGCCCTGGTCGTTTTTAAGGAGAACGAATGGGTCTTCCGATTCCAGTTCGTTGTCGTAGGCCAGCAGTTTGGCTTCGATGATGTCACCACCAAGCGTATCGACAGTAAGCGCCAGTACATCAGTGTTAATGGTGATAAGGTTGTTTGACGTGCTTTGGTCAGTGATAGTCTGGCCGTCAGCGGAATGCGAAGGCACATCACCACTGTTGTTGATTTGTTGCGCTACACCCTGCGTTTGCGGGTTGCTGTCAGTATTCCACTGTTGGAACAGTAGGAAAGAGACAAACAGTAGGGCAATTAACAGAATATTGCGTTGGGAATCCATCGTTAATTATCTCTGTCGTTATGCTTGGTTGGCGGAACGGGGTCATAACCACCGTCGGTTAAAGGATGACATCTTAATAGACGTTTCGCCGCGAACCAACCACCTTTTATCGCTCCATGCGTTTTTATCGCCTCGATAGCGTATTGGGAACATGTAGGGGTAAAGCGACAGCGGGGGCCAATAAGCGGACTTATTGCTAGCTGGTAAAAGCGGACTAGTCTGATGACTAGCCACGCGAAGGGCGAGACAGGCGATGCCATAATTTCTCTAGAAGCTTGAAAAGTTCTTCGTTGCTCAACTCACTGGCACTCTTCTTGGCGATAACGACAAAATCCTTAGCTGGCAGATCATGTTGCTGGAGGCGGAAACTCTCACGTACGATACGTTTGAATTTGTTACGGCCAACGGCGGTTTTGATCTGTTTCTTAGGGACTGCCAAGCCAAGACGCGGATGGTCGAGGTTGTTATTGCGGGCAAGAATAGTTAAATGGGGAGAGCCAGCACGATGAGCTTGCTGGAAGACTTTTTTATAATGTTCGGGAGTTAACAGACGTAACTCCCGAGAGAAAGCGTTCTTACTCAAAATAATCTGATGATTACTTAGAAAGACGCTTACGGCCTTTAGCGCGACGAGCGTTGATTGTTGCGCGACCGTTCTTAGTAGCCATGCGTGCACGGAAACCGTGGCTACGCTTGCGCTTTAGAACTGAAGGTTGAAAAGTGCGTTTCATGGGTTTTACCTTAAATTAACTGATCAGTTTTTAAGTTTGGTTAGAGTTTAGCGACTGATTTCAGTCGTTGCCTCTAATCAAAGAGGCGGAATTGTAATCACTGACTCTTAAATAGTCAATAATTATGCCCGCAGAAACTACGGGCGCTGAATTATACTTCCTATTTGCCTGAGTGCAAGGATCCTTAACGGATCCCCACTTGGCTTAGGAACTTCTTCAGCCTCGGATCTTGCGGGTTACCGAAGATCTGATCCGGAGTGCCTTGTTCGACAAAGCCGCCATCGGCCATAAAGATCACCCGATCGGCCACTTCGCGGGCAAATTGCATTTCGTGGGTGACCACCAGCATAGTTTGGTGCCGGGTGGCCAGTTTTTGCATCAAGCTTAATACCTCACCGACCCACTCGGGATCCAGTGCTGATGTCGGTTCGTCAAATAGCAACAGCTCAGCTTCGAGTGCCATTGCACGGCCGATCCCGACCCGTTGTTGCTGGCCGCCTGACAAGGCGGCAGGGTAATGTTCGCCCTTGTCGCCAAGGCCGATGTCGTCAAGGATCTGCTGAGCTTTGTGGTGAGCTTCCTCTTTGCTCCAGCCTTTGACGGTGATCAGGCCCTCGGCGATATTTTGTCGTGCTGTCAAGTGAGCAAATAGGGCGTAATTCTGGAATACAAACCCGGTCTTGCGGCGCAGTGCCAGCACCTCTTTTTTGCTGGCCTGCTGGCTGTCGACCGAGACATCGCCAAGGGTGAGGTGTCCTTCATCGGCGGTTTCAAGAAAATTTACACAGCGTAGCAGGGTCGATTTGCCAGTCCCCGATGGGCCGATCACGACGACGATTTCACCTTTGCTAATAGTTAAATCTAGTCCGGAGAAAATGGTCGCATCACCAAAGCGCTTGGTTAGATTTTCAATTTTAATCATCGTGTATAAGCCCTATTGAGTTTGGCTTCTGCCCAGTTTTGGATCCGGGTTAGGACAAGAACGATACCCCAGTAGATAAGGGCAACGGCAAGGAATGCCTCGAAGAACTTGAAGCTTGAAGAGGCCTCCATTTGGGCCATCGCCATGATTTCTGCTACCCCGAGGGTGAAAGCCAGGGAGGTTGATTTGATCATGTCGATGAAGTAGTTCATCAATGATGGCAGGGCGACCCGCGTAGCCTGTGGCAGGATGATCCGGCGCATGGCTTGCAGTTCGGTCATGCCAATGGACAGGCTAGCTTCGCGTTGGCTGCGGTCGACACCGAGGATGGCTGCGCGGATACTCTCGGCCATGTAAGCGGCGAAATGCAGGCTCAAGCCAATGACCGCGGCAGTAAAGGCATCGAGCCCAACGAAGACTGGCATCACTTGCGGCAACCCGTAATAGAGCAAGAAGAGCTGTACCAGCAGTGGCGTACCACGGAAAAAACTAATATAGAGCTGGCTGAGCTGATCGAGCACCGGGATACGGTAAGTTCGCAACAATGCCAGTACCAATGCGATGATCAGGGCGAAAACTAAGCCCCAGAGTGCCATTCCCATCGTGGTGCCGAGATATTTGAACAAGGTCGGCATCAGGGAAAGCATGTAGTCAAAATCAAAACCCATATGGTGTCTTCTTTTTACGGTGGTTTTTCAGCGACAAAGACCCACCCGAAGGTGAGCCTTGTGATTATGAAGAATAGCAGGTGTTATTAGTGGGTGATGTCGGCATCAAACCACTTGATGGATATCTCGGATAGGGTACCGTCTTTGCGCATTGCATCGATTGCTACGTTGACTTCGTCACGCAGTTTTTCACCTTTCTCGTTTTGTACGAATGGCCAGGCATTCTCGATGGTCTCGAACGGTTCACCGGCCAATTCCAGTGGCAGCTTGGCTTTTTTGATCAGCTCGAGCGACGACAGGCGATCCATCACGAAGGCATCAGTACGGCCAAGGGCAACATCGTGTTCGATGCCGGTGTCGTAGGTTTTGATATTGATATTGCCATCAACATCAAGCTTGCGTAGAAGCTGCTCGTAGTTTGAGCCCAGATTAACCCCGACGGTCTTGCCAGATAAATCAGCTGTGCCTGCGATGGTGTCATTGCCTTTGCGTACGACCAACTGTGCCCCATCGACGACATAAGGCTGTGAGAACAGGTATTTGGCCTTGCGCTCATCGGTCATGGTGATTTGGTTGGAAATCGTATCGATGCGACCTGTTTCCAGCAATCCGAACAAACCGGAGAAGTTAGCGGTAACAAATTCGACGTTGTAGTCATTGCGTTTGCCGATCTCGTTCCATAGATCGACCTCAAAGCCTTGTAGCTGATCTTGCTTGACAAAGGTAAAAGGGAAATAGCGTCCTGACATCCCTACTTTTACATCGGTGGCTGCCATCGCGGTTTGGCTAACCGATAAAGTTAGGGCGATTGCAGTCAATGAAGTTGTTACCCAGCTTTTCATCCTGTTTACTCCTCAGGTTGCTGTGATGATGTTCTGTTGGAATTATCCTATCTGTTAATAATAGGTTTCTTTAAATAACTTGGAGTTATTTTAAATAACCCTCAGTAATGACTGTGAGCGGGCAATGTTTATAGATTTGTGGGTAAGCAGGGGTAAAATTGTGGTGATCGCGAGTATAATTGTGCGATCCATGTGAATAAGTCAGATCTTATTCACTTGATCTGCGATCTCTTTGCTGGCGATCCTGAGCCAGCAGGTATAAAATTGCATCCCTTTTCGTGTTTAGTTATTCAGTGTGGAGTCGAGCTTGTCATCTTCGCTTTGGTTGCAGTGCCTTCAACGCCTTCAAGAAGAACTCCCTGCAACAGAATTCAGTATGTGGGTTCGACCGCTTCAAGCCGAGTTGAGCGACAATACGTTGACCTTGTTTGCGCCCAACCGCTTCGTGCTGGATTGGGTCCGCGATAAGTACCTCAACAACATCAACCGTCTGCTCAATGAGTTCTGCGGTAACGATTTGCCGATCCTGCGGTTTGAGGTGGGTAGCCGTCGTGTTATCGCGCCGTCACCACAGCGTGTTTCGCCACCGCCGACTCTGGCACCGGCGCCTGCTGCTGTCGTAGCGGCACCGACACCGAGAGCTGTAGACGATACACCTTCGCGTACCTGGGAGCCTGCGCCGTCGCCGGTGCAGCCCGAGTCGCAGTCTGGTTACCGCTCCAACGTGAACCCTAAGCATAATTTCAACAATTTTGTTGAGGGTAAATCCAATCAGCTGGGGTTGGCCGCTTGTCGACAGGTGGCCGATAACCCGGGGGCTGCGTATAACCCGTTATTCCTCTATGGTGGAACCGGTCTGGGTAAAACCCACTTGTTGCACGCGGTGGGTAATGCTATTGCCGATCGCAAGCCCAATGCCAAAGTGGTGTATATGCACTCCGAGCGTTTTGTTCAGGATATGGTCAAGGCACTGCAGAACAATGCCATCGAAGAGTTTAAGCGCTACTACCGCAGCGTCGATGCGCTATTGATCGATGATATCCAGTTCTTTGCCAACAAGGAGCGCTCGCAGGAAGAATTCTTCCACACCTTTAATGCGCTACTGGAAGGCAACCAGCAGATCATCCTGACGTCTGACCGTTATCCTCGTGAAATAAACGGGGTAGAGGACCGCCTTAAATCGCGCTTTGGCTGGGGCCTGACGGTGGCTATTGAGCCGCCGGAGTTGGAAACCCGTGTTGCTATCCTGATGAAGAAGGCTGAAGATCACAATATCCGTTTGGCCGATGAAGTAGCGTTCTTTATAGCCAAGCGTCTGCGTTCTAATGTCCGTGAGTTAGAAGGGGCTCTGAACCGGGTGATCGCCAATGCCAACTTTACTGGCCGTGCCATTACGATTGATTTTGTCCGTGAGGCGCTGCGAGATTTGCTCGCCTTGCAGGAAAAGTTAGTCACGATCGATAATATTCAAAAGACCGTGGCTGAGTACTATAAGATTAAGATGGCTGATATGCTATCCAAGCGCCGATCCCGTTCGGTTGCCCGCCCGCGCCAGATGGCGATGGCACTGGCAAAAGAGTTGACCAACCACAGCTTGCCGGAGATCGGCGATGCTTTCGGTGGACGGGATCATACAACGGTGCTGCACGCGTGCCGCAAAATAGAGCAGCTGCGTGAGGAAAGCCATGACATCAAAGAAGATTATTCTAACCTAATAAGAACACTGTCATCTTAATATGAAATTTACAGTTGCACGCGAACAGCTATTAAAACCCTTGCAGCAGGTCTCTGGTGCGTTGGGTAGCCGACCTTCATTGCCGATTCTGGGCAATATTCTGTTGGTTGTCGAACAGGGTTGCCTGTCGATGACTGGTACCGACCTTGAAGTCGAGATGATTGCCAAGTTGGCTTTGGAAGGCGATGTTGAAGAAGGGGCTGTAACAGTTCCATCGCGCAAGTTCCTTGATATTTGCCGTGGCCTGCCTGATAGCGCTAATATCGCTATCTCTCTTGAAGGGGATCGCGCGATTATCCGCTCTGGCCGTAGCCGCTATACGCTGTCAGTGCTGCCAGCGGCAGATTTTCCGAATATCGAAGATTGGCAGAGTGATGTTGAAATTACGCTTCCTCAAGGTCAGATGCGCCAGCTTATCGACAGCACTCAGTTTTCGATGGCCCACCAGGATGTGCGTTACTACCTGAACGGTATGCTGTTTGAAACCGATGGTCAGCAATTGCGTTCGGTTGCTACCGATGGTCACCGAATGGCGGTGTGTGCGGTCGCAACTAATGACGTCCTGCCAGCCAAGCAAATCATTGTCCCGCGCAAAGGGGTGATGGAGTTGATGCGTCTGCTCGATAGCCCTGAAGATGAGGTCCGCCTGCAAATTGGTCAATCCAATATCCGTGCCGAAGTGAATAGTTACATTTTTACTTCCAAATTGGTTGACGGTCGTTTCCCTGATTATCGCCGCGTGATGCCGCAGAACAGCAATAAAGTCGTTGAAGCGAGCTGTGACGAATTGCGCAAAGCTTTCTCTCGTGCCGCCATTTTGTCGAATGAAAAGTTCCGTGGCGTGAGAGTGAATCTTTCTCCGGGCGAGATGCGCATTACTGCCAATAACCCTGAGCAGGAAGAAGCCGAAGAATTTTTGGATGTCGACTACCAGGGTGAAGCTCTCGAAATTGGTTTCAACGTCAGCTACGTATTGGATGTGCTCAACACCCTCAAGTGTGAGCAGGTACGCTGGTCGCTGACCGATGCCAATGCCAGTGCCTTGTTGGAAGACAGTGCCAACGGTGATGCCATGTACGTGGTGATGCCAATTAGGCTGTAGGGTCATGTCGTTAACACGTCTGATCGTTAAAGATTTTCGAAATATTGAAGCCTGTGACTTGTCGTTGTCACCAGGCTTCAACTTTCTTGTCGGGGCCAATGGCAGCGGCAAGACCAGTGTTTTGGAAGCGATCCACTTTCTCGGCCATGGCCGCTCTTTCCGTAGCCACCTGACAGGCCGGGTGATCCGCCATGAACAGCAGGAGCTGTTTGTTCATGGTCGGCTGAAGTCGTTTTCGGCTATCGAAATGCCTGTTGGGATCAACAAAAAGCGCGATGGCACCACCGAGCTCAAAGTCGGTGGGGAAGGGAGTCAGAAACTGGCTCAGCTCGCCCAGTTGCTCCCCTTGCAACTGATCACGCCGGAAGGCTTTGACTTATTAATTGGTGGGCCGAAGTTCCGCCGCTCTTTCATTGATTGGGGTGTGTTTCACGTGGAACCACAGTTCTTTCATGCTTGGGCGCGAGTGAAACGACTGACCAAACAACGTAATGCCTTGCTCAAAACCGCACGGCATTATCGCGAGTTGAGCTACTGGGATCAGGAGCTCAGTGTCTTGGCTGAACAGATTTCGCAATGGCGCCATGATTATCTCGAGGCGGTAAAGTTAAAAGCCAAAGAGATCTGTGCAGTCTTTTTGCCTGAATTTGATATCCAACTCGGGTATTACCGGGGTTGGGAAAAAGACACCCCCTATGCTGAATTACTTCAGCGTAATTTCGAACGGGATAGCCAGTTGGGTTACACCGCCAGCGGGCCGCACAAGGCGGACTTGCGGGTGAAAGTGGCCGGCACCCCAGTAGAGGATGTGCTTTCCCGAGGTCAGCTCAAGCTGATGATGTGTGCTTTGCGCCTTGCGCAAGGATTGCACCTGACCGAAGCAACGGGAAAGCAGTGTATATATTTAATTGATGATTTTGCTTCCGAGCTGGATAGCCATCGTCGGGCACTGTTGGCGCAGCGGTTGAAAGAGACCGGAGCGCAAGTTTTTATCAGTGCAATCAGCATTGAGCAAATAGCGGAAATGCATGATGAAAATGGTAAGATGTTTCATGTGGAACACGGTAAAATAACCGCAGGATAATTTAAGCGAGAGTAACTCAATGTCCAACAACTACGATTCATCAAGTATCAAGGTACTTAAGGGCCTTGATGCGGTACGTAAGCGCCCAGGGATGTATATTGGCGATACCGATGACGGTACAGGCTTGCACCACATGGTATTTGAGGTAGTCGATAACTCTATCGATGAAGCTCTTGCTGGCCACTGTGAAGATATCATTGTCACCATCCACGAAGATGGATCTGTATCTGTCAGTGATGATGGTCGTGGTATCCCGACGGAATTGCACCCTGAAGAAGGCGTGTCGGCAGCGGAAGTTATCATGACGGTACTTCACGCTGGTGGTAAGTTTGATGACAACTCCTACAAGGTATCCGGTGGTCTGCACGGGGTAGGTGTATCAGTGGTGAATGCCTTATCTGAGAAAGTGGAGCTGACGATTAACCGCGGTGGTTCTGTACACCAGCAGGTTTACCGTCATGGTGAGCCTGAAGCGCCTTTGGGTGTGATTGCTGATACTGATAAAACCGGTACTCGCATCCGTTTCTGGCCGAGTGCTGAAACCTTCACTAACATCGAATTTCACTATGAGATTCTTGCCAAGCGCCTACGTGAACTGTCGTTCTTGAACTCTGGTGTGTCTATCCGACTGATCGACGAACGTGAAGAAGACAAGCAAGATCACTTCATGTACGAAGGTGGTATCCGTGCTTTTGTTGAGCACTTGAACCGCAATAAAACGCCTATCCACCCGAAAGTCTTCCACTTCGATTTCACCCGTGAAGACGGTATCGGTGTTGAAGTGGCGATGCAGTGGAATGATGGCTTCCAGGAAAATATTTACTGTTTCACCAATAACATCCCACAGCGTGATGGCGGTACCCACCTGGCTGGTTTCCGGGGTGCATTGACCCGTACTCTGAATAACTTCATGGATAAAGAAGGCTATTCGAAGAAAGCCAAGACAGCAACGTCGGGTGATGATGCCCGTGAAGGCCTGACGGCGGTTGTGTCAGTGAAAGTGCCGGATCCTAAATTCTCAAGCCAGACTAAAGACAAGCTGGTATCGAGTGAAGTTAAGCCGGCCGTTGAATCAACCATGGGTGAGAAGCTGAGTGAATTCCTGCTAGAAAACCCATCGGATGCTAAGACCGTTTGTTCTAAGATTATCGATGCTTCCCGTGCACGTGAAGCGGCGCGTAAAGCGCGCGAAATGACTCGCCGAAAAGGCGCGCTAGATCTTGCCGGCCTGCCGGGCAAACTAGCCGATTGTCAGGAAAAAGATCCAGCACTCTCTGAACTATACATAGTGGAGGGTGACTCTGCAGGCGGTAGTGCCAAGCAGGGTCGTAACCGTAAGAACCAGGCTATCCTGCCGCTGAAAGGTAAGATCCTGAACGTTGAGAAAGCACGCTTCGATAAGATGCTGTCTTCTCAGGAAGTTGCAACGCTTATCACTGCAATGGGCTGTGGTATCGGCCGTGACGAGTACAACCCGGATAAACTGCGTTACCACAACATCATCATCATGACCGATGCCGATGTCGATGGTTCCCACATCCGCACGCTATTGCTGACGTTCTTTTACCGTCAAATGCCTGAGCTTATCGAGCGTGGCCACATCTATATTGCCCAGCCACCACTGTACAAAGTGAAGAAAGGTAAACAAGAGCAATATATCCAGGATGACGAAGACATGGGCCAGTACCAGGTGGCCTTGGCATTGGACAACGCAGCACTGTTTACTTCAGAAGATGCACCTGCGATTTCTGGTGAAGCTCTGGAGAGCTTGGTTAAGCAATTCAATGGTGCGGCCAAGCTGGTTGAGCGCATGAGCCGTCGCTACCCGACACTGATGCTCAATGAGTTTATCTACCAACCGCGTTTGTCAGCCGATATGCTTAACAGCGAAAGCGACGTGGAAGGTTGGGTGAAAGCACTGATCCTTGCACTGAATGCTAAGCAGTCTGGTGAGAGCCAGTACAGCTTCGAGGTTGTGCGTGATGAGGAAAGCAGCCTGTGGTTACCTAAAGTCATCGTTCGTACCCATGGTGTTGAACATGAATACTTGTTAAGTGCTGATCTGATTAATTCGAAAGAGTACAGAAAGCTAGCGGATTTATCTGAAGCGTTGTTTGAGCTACTTGACGAGTCTGCTTATGTTCAGCGTGGTGAACGCAAGCAGCCGATAACCAGCTTCAAAGAAGCGCTAGACTGGCTGATCAAAGAGTCACGCCGTGGTCTTTCTCTACAGCGATACAAAGGTCTGGGTGAGATGAACCCAGATCAGTTGTGGGAAACAACGATGGATCCTGAAACCCGCCGTATGATGCAGGTCAACATCAACGATGCGGTTGCTGCTGATGAGCTGTTTACGACGTTGATGGGGGATCATGTTGAGCCTCGTCGTAACTTTATTGAAGCCAACGCCCTGAATGCAAACCTGGATATTTAACATTTAATTATTGATATCCACTTGCAAGAGCAAGATTGAAAACGCCGCACATTCGTGCGGCGTTTTTTTTGGAACTCAGGTTGTGATGCATATAGTGGCCGTTATGCGTTCAAGGTTAGTGTTTAGGCGAGGTGGATAGGAGACGAAAATAATTTTTGCGACAGGGGTTGGAATGAGATTTAGCCGCCCCTATATCTATTAATGAAGAGCACGGTGCCACAGGTTGGGCCTGCAACCGGCTTGTCCGCAGAAGGAAAGCCACTTCGACAATTCAATCGTAAATTATATTGCTTCTAAAGAAGGATAAACCCTATGCGAAACCTAGATTTCACTCCTCTATACCGCTCTGCAATCGGCTTTGATCGTCTGTTCAACCAAATGGAAAAATCAGCACCGAATGCCAACGCTGGCTATCCTCCGTATAACATTGAGCAACAAGACGAGAACCATTACCGCATTACTATGGCAGTGGCCGGCTTTGCCGATGAGCATCTGGATATCACCCAGCAACAAAATAAACTGATTGTCCGTGGTACCCGTGAAGCCACTGGCGAGACTGAGCGCCAGTATCTATATCAAGGTATCGCTGAGCGCGACTTTGAGCGTAAATTCCAGTTGGCCGACTACGTAAAAGTCGTTGGTGCCGAAATGGAAAATGGCCTGCTTCATATTGACCTCGAACGTGAGATCCCTGAAGAGCAGAAGCCTCGCAAGATTGCCATTAATGGCAGTCGTCTGCTAGAAAGTGAGTGATCGGGATTTGTCCTGATTAACTGATAGAGTAGTGAAAGGTCAGCCAGGAGGCTGGCCTTTTTTGTATTCCTTGTCAGTGACAACTTATCCTGTATTAAATTGGTAGCGAACCAGCCTTTCCATGTTTCACGTGAAACTCTGTTGGCATCGAGCCTGTTATCTCTCATCAACCAAAGTTTGTACGTAGGCAATAGCTTGTGGAGAAGATGACGGAAGCCAGTGGGGGGATTTTATGGCTCGGTCTGTTTTGTACGGACGGACAAATAAAAACAGGCTACTCTGTAGCCTGTTTGGGTGAGCGTTCCTAATTAGGTGAGGGGCTATGCCTATTACTTGTGTAGGTAGGCCTTTTCTACTTCCTCTGCAATGATATCGATGCCCCTGCGCATCACATCATCCTCTTGAACATAATTCATACGCAGGCACTCATGGCCATGTTGCCAATCTTCGTCAAGACCAATAAAGAAGTACTCGCCAGGTACAATCAGCACACCACGGGCCTTGAGCCGGCGGTATAGTTCCATGGTATTGATGGGTAAATCTTTGAACCACAGCCACAGGAACATAGCCCCTTCGGGCTTGTGGATCCGGAACCTTGGATCGGTGATGGCCTGCTGCAACATTTCTACGGCATGCTTAGATTTACGCAAGTAGAAAGGTTTTATAACGTCTTCGCTGAGGCGCATCAAATCGTTTTGTTCAATCATTTTGTAGACAAGTGCAGGACCAACACTACCGGGTGCGAGGCTGAGTACTCCGTTCATATTGGCAATGGCCGTTGCTATCTCCTCCTTGGCAATGACAATACCGCAGCGAACACCGGGCAACCCAAGTTTGGACAGACTCATACACAAGATAGTGTTGTCATTCCAAAGCGGGGTAACATCTTCAAAGATGATATCTGGAAATGGCATACCATAGGCGTTGTCGATGATCAGTGGAATGTCATGCTCGCGGGCTAACTGATCCAGGTGGCGGATTTCTTCATCGGTCAGGACATTGCCTGTAGGGTTGGTTGGACGTGAGGCACAGATAGCCCCAATACTGTCATCGACCACCAAGTGGTTGAAGTCGACATGGTATTTGAACAATCCGTTATCAAGCAGGCTGATTTCCGGTTTGTATGAAATAAACATATCATCACTCAGGCCGGAGTCACCGTAACCGATGTATTCCGGCGCCAGTGGCAATAAGATTATTTTCTTTTTACCGTTCTCGAATTTACCAGCAAGCAGATTGAACAAGTTGAAGAAGGCACTTTGGCTACCGTTGGTCAGGGCAATATTCTTGGCGCTGATGTCCCAGCCATAGCGTGAGCTAAGTAGCTTGGCGAGGGTGTTGATGAAGACATTCTTGCCTTGCGGGCCGTCGTAGTTGGTCAGTGCTTGAGTAAGCTCTCCTGTGGTCGCCATTTGGCTGCACAGTTGATTGAAGTACTCTACCATTTCAGGGATCTGGGCTGGGTTACCGCCGCCGAGCATGATGGCATCGGGGTTACGTAATCCGTCGTTCAAATCATCCATCAATTGAGTGATACCTGAGTAGCGGGCGAACTTGTCACCAAATATAGAAAACTCCATCTTTACATCTGACCTCGGTGTGCTGTATTTATATTGCTCAATATGGTTATGGTTAATGTTGTACTGTTCGTCAACATACCTCAACAAAGCAGTTTATTAAACCCTTTGTAGCTGCTGATTTTTTTACCAGAATTTAGCTCTTATTATCGTTGTGGTATCAAGTGACTTATAAAGTGTAGTGGGCGCGAGTATGGTCTTTTGATTGGCTGTTTGTTTCACGTGACACCGAGGCTTTAAACTTCGTGTGATGTTTCTTTGGGAGAATGTTTCACGTGAAACAGAGATGAGATTTCGGGGCGAAAGATCTGGCGATGTCTGCTCGGGGTGAAGATAGGGGTCAGGACGCCGGAGGGGGGCTTGATGGCTGGCATAAAAAAACCCCAGTATAAACTGGGGCTTCAGTGTCGGTGTTGGCTAATACGTAATTATTTCTGCAGAAGCGAAATATCGGCGACTTTCAGGAACTCGTTACGAAGCAGGTTAAGCATCGTTAGGCGGTTCACTTTCAGCTGCTCATCATCAGCCATAACCATAACGTTATCGAAGAAAGCATCTACGGCTTCGCGTAGGGTAGCTAGCTCAGATAGCGCTTGCTGGTAGTCACCGTTGTCAAAGACAGGTGATAGTGAAGCCAGCATGGTTTCAACGTTCTCTGCCAACGCTTTTTCTGCATCTTCAACCAATAGCTCGCGGTTGATTTCAGCTGACAGCTCACCATCGAACTTCGCTAGGATATTACCGACACGCTTGTTTGCTGCAGCCAGTGATTCTGCGGCATCTAGTGCGCGGAAGTGGCTAACGGCTTTAACACGCTTGTCGAAGTCAGCAGGCTGGGTTGGGCGACGTGCCAATACTGCCTGGATAACATCAACACTGTGGCCTTCGTCTTGGTACCAAGCACGGAAACGGCCAAGCATGAAGTCGATAACTTCTTCTTCAACGTTTTGGTTGGTCAGTTTGTCAGCCAGTAGCTCACGCGCTTTGCCAATCAGATCGATAAGGTCAAGGTTGTAACCCTTCTCTACGATGATGCGTAGGATACCCAATGCGGCACGACGAAGGGCGAACGGATCACTCCCTTTCGGCGCCTGACCGATACCGAAGATACCCACTAAGGTATCTAGCTTATCAGCCATTGCAACGGCAGCAGAGACATCACTGCTTGGTAGGTCATCGCCGGCAAAGCGAGGCATGTACTGTTCATTCAATGCAACCGCGACTTCTTCCGCTTCACCGTCGTGGCGGGCATAGTGCATGCCCATCACACCCTGGGTGTCGGTGAACTCAAATACCATAGAGGTCATCAAGTCACACTTAGACAGCAGGCCTGCACGTTCAGCATGCTCGACATCCCCACCGATTTGCTGGGCAATGTAGCCAGCCAGGGCGGTAATACGATCTGTCTTGTCACGTAGTGAACCAAGTTGTTTCTGGAACAATACACCGTCTAGCTCAGATAGGCGTTCGATCAACGGGCGCTTACGGTCAGTGTTGAAGAAGAACTCCGCATCCGCCAGGCGAGGGCGAACCACTTTTTCATTACCACTTATGATCTGGCTTGGGTCATTCGAGATGATGTTAGATACGAAGATAAACTTCGGCAGCAGATTGCCATCAGCATCGTAGACTGGGAAGTATTTCTGATCACCTTTCATGGTGTAAACCAAGGCTTCAGAAGGTACATTCAAAAAGTCCTGCTCGAATGAGGCTGTCAGTACGACTGGCCATTCAACCAGAGAAGTCACTTCTTCAACCAGTTCATCTTCAAGGTCGGCAATACCGCCAACTTCCTCAGCCGCTTTCTTGGCACCTTCAAGGATGATCGCTTTACGTGCTTCGTAGTCAGCCATTACCATACCGCGCTCTTCAAGCAGAGTTGGGTATTGATCGGCATTGTCGATAGTAAACTCGGCTTCACCCATGAATCGGTGACCACGGATCACACGGTCAGACTCAACACCCAGAATGGTACCCGGGATCAGCTCTTCACCCAGTAGCATGGTCAGTGTTTTCACCGGACGGATAAACTGCGTTTCTTTGTCGCCCCAGCGCATTGGCTTAGGGATCGGTAGCTTAGCTAGGGCTGCAGCTGCGAGATCACACAGCAGTTCTTGAGCTGGCTTACCTTTGACTTCTTGCTTGTAAAGTAGCCATTCGCCTTTGTCTGTTTTCAGACGTTCTGCTTGATCAACGCTGATACCATTACCGCGAGCCCAGCCTTGAGCTGCCTTGGTCGGGTTACCGTCAGCATCGAATGCGGCAGCAACAGCTGGACCACGCTTCTCGACAATTTTGTCCTGCTGACCAGCAGCAAGCGCAGAGACTTTCAATGCCAGACGGCGAGGAGCCGCAAACCACTTTACACCTTGATGAGCAAGGTCAGCCGTTTGAAGTTCTGCTTCGAAGTTCGTTGCAAATGCTTCGGCAAGGGTACGCAGAGCCGTTGGTGGTAGCTCTTCGGTACCGAGTTCAATCAGGAAATTCATATCGCTCATGCCGTATCCTTACTTGTTTGTTTTACACATAGGGAAGCCTAGGGCTTCACGAGATGCGTAGTAGGCTTCTGCAACCTGCTTGGTCAGATTACGGATACGCAGGATGTAGCGCTGGCGTTCGGTAACCGAGATGGCTTTACGCGCATCCAGAAGGTTGAAGGCATGACCGGCTTTCAGAATTCGCTCGTACGCTGGAAGCGACAGTGGCGTCTCAAGCGCAAGCAGTTCTTTACACTCTTTTTCGCACTGGTCGAAGAAGGTGAAAAGGAAATCAACATCAGCGTGTTCGAAGTTGTAAGTAGACTGTTCCACTTCGTTCTGGTGGAAAATGTCACCGTAGGTAACTTTACCTAGCGGGCCGTCGGTCCATACCAAATCGTACACAGAGTCAACGCCCTGAATGTACATGGCCAGGCGCTCGATACCGTAAGTGATCTCACCGGTCACCGGCTTACACTCAAGACCACCGACTTGCTGGAAGTAAGTAAACTGGGTGACTTCCATACCGTTTAGCCATACTTCCCAGCCAAGACCCCAGGCTCCCAATGTTGGGTTTTCCCAGTTATCTTCTACAAAGCGGATGTCGTGCACTTTGGTGTCGATGCCCAGTGCTTCCAGCGAACCCAGGTATAGCTCCTGGATGTTGTCTGGTGATGGTTTGATGATCACCTGGAACTGGTAGTAGTGCTGAAGGCGGTTTGGGTTTTCGCCGTAGCGACCGTCGGTCGGACGGCGAGATGGTTGAACATACGCCGCTGCAATTGGTTCTGGACCCAGAGCACGAAGACATGTCATTGGGTGAGAGGTACCTGCACCTACTTCCATGTCCAGAGGTTGCACAATAGTACAACCTTGTTGGCCCCAGTAATCCTGCAGCGCGAGGATCATGCCCTGAAAGGTTTTAATATCGTATTTCTGCATTGTCAGCTTCGCGTGATTAATGGATTGAGAGATTTTTAGTAACTATCCAGTATACCTCGCCATCCCCTAGGCTAGTAGGGCTAGTGCATGTTTTTTGGTCATCTTTGTTTAATTTGCTTAAATTAATGTGTCTGCTCTGGTAGGGCATGGGGATTTTTGACATTGTTCTGATATCTACTGTTGGTAGACAGATACAATACGTTCGCCAATGAAACAGCTTTGGGTTGCCAAAGACGTTGCACACAAAGACATCGGCTTAGAGCCGAGAAGACATAAGGTAAACAATATGGATTTGACAAATTGCGCTAAGTCTAGCAAATGGATTCGTAACTTGGTGTTTGCTACGGCAACGGCTGTGGTTGCGACAGGGTGTTCTACAACCAACCCGTATTCCGGTGAAGAGCAAACGGCAAAAGCGACCAGTGGTTCTATCATTGGTGCTGTTGCTGGTGCGGCGATCGGTGTGGCATCTTCGAGTAAGAGTGACCGTGGCAAAGGCGCCTTGATCGGTGCTGCCTCTGGTGCTGCGCTGGGTGGTGGCATTGGTTACTACATGGACGTGCAGGAAGCTGAACTACGTAAACAATTGCAATCAACGGGTATCAGTGTCACCCGTGATGGCGATAATATCGTGCTCAATATGCCAAATACGATCACCTTCGGTATCGATGATACGGCATTAAGTGGTCAGGCTAAACAGGCGTTGTCCAGTGTGGCGTTAGTGGCTAAAGAATATAATGAGACCATGCTCAACGTGTATGGTTTTACCGATAGCACTGGTGCAGCCTCTTACAACCTTCGCCTTTCACAGGTGCGAGCTAGCGAAGTCAGTAACGAGCTACTACGCGGCGGTGTCGCAAGTAACCGTCTAGTGACTAAAGGTATGGGTGAGTCGCATCCGATCGCGTCGAATGATAACGAGCAAGGCCGTGCACAAAACCGCCGTGTAGAGATCGTTCTATCACCGCAAGGTTAATTTATTACCTTGATTGGTTAAAAGGAGCCCATGGGGCTCTTTTTTTGTACCTTGCTATCGCGGGGGGCTGTGTGTAGAATTGCCGCTCCTTTGGGGAGTAGCCTCTTGTCCTGACAAGACAATCGTCAACATAATTGAAGCAAAATCTTCATGGCGTTTGTGACTCACGTTTATCCTACTAGTGAGTTTGGCGAGACCATCGGTAAACCAGCATGAACCGGGGTGGGGCGTGTGCGTTTACCCGTGGTTTTTTATTACTATCCTCGCCCCAAAGAGCATGTCGTGAGTGTTTTAGCTATTTCTATTACTTCTGTTGCCTTGGCGGAAATTGGCGATAAAACCCAATTGTTGTCATTGCTGTTGGCCAGTCGTTACCGTAAACCTATTCCTATCATTTTAGCGATCTTCTTTGCCACTATTGCCAACCATGCCTTGGCTGCCTGGCTCGGTGTTGTAGTGGCGGATTATCTAACCCCTGAAGTGCTTAAGTGGGTCTTGGTGGTGAGCTTTGTCGCCATGGCCGGTTGGATTCTGATCCCCGATAAATTGGATGACGACGAAGCCGTGTCGAACCGTGGCCCGTTCGTAGCCAGCTTTATTGCGTTCTTTATTGCTGAAATTGGTGACAAAACGCAAGTGGCGACCACCATGCTGGGAGCCAAATACAGCGATGCTCTGGTGTGGGTTGTACTGGGAACGACCATAGGTATGTTGTTGGCGAATGTGCCGGTGGTGTTGATCGGTAAACTGTCTGCAGAGCGTATGCCGTTAGGCCTTATTCGCAAAATTACAGCATCTCTGTTCTTCGGTTTGGCTGTGGCGGCTGCGCTGGGGCTGTAATTTCAGACGCTGTGTTTCACGTGAAACTGATAGGTTCTTTAGCCCAATTCACAAGCCCATATGACTCATTAATAACAAGGGCTTAAAGTGTGAGCATGGCAGCAGAGCCGGGAAGGTTAGCGTGATATGTTGAAACCAGAATTTATGGACGGTTGTCGCTGTACAGGAGGGGGTTATGAACCGTTTTCTTGCAATATCACCCCAGAGTCAATTCTGGTTGTTCCATTTCGCGTTGGCGCTGAATATTCTTGGGATGGTGCTGACAGATATGTGGTTACCTATGGTTGTCGGGGCAATTGTGACGACTTACCTATCGGTGGATGCGTTGGTGCGTTTGCGCTATGTGTTACCGATGAAAAAGGAGATCCGCGATTTGCGTCATGAGCTTGAGAAGGCCAACCGACAATTGCGTGACTCTTATCGAAATGATGACTAGCGACTAGCAGGTACCCAAATAGTAAAAAGGCAGCTCATCGAGCTGCCTTTTTTGATTGGGGGGTTAGTTGGTGCCTTTTCTGATCAGATAACGGTAAGGCAGGCTTTCCGTTTCGGCTGCGATCAAGGTGTGATCCATAAATCGGCAAAAACTTGGAATATCCCTTGTTGTTGAGGGGTCATCGGCAGTAACGAGCAGGGTATCGCCTTCGGCCATTTTCCTTACGGTTTTACGCACCATCATCACCGGCTCAGGGCAGCGAAGTCCTTCTGCTTCCAAGCTGTGGGTGGGATTGTCAAAAATAGCAGTCATAGCATCTATATCTTCTGTTGAAGACCGTGATCATACTTACGGGCAAGAATTAATCAATAAGGCTTGGCAAATCAAAGTAAAATGTGTAACTTATTTAACAGGTCGTTAACGTTTGTCTTCTGAAGGATTAGGAGGAGCTATGTTGACTCAAATGGATCGCCTGACTATCTACAGCGTACTGTGCTTCATTACATTTTGCTCACTGATGCTACGTGCGCCCGATAACACCAGCTTTATGGCGCTTAGCGGTTTGATTGCCGCCGCGCTAGGACTTTGGCTCGAGCTCACCAATTCTCCCGAGCTTGAGGAAGAAGAAAGCTAATATCACACATCTACTACACTCCCCCAGTTTTCTTGGGCTTCCCCGCTTTAATAGCGGGATTTTTTTTATCTGCACGATAGAATAATACCAAACCTCCTCCCAAGGTAGCGCATTGTGGAATTAGAAGACATCTATCGCCGTGATTTGAATTTGCTGGTGGCGTTGCGGGTACTTATAGAAGAAAGCAGTGTCAGCAAGGCCGCAAGCCGTTTGAATCTCAGTCAATCGGCAATGAGCCGAGTGTTGGGCCGGTTACGTGATTTATTGGGTGATCCGCTGTTTACCCGACAGGGCCAGCATTTGATCCCGACCGAAAAGGCATTGGAGTTTGATCGGGCATTGGGTGATCCGCTGGAGTCTCTGCGGCAGTTACTCTCTCCGATTGAGTTCGATCCGCGTTGCTGCGATCAAACCTTTACTATCGCGACAACGGACTACGCCATGCAGACCATTTTGCCGTTTGCTTTGCCGCGGATTTACGAGGAGGCACCGGAGGTGTCGTTCGAGTTCTTGCCGCTGCAGCATGACCGGTTGGCGGATCAACTGACCTATGAAGGGGCAGACTTGGCCATATGCCGACCGACCGGACCCGTTGAACCGTTGCGCAGCGAAATACTCGGCCGGGTCGGTGTGTTGTGCCTGCTCTCGAAGCAGCATCCGTTGGCTGATAAAGACATGAGTTTGACGGATTACCTGGCGTATCCCCATGCGATGATTGCGATCAGTGATGGAGTGAAGGCATTGATAGAGCAATCCTTGGTGGGGCTGCCCAAACGCAAAATGGTATTGCGGGCGTACCACCTTGAGGCAGCTTTGGCTATTGTCGATACCATGCCGCTGATCATTACTGTCCCGGCCGATTTGGCCTATTTGGTTGCTGAACGTTATGACTTGGCAGTGAAACCTTTGCCGTTTGCCTTTACGCCGTTTGATTATTCAATGATCTGGCACCCTCGCTGTGAGCATTCGCCTGCCCAGGAGTGGTTGCGGGCGATTGTTAAAGAAGAGTGCAGCCGTTTGATCGCCAAGCGAATTGATGACATGGGGCTGGGCTGAAATTACAAACAAACAGGCACAAAAAAGCCGGGACTAATCCCGGCTTTTGCTTGTGATATTGTCGTGGCAAATTACAGCTTGATCACAACACGACCGGTTACTTGACCGTTGGTAATATCGTCAGCATATTTAGGCGCTTCGTCGAGTTCAACTTCGGTACAGGCTTGCTGATAGAAACTTTCTGGCAGTAATTCAACCAATTTCTCCCAAGCCGCGATACGCTTTTCTGTTGGACACATTACCGAGTCAATACCCTGCAGGCGGACATTACGCAAGATAAATGGCATAACTGTTGTTGGCAGATCAAAACCGCCTGCTAGACCACATGCTGCAACTGCGCTGTTGTAGTCCATCTGTGCCAGTACTTTCGCTAATACCTTGCTACCTACCGTATCGACGGCACCTGCCCAAATTTGCTTTTCAAGCGGACGGGCTGGTTCTTCGAATTCAGTGCGGTCAATAATGCGGCTCGCACCTAATTTCTCTAGTAGCGGACCGTTCTGCTCAACACGGCCGGTTACTGCTGCCACTTTGTAGCCTAGCTGTGCGAGTAGAGTAACAGCGACTGAGCCGACACCACCACTGGCACCGGTTACCAGAATTTCACCTGATTCAGGTTTAACATCGGCATCGAGTAGCGCTTGTACACATAGCATGGCGGTGAAACCAGCGGTCCCTACCATCATCGCTTTCTTGCTGTCAAAACCTGTTGGTAGTGGAACCAGCCAATCAGCTTTTAGGCGAGCACGTTGTGCCATACCGCCCCAATGGTTTTCACCCACACCCCAGCCAGTCAGAACCACTTTGTCGCCGGTCTGGTAGCGGTTATCTTCAGAGCTGACGACAGTACCAGCAAGGTCAATACCCGGCACCATAGGGAAGTTACGGATGATTTTACCTTTACCTGTGATGGCCAAGCCGTCTTTGTAGTTCAGGGAAGAGTAATCGACATCAATCAGAACATCACCTTCAGGAAGATGGCTGTCGTCCAACTGCTCGATAGTTGCGATGGTTTTTTTCTCTTCTTGGTTTAGAACTAGTGCCTTAAACATTGGGATGCTCCAAATTATACCAGCGTCTTAATTGGCTATGAGTGTAGACCTGAAATAACTATGAATAAAATGAAAGTTAATCATTTTATCTATGTTTATTACGCATAGTGGGTATAGATCAAAAAAAGCCCGCAAATGCGGGCTTGTTAATAATTACAGGAACTTACTCAACCCGTTCGAAGACGGTAGCGATTCCCTGACCTAAGCCGATACACATGGTCGCAAGACCAAACTGAACATCTTGATGTTCCATTAGGTTGATGAGAGTGGTTGAAATACGGGCACCGGAGCATCCGAGTGGGTGACCGAGGGCGATGGCACCACCATTGAGGTTGACCTTTTCTTCTACTACATCCAGCAGCCCGAGATCTTTGGCACATGGCAAAGACTGGGCGGCAAAGGCTTCATTGAGTTCTACCATGCCAATATCATCGATAGTCAGTCCTGCACGCTTGAGTGCTTTTTGACTGGCCGGGACCGGCCCATAACCCATAATGGAAGGATCGCAGCCTGCAATTGCCATAGCTTTGACTCGGGCACGGATCGTCAGCCCCAACGCCTTGGCTTTATCCTCGCTCATCACCATCATGGCCGAAGCCCCATCAGATAAAGCAGAAGAAGAGCCAGCGGTAACAGTGCCGTTGACCGGATCGAACACCGGACGTAGTGTGGCTAGGGACTCAGCTGTGGTCTCTGGGCGGATCACCTCATCCTGGGTCAACAGTGTCAGGCGGCCATCGACATCATGGCCTTCAGTCGGAAGGATCTCGCTGGCAAACCGACCTTCTATCGTGGCGGCATGGGCACGCTGGTGGGAGCGGGCAGCAAAGGCATCCTGCATTTCCCTGTTGATACCGTGCATACGCCCCAGCATTTCTGCCGTCAGCCCCATCATTCCTGCCGCCTTTGCGACGGACTTTGACATTCCGGGATGGAAGTCGACTCCGTGGTTCATTGGGACGTGGCCCATGTGCTCGACCCCACCGATGATACAGGTATCGGCATCGCCAACCATGATCGCACGGGCTGCATCATGTAGCGCCTGCATAGAGGAGCCGCATAGACGGTTGACGGTTGTTGCGCCAACGGTGTGAGGGATCCCAGCGAGTAGAGCGGCGTTGCGGCCAATATTGAAACCTTGCTCCAGTGTCTGCTGGACACAGCCCCAGTAGATATCTTCAATACTACCCGGATCAATTTGCGGGTTGCGTGCTAGTAGTCCTTTCATTAGGTGAGCTGACAAGTCTTCTGCGCGGACATGGCGGTAGGCTCCGCCTTTTGAGCGCCCCATCGGTGTCCGGATACAATCAACGATTACAACGTTATTCATTTTTAATTCCTCATCCTTAAGCCATGATCACGCGTTGCTCGGTACAGGGTAGTAACGGCCGTCTTGGGCGGCTTTCTCACGCAGCCCAGCCGGTACTTCGTAAACGGCGCCAAGGTGAGCATAGCTATCTGCCAGCTGGACGTAGTTGGCCAGGCCAAGGGTGTCTAGGTAACGGAATACACCACCACGGAATGGGGGAAAGCCCAAGCCGTACACCAGAGCCATATCGGCTTCAGCCGGGCTGGCAATGATCCCTTCCTCTAGGCAGCGAACCACTTCGTTAATCATTGGAATCATCATCCGGGCAATGATTGCCTCGGCATCATACTGACTGGCACTGCCCGAAACCGGCGCAAGCAGCTTAGTAACATCCGGATCGGCCGTTTTCTTTGGTTTGCCTTTGCGATCGGTGCTGTAAGCATAGAATCCTTGGCCACTCTTTTGACCGTAGCGGCCATTTTCGAACATCACATCGACGCCATCTTTGTAGTCTTTGCCCATTCGCGCAGGGAAGCCTTCGGCCATCACGGCCTGAGCATGGTGCGCAGTATCAATACCGACTACATCCAAGAGATAGGCAGGACCCATTGGCCAGCCAAATTGTTTTTCCATCACTTTGTCGATTTGCTGGAAGTTGGCCCCGTCGCGTAACAGTAGGCTAAAGCCAGCGAAGTAAGGGAACAGCACACGGTTGACGAAGAACCCCGGGCAGTCGTTTACCACAATAGGGGATTTACCCATCTTGGCAGCATAGGCGACAACTCGGTTGATGGTTTCGTCAGAGGTCTGTTCACCGCGGATAATCTCGACCAAAGGCATGCGGTGCACTGGATTGAAGAAATGCATCCCACAGAACTTCTCTGGGTGTTTTAGTGACTTGGCGAGTAAGTTGATAGGGATCGTCGAAGTATTAGAGGTTATTACGGTATTTTCACCCACCAAGCCTTCGACTTCACTAAGTACTGCCGCTTTGATTTTGGGGTTTTCGACCACGGCTTCAACCACTATGTCGGTCTCTTCTGCACCGGCGTAGTGTAGGCTTGGAGTGATCCCGCTAAGAACTTTCGCCATGCCTAGGCCATCAATACGCCCGCGTTCGAGCTGCTTGTTCAGTAGTTTAGCGGCCTCTCCCATACCAAGATCAAGGGACGCATCGCTGATGTCTTTCATCAGTACTGGTACGCCTTTAAGCGCCGATTGGTAGGCTATGCCACCACCCATAATCCCGGCACCTAGCACCATTGCCTTGCTGGTCGGTTGTCCGGCTTTAGCCGCTTTTTTTGCTTGCCCCTTGATGTACTGGTCGTTAAGGAAGATCCCAACCAGCGATTTGGCGACATCGGTTTTAGCCAAGGTGACAAAATGTTTGCTTTCAATCGCCAGTGCTTCGTCTCGTTGGCACCTTGCTGCTTCCTCGATGGCCTTTACGGCAGCCATTGGCGCCGGGTAATGTGGTCCGGCGACTTGTGCAACCATGCCTTTGGCCATGGTAAAGCTCATGGTCGCTTCGATTTTGTTAAGAGTCAGTGGTGCTTTTTTCTGGGCGCGGCGTGATTGCCAATCTAGCTTACCGGCAATAGCGTCTTTTAGCATGGCCAGTGCTGCAGAATGTAATTGCTCGGGTTCGACAACGCCATCGACAAGACCTAGCTTAAGAGCATCGAGGGCTTTTTTGTCTTTACCGGCAGTGATGATCTCCATGGCGGAGTCAGCACCGATCAGGCGGGGCAGGCGAACGGTGCCACCAAAGCCAGGCATGATACCGAGTTTGGTTTCTGGCAAACCGATGCGGGCTTTGCTATCGGCCAAGCGTAGATCGGTGGCCAGAATACACTCACACCCCCCGCCCAGAGCATGGCCATTGACGGCTGACAGGGTTGGAACCGATAAGTCTTCCAATTTATTGAAGATGTCGTTGGCATGGGTTACCCACTGTGACAACTCCTCTACCGGCTTAGTAAATAAGCCGAGAAATTCAGTGATATCAGCCCCGACGACAAACGCGTCTTTGCTTGAAGTGATCAATAGGCCCTTGAGGTCGCTCTGATGGTAGAGCGCATTAAGGGCTTCATTGAAGCTTTCAAGGGTTTTTAGATCGAACTTGTTGATTGCGCCGGGAGCATTGAGGTTGAGCTCGGCGATGCCATCTTCCAGATAGCGAGCGGATAGGGTTTCACCTTGGTAAATCATCTTCTATCTCCATGAGTTCCGGTCTGTGCCGAATTTGATTTAACTGGTTTGACCTGTCAGTAGGTTAAATTATAGTCTGAACCTGTTGTGCAACTATTACAATACTTATTTTAAACATTTGTTTAACTTTTGTGGTTGGTAAGAGGTTCAATCGATCAGGAGTGTGTGGGCGGATAAGGTTTTTTTGTTTTTTATATCAAGTGGGTAGTTGTTTTTGGGGTGCGCCTAAGATTTTTATTATGTTGTTATTAATTTGTAGTGTTGAGCGGTTTGTTAATCGTAAATGGGACTATCTGTGAGCACAGTGCTGCGGACGTATTTCAATCGAAGGAGCGATCGGTTTGAAGAATCGACTAACATTCGTGTCTATGTGCAGCCCCGTGGACAAATTACAGCAACTACCGAGGTTGTGGTATCCTGAGATATTCCACCTATAACAGAGAAATGCGGCAGGATATGACCGTCAGTGAGCCTTACCTGATCCCGGCAAGTAGTGCGACCTTCGAAGAAGAAATTAAAAAAAGCCGCTTTATTACTTATTTGGCACATACCCCAAATGTGAAGGCAGCCAAGGCATTCGTCCAGCACATCAAAAACCAGCACCATGATGCTAGACACAATTGTTGGGCTTTTGTCGCTGGGCGGCCTGAAGATTCGATGAAGTGGGGATTCAGTGATGATGGGGAACCATCGGGAACAGCCGGTAAACCTATCCTTGCTCAACTGGCTGGATCAGGCATCGGGGAGATCACCGCCGTTGTTACCCGCTATTCTGGCGGTATAAAGTTGGGGACTGGTGGCTTGGTTAAAGCCTATGGTGGGGGTGTTCAACAAGCCTTAACTGTGCTGCAAACCAAAGAAAAGTTAATAACTTCGGAACTGCTGATCAGCTGCGGGTATAATCAGGTATCGCTGGTGGAGTCATTGGCCACGGAATTCTTAGGCCGCCAGATCGAAGCTGACTATGGGCAGCGGGTCACACTGGTGATTGAATTGGATCGCCGTCAGGTCGAGGCATTCAGTGCGACACTCTTCAGCCGCAGCGGTGGGCAGGTGAGTGCGGTCGACCGTTCAGAGTAGCTCTGTTAACTTTTTCAATATATAGATGAGAGCCTAATAGGCAATGCAATTTCGTTCCATTATCAGGATTGTCGGGCTATTGCTCGCCTTATTCAGTGTCACCATGCTGGCGCCAGCGTTGGTGGCATTTATCTATCGTGACGGTGCAGGTTTGCCGTTTGTCGTGACTTTCTTTCTTCTTTTTGCCGGTGGTGCATTGTTGTGGGTGCCAAACAGGCATTACCGCAGGGAGCTCAAGGCAAGGGATGGCTTCCTTATTGTCGTGTTGTTCTGGACTGTTATCGGCAGTGCCGGTGCGGTACCTTTTATTTTGGCCAAAACCCCCGACTTGTCCACGACTGACTCCTTTTTTGAATCCTTTTCGGCACTGACGACAACCGGTGCTACGGTGATTGTCGGGCTCGATTATCTTCCCAAGGCTATTTTATTTTACCGCCAGATGTTGCAATGGTTCGGAGGCATGGGGATCATCGTCTTGGCCGTTGCCATCTTGCCTGTACTTGGTATCGGTGGGATGCAGTTATATCGGGCGGAAATTCCTGGCCCGGTTAAAGATAGCAAGATGACCCCGCGTATTGCCGAGACTGCCAAGGCTCTCTGGTACATCTATCTCGCCTTGACTATAAGCTGTGCGTTGGCCTTTTGGCTGGCAGGTATGACGGCGTTTGATGCGATAGCACATAGCTTTTCGACCGTGGCGATTGGGGGCTTTTCTACTCATGATGCCAGTATGGGCTACTTTAATAGCCCAACGATTAACATGATCACTGTTGTGTTCCTGCTAATATCGGCCTGTAATTTCTCATTGCACTTTGCCGCGTTCGCTAATGGCGGCATTCATCTGCGTACTTATTGGCGGGACCCGGAGTTTCGGGCCTTTTTTGCATCACAATTAATATTGTTTCTGATCTGCTTTGGAATGTTGCTCAAACACCATTCCTATAACTCGTATCACGATGCGTTTGATCAGGCACTGTTCCAAACTGTCTCAATATCAACCACGGCTGGCTTTACCACCACTGGATTCTCGGAATGGCCACTGTTTCTGCCGGTCTTATTGCTGTTTTCCTCTTTTGTTGGCGGTTGTGCTGGCTCAACGGGCGGGGGGATAAAGGTGATCCGGATGTTCTTGTTGTTATTACAAGGTGTCAGGGAGCTTAAGCGGTTGGTTCACCCGAGAGCAATTTATACTATCAAGGTTGGCAATAAAGCCCTGCCGCAACGTGTTGTCGATGCGGTATGGGGATTTTTCTCAGCTTATGCTCTGGTGTTTGTGATCTGTATGCTGGCATTGATTGCCACTGGTCTCGATGAGCTTACTGCCTTCTCTGCGGTCGCCGCTACGTTGAATAACCTAGGACCAGGCCTTGGTGAAGTGGCAGTGCATTTTGGCGAAGTTAATGACCCTGCTAAGTGGGTTCTCATTATCTCGATGCTCTTTGGTCGTTTAGAAGTCTTTACGTTATTAGTGTTATTTACTCCAACGTTTTGGCGTAATTAGTAGAGGACGGTATGGAAAAAGTATTATTGCTTCACTCCAGCAGTGATGGTCAAACGGTTAAGATTTTAAAATATATAGAAAAAAACCTGGGTGAAGGCTGTGCATGTGAGCTTGTTGATCTGAATACGATAACCTCAGTGAACTTTGCCGACTATAGTCGCGTCCTAATCGGCGCCTCTATCCGCTATGGGCATTTGAATAAAAAGCTATATAAATTTATAGAAAATAACCTCCTTGCCCTGAAACAAGCAAAGGTTGGTTTTTTCTGTGTGAACCTTACGGCACGTAAAGAAGGAAAGAATACACCAGAGACAAGTGTATATATGAAGACGTTCCTCAGGCGTTCACCTTGGCAACCTGAACTGCAAGCTGTTTTTGCAGGAGCGTTGCGTTACCCTCGTTATGGTTGGTTTGATCGGATGATGATTCAGTTCATTATGCGTATTACCGGTGGGGAAACCGACACCAGCAAAGAGGTCGAATACACCGATTGGCAAAAAGTTGAGGCGTTCGCAGACCGTTTTAAGAGCTTTTAAGCTGCCTTTTTGATAGCCTTGTTTGTTTTTTGTTCGAACTATCAGCTTTGGCCATTTTTTTTTAAATAGCCCCTTGCCAACCAGATCGAACTCTCTATAATGCGACCTCACTGACACGGAGCACGGCAACTTAAGCCGCTAACCAATCAGTATTGTTCTTTAACAATTTGACCATGCAATCTGTGTGGGCACTCGTGAAATGATAGTCAACAAAAGAAT
>NZ_JBNNXT010000024.1:0-79512 GCF_052873815.1 Photobacterium sp. DNB23_23_1 | reverse complement strand
TGAGGCTATCCATAGCGATGTGACTGTCTGAAAGAGTAACCTCAATTAGATCATATTTTTACTTAGATTGGTATAACGCAGCTAACAGTGATTTCAACCAGCAAGATTGATCAAGTACTTATGGAGGTTGGTATAATTATGGAGGAGATGATTCAATTATAAAGAAAACCTGCGCAACTGAATAATATACAGTTGCGCAGGTTTATAAGAAAAATAAAGACGATTACGCCGATACGGTAACTAATACTTTTGCTTCAGTACCACCACTCACCCACATTTTTCGCTTGTCATTTGGTAAGAAAGAAATGGAGTCAAAAGCACTAGCTACAAATTGATCACCATCTTCATTCTCAACAGTAATTTCACCTTCGATAACAAAGTACGTTTTTTCAAACTGAGAACCTGGCATACCTTCACCAAACTGCCATTCAGCTCCCCCATCAGGTTCAAAGATTGACAACCCCTGCCAAAACTTAGTTAAACCTGAGTTTTCATCTTGAACCTTGGCACAGCTAACATTAAAGTGCCCCGGAGGTGAATAAGTACTAATATCATCCACTTTCACTAGTTTCATTTTATATTCTCCAGATATTAAAGGTGATTAATTTTATATAGGACAGTGCTAGTTAAAACATCCAAACACTATCGGTTTAAATAACGTAAACTGCCTATTTTAATTATTGTGTTTTGACAACCAATGCGAGCCCCATGCCGCCAGCAATACAAATACTGGCAACACCGTAGTTCGCGCCTCGTCTGTAGAGTTCATGCACCAACGTGGTGACAATTCTTGTACCTGAACACCCCAGAGGGTGCCCTAATGAGATCCCGCTGCCGTTAACATTGACCTTTTCTTCGTCGATATTAAGCGCTTTTACACAGGCCAGTGCTTGAGACGCGAACGCCTCGTTGATCTCAAATAAGTCGATGTCACCCTTGGTTAAACCCGCTTTCTCAAGTGCTTTTTCAGTCGCTTCTACGGGGCCAATTCCCATCACTCTTGGGTCGACGCCACTTGTAGCCATTGATACAATCGTCGCGAGCGGTTTATAGCCAAGCTCAAGTGCTTTTTCTTTACTCATAATGAGCGTAAGTGCTGCGCCATCATTACGGCCAGATGCATTCCCAGCAGTCACGGTACCATCTTCAGCAAAGACTGGTTTTAGTTTACTTAGCTTCTCGACACTCGAGAGGCGTGGGAATTCATCAGTATCAAACACGAGGTCATCACCGCGACGCTGCGGAACATTAACCGGTACGATCTCTTGGTTGAAGTATCCATTTTCGATAGCATTTGCCGCATTCACCTGACTACGGTGAGCAAAGCGATCTTGCTCTTCTCGAGAGATCGAATACTCCTTAGCGAGATTTTCTGCTGTCGTTCCCATATTAAAGGTACCGAAACGCTCTGCAGGTTGAGATCTCGGCTGGCTCTCAGTGTTTGAGTCGATAAGCCTCGCATCCCCCATACCATAGCCAAATCTCGCCCCTGTGAGGTAGTAGACTGAATTTGACATACTTTCTGTGCCACCAGCAAGCACGACGTCTGCCATACCGGTCATAATTGATTGCACACCATTGATAATGGTTTGCATACCCGAACCACACTGCCTCGTCAGGGTATAACCCGGTACTGAGATCGGAAAGTTGGCTTTAAGCAGTGCCGAACGAGCAATATTAGGTGCATCAGCACTTATTTTGGTCTGACCAATGATCACTTCATCAACTAGACTTGGGTCTAGATCATTCTTCTCAACCACGCTTGCTAGAAGGTGAGTAATGAGTTGTTCTGCATCGAGATCTTTTAGCGTTCCGCCGACTTTACCTACAGGCGTTCTGATCGCATCTACTATTACGACTTCTTTCATCTTTCGGTCCTTAGCCTATCGCCGTTAGTCCGCCATCCGGATAAATGATATTCCCCGTCACGAAACCGCTCGCCTCAGAAGCGAGAAATAGTGCAGGCCCAACACAATCTTCCGGTACTGCCATTCGTTGCATCGGTGCTTTATTCTTCAGCTCTTCTCTTTTCTCGTCCGATAAAGATTGCAACCACTCTTCCATCATCGGGGTAATAGTCAGGTTTGGCCCAATTCCATTAACGGTAATATTATATTTCCCATATTCCGATGCTAACTGTTTAGTTAACATATCTACCGCGCCTTTCGTTGCACAATAACCAGCATTACCAGCGGGTTTTGTTGCTATTTTTCCTCGAACAGAAGTAATATTAATTATCTTACCGTATTTATTATCAATCATATGCTTGCCAATATGCTTACAAGAAAGCATAAAACTATTCACATTGACATCGAACATTTTTGAAAACTCATCCAATGGAAACTCTTCAGCATTATACTTTTTATTAAATCCTTGAGAGTTAACCAATATATCTATCTTTCCTAGCAGTTCAATACTATTTTTTGTTAGAGCAATCATGCTCTCTTCATTCCCTGCATCAACAGTTAAATAACGCACTTTATTTTCCACTGATACATTAATATCTTCACATGCGTCAATCAGAGCTGATTCATTTCTGCTGGCAATAATGACATTTGCCCCGGCTAAGGCCAACCCTTTTGAAATGGCTTTGCCAATTCCTCCAGCTCCACCAATAACTACGGCACTCTTTCCGTTTAAATTAAACATAGATATTCCTTATTCTGTCTTTTAATACTGCGATTTAATGTCTCGTCACTCATTATTCTTGTTAAGGTTCAAGATAATTGACAAACAGCAAGCAAAATACATAACACCTTAGTATCCACCGTTGCTGATCGTGAGCAGACAATAGCCGGAACCTGAGTACCTAATATCATGACACCAGCTGGCTCGTTCGTAATATGTGCCATCATCTTGGCGGTCATATTGGCTGATGACAGGTTTGGAAATACCAGTAAGTCGGTATCACCTGCCACCTCACTTTGATAGCCTTTAATCTCTGCCGCTTCTTTGGACAGCGCTAAATCTAATGAGATGGGCCCCTCAACCACACAGTCCTTGATCACACCATTGGCATTGAGTTTCTTTAACTCATCTGCATCCAACGTTTCTGGCATCTTTGACGATATGTTTTCAGCGGGTGCAAGAACCGCTACTTTAGGATTTGCAATTCCCATCGTATTTAATGCTGTCACTGCATTATTGATGATCGCTTTTTTCTGCTCAAACGTTGGATGTGGACAGATCCCAGTATCGGTAAATGCAACGAGCTTATGATAATTAGGCACCTCTCTAAACGAGAGCATTGAGACCTGATTGCCTCGGCCTAGTTTCATTACTTTGCGCATGAAAGTACTGGTTTGGATAAGCCCTTTCATTATGCATTCAGCATCCCCGCTTTGAATCAGATCGGTCCCAAGCTGTAGCGCTTTTTCGTCATCGTCTTCATCGTAAATCGTTACTGAAGGCTCTAGATATCGATCTTGGTAATATTTGACGATCACATCCTTATTGCCAATTAAGATTGGTTGAATTAACCCCAAAGTCTCTGCTTCAACAACAGCATCTAAGGTGTGTTCATCATCCGCTCTCACGATCACGCAGCGCTTACTTTGTTTCCTTTTAAGAACGGAGTGCTTTAATTCTTTAAAACTCTTAAAAGCCATGGCTCTACTCCATTAATTCCAGAATACCGGCAGCACCCATACCGCCACCAATACACATAGTAATCAATGCATGCTTACCATTATTAGCTTTAAGATAGTCTAATGCTTTACACATCAAGAATACCCCCGTCGCCCCCATTGGGTGCCCTAAGGCCATCGCACCGCCGTATGGGTTTACCTTGCTCTCATCTAACTCTAACTCATCAATACAAGGGATAGTCATTGCGGCAAAGGCTTCGTTTAATTCAATCACATCCATATCAGAGACAGTAAAACCAGTCTTATTCATCGCTTTAGGTACGGCATAGATCGCACCTAACCCCATGACTTTAGGATCGCAACCCGCTACCTGATATGAAAGCAATTTTGCGATAGGTTTGATGCCCAACTCTTTCGCTTTTTCTGCACTCATGACAATAGCAAATGAAGCACCATCGCTGGTTTGTGATGAGTTCGCAGCTGTCACGCTTCCGTCTTCAACAAAGCAAGGTTTAAGCGTGGCTAGCTTCTCTAAATTCGTTCCTTCACGGATCCCTTCATCCACGCTAACTATGCGGGTTTCCCCAGTTTCATCAGTTAACTTAACAGGTATAATAGAAGGTGCTAGCAGTCCCGATTTTTGCGCAGCTGCCGCTTTTGCATGACTTTGCACTGCCATCGCATCCATTCTTTCTCTGGAGACACCGTAATGCTTAACAACATTTTCGGCCGTCATCCCCATTGACATATACGCACCTGGCTCTGCACTGTTTAGCGTTTCACAGCTATCGTTATCGCCACGTGTCAGTTGCATCGACATCTGCTCTACACCACCGGCAATCATAATATCTTGCTGGCCATTTTCGATCGCATTTACACACAAAGAGACCGCTTCTAAACTAGAGCAACAAAAACGATTAATTGTTTGACCACAGACTTCGTAGGGAAAACCAGCTCGAAGAGCTAATAGCCTCGCGACATTCTTATTTAATTTATTTTCTGGAATCGCGCAGCCAATAACAATATCGTCTATATCTTTTTTCTCAAGCTGCGGCACTTTATCCATCACGCCATTAATAACCTGCGCCATGTAGTCCAAGGGATGAACGTTAGCAAAACTCCCCTTTCTTGCTCTGCAAACTGCAGAGCGTCCATAAGCCACAATCACTGCTTCGCGTTTCATAAAAAATCCTTTATTACTTCTATAATCATCCGAATAAGCAGACAAAAAAAGGGGGACTGCCCATCAAGAGCTGAGCAGCCTATAGTTCTGTTATTACAGTTTGTTATGGAGCTTCAATAGTTCGATCAACATCTTGTCACGATATTGAATCAATGACTCTTTATCATTACCGATCTCAGGATCACGGTTTGCCATCTCTTCATCCACCCCTGCCTGCGCTTTATCTGCAAGATCTTCTGGGTACTTAATCCAGTTTGCCATGTCATCAAGATAGCTTGATCGATCTGAACCTTTAACGATGATCTTGTCGTACATCGCCTTCACCCCGCCGGTGAAACCCAACTCCATATTGAGCATATGCCCCATAATCGCCCAGCGAATACCAGGCCCAAAAGTCATGGCTTTATCTACATCTTCAACCGTGCAGACACCACGCTCTAACATCTCGACAATCTCTCGACCTATAACAACTTGCAGCCGATTTGCAATGTAGCCCTTAATCTCTTTTTTCAGAACAACAGGCTCTTTTTTGATACGCTTAAAGAAAGCTCTGACATGCTCAGTAACAGCTTCCGAGCCTTCATTACCTACGATCTCTATCAATGGAATAAGGTGCACAGGGTTATATGGGTGCGCACAAATAACACGAGTTGGATGTTTTGAGAACGAAGCCAATTTACTCACTAATAGCGCCGATGAACTGGTAGCGATAATGACATTCTCATCGCAATACTGATCGATGGTCTCGATAATGTCCTTTTTAACTTCATAGCTTTCTGGGGCCGACTCTTGAATATACTGCACACCATCTAAAGCAACAGGCAGATTCGTTTCATAAGAGATCAATGACATTGCTGCATCGGCCTCTTGACGAGAGATCGCGCCTGATGCAATTAAATTATCAAAGCTGTCTTCAATTCTGCCTTTTGCTCTATCTAGGCTAGTCGTTTTTGAATTGAACATTACGACTTCAACATCGTTCATTGCAAAATTAACAGCACAACCACAGCCAATTAGACCAACGCCATAACAACATATCTTTCTTATTTCTGGATAATTCATATTGACCCCTTTAATATTGTGAACTCGTTTCACCGCGACCATATTTTTCTTTCACATCATTGAGTGAGTGACAATCTTCTGGTAACCATCGGTAAAACTTAATATCTTCTTCGCCATTTAAAACTCTAAGGCCACCATCGGCTAACGCTTGCATTTCTCGCTCACCGGGAACAATTTCTACTGGTGCTAAGAATTTAACCCTATCGATAATCCAATCCGTCAGCATGTCTGAATGGGCAAGTCCCCCAGTCAGAATGATGCGATCTATCTTGCCGCTATTAACAACACTCATCTCGCCAATAGCTTTTGAGATCTGATAGCTCATGTACCAATAGATTTTTTTAGCGAACTCATCACCTTGTGCGATTTTTTTCTCGACTTCACGGCCATCATTGACACCAAGATAAGCAACCAAGCCTCCCTTACCTCTGATCATCGATTTGATTTCTTGCTTGGTATGATCACCGCTAAAACACAAATCTAAGAGCTTATGGCTTGGCAGCCTACCTGAGCGCTCTGGCGACATTGGCCCCTGATCATCTTCAACGGTGTCTGCCATCACACCATTGCAATGAAATGAGAACGTGATCCCACCGCCGAGATGAGCCACAAGCATGTTGCTGGTTTCATAGGTTTTTCCGATCTTCTCAGCGATCTCTCTGGCAACAGCCTTAGAGTTCAGGCAGTGATCAGAAGCCCAGCGTTTTACCTTTGGCAGCCCGGTATAGAAAAGCATCTCTTCTGCATCACTTGCCGAAGGCGAGTCATAAAAAATCACTGGGATCCCGTAAGGCTTGGCTAACTCAGTACCGATAAAAGACGCCATGCTTGAGGCGTGTTGAGTTCGTGGGGCGTTCTCCAACATCACTAACACATGCTCATCGACTGCATAAGGACCACTCTGAACACCGTTCATCGAGCCGCCTCGACAGACGATCATATCCAGCTCACTGACCTCAATACGGTTTGCTGCGATGAAATCATTAATACTTTTTACTCGCGAAGGTAATTGATCTAGCATCAGATCACTTTTTTTTGCTTCCGCATCAATAAATATTTCTTCACGCCTTACTTCTTTATCATCTTCAAAAAAAGCAAGTTTGGTCGAAGTAGAACCTGGGTTAATGGTAAGTAACTTTTTCAATGGTTCATCCCTTGCAATCATTATTATTAATTATCTTTGCTCAGCTCAGCATTTTATTTGCTCAGCTCAACAATTTGTTGACAACTTCATTTACACACTTAATTATTAATTTTATGTAGAAGCGCCAATAACACTTATCATTGCCGCTTCCACGTGGTTAAATTATAGGGAGTGAGTTGTCCCTATATTTCAGCAAGCTTTTGTCTATTATTACCCCCAGCACTGATACAATTTATCGACAGGGAATTTATTAATAACTTCAAATCCATCTTCGGTAACAACAACCTGCTCTTCTAAACGAACACCACCCCATTTACCACCTTTTGGTCCGTAATAGGTTTCAATCGCCATAACCATACCAACTTCAAGTTCAGTTTCATCTGGCAGGTACCAAGGCCAGAACATCTCTGGCGCTTCATGCAAGCTCAAGCCCAATCCATGTCCTAATGCAAAGCCGCGGCAGTGTTGCCAATCATCATAGCCCCAAAATTGTGGTGATTTCGGCCACGGTTTAATCAGATCTGCTGTCGTATTACCCGGTTTAACCTGCTCAATTGCGTCATACATCATGTCATAAGCAATCTGGTAACCATTTTCTTGTTCTTTGGTTGGCTTACCACAACTGAATGTTCTGTACACACACGTCTTATAGCCATTAAAAGATGAACCATTGATATCAACCACGACCAAATCACCCGGTCCAATGATCCTGTCAGTAAAATCAACAAACAGTGGGTTGGTACGAGGGCCTGACGAACAAACAAACTCTTGAGCTTCATCACACCCAAGGGAGTAGAGTCTATTCATTCCTACACCAACCAAGTCACACTCACGTACGCCAGGGCGAATTGCATCGGCTATATCGGCAAAGGCTGCATCAGCATTTCGTGCAGCCATCTTCATGCAAGCGATCTCATCTTGGTTTTTGATCGCACGAGCGTTGTACATGGTATGAGTGCCATTTCTCACTTCTGTAATGCCGTTCTCCATCAAGAACGCCTTAAACAGTGTTTCATTAACACAGCCGTCAAGCGCAACTACTGGGTTTCTCAGCTGGTTTTCATCTAAGACCTTGCTGATCGCATCTTTATAGCGACCGAGTGCATGTGTCGTTTGGGCAAATTTAATACTACCCAAGTTGCTCCACACTTTACCTTTCATCCATGGCATCTGTTCTTGCAATGCAAATGGTGAAAAGCTCGCTAATACATATGCATACGGGTCACCTTCTGCTGGGATAATCACGCTAGATGCGAGCATGTAACGATTAGGTACGGTGACATAAGCCCCCGTGGTATAACGAATAGTGTACGGGTCCCAAGAAATAAGAAGCTCAATGCCATCCTTTTTCATCTGTTCTTGAGTACGCTGTAGTCGGTACTTTCTCATTCTGTCGTAATCGATACCGACGTAGCGATCACTAGCCATAGTTCCGAAAGGCATGATTTATTCCTCGATATTTCGTCAAGTTAAAAGCAGGGACTCTGCTTTTAACTTGAATATTTCTTAGATTATCTCGGCGCAATAAGTTGATTTATTGCATATCAAGACAGCAATTTACGTGCGAATTAGTCGATAGGATCGGCGACCTTCTTATCACTCAATGGACGCTCACCCGCGAAGTCTTTTGACAGCTCGTCAAAGTTATGGCGAGTCGTTAGCAACTGAACGGCATACATCTCTGCCAACACGTTCACACGCTCATCGTCTTGCAGTGCACGCTTCCAACGGCGAATTGAAATTTCATGGGTCAGGCGACGTACCGCTCGGTCAGATTTCATGATGTGATTGGCGATCTCATAAGCGCGATCGATCAACTTATCGTGCTCAACAATCTCGTTGATCAACCCCCAGTCTTGCGCGGTTTTCGCATCAATCTTAGGCTCCATGTACATCATGTATGACGCTCGCTTCTGTCCGGCACAGACTCGGAAAGCGAAGTTCATACCATCACCAGGAACCATGCTGTGAGAGAAGTGAGCATCTGAGAAGTAGAAGTCAGGATCACAGATGGTAATGTCCGACATCAGAGCAAACTCGTAATGCTGACCGTGTCCATTGATTGCTGCGATAGTCGGAATTTCAATATCGTTAATGAAGTTCTCAACGAAATTCATGGTATCACTGACGTTACAATTGTATTTCCACGCCGTGTCATCAGATTCCTCGACCTCATCAAATGATGCCGGGTCACTTTCATATACCATCCAATACGGGTCTTGGCAGGTCAGGATCAATACTTCATTATCAGGATCATGACCAATAGCAGTCCAAAGCTCACCATAGGCATTTTGAGACTGGTAACTCCAGACAACCGGTCCGCCCTTCCAATGAAGGCACGCGAGCAGGATACCGTCTTCGGTTCTTTCAAGGTGGGCAAAATCCTTAAAGCGTTCTTTATACTCTTCAAACGACTCTTTTCTAACATAAGGCTGTAGGGCCATAATTAATTCCTTTTCTAAATTGATTATTAATTCGTTTTTATAGAAAACATTACCTAATAACTGACGTGGAATTTATTGCAGCGTCATCAACGCACCGTCGGGATATATGGTTTGCCCTGAAACAAAAGAGGCCGCTTCTGATGCAAAAAATACCGCGACTCCAGCACAATCTTCAGGCGTTGCAATTCGCCCCATAGGTACACGCGCTGCGGTTCCTGTTTTAAGTTCTGGGTTTTGTTTGAATATTGACTTCATCATCTCTGTTTCAGTCATGATTGGACCAATCGCATTAACGGTAATATTGTGCTGCCCCCAACCTGCTGCAAGTGTTAATGTCAAAGCGTCAACCGCGCCTTTGGTTGCGCCGTAACACGCACTAATATCTGAAGGCTTAGTACGGACTGCACCAATAGAACTCACATTGATGATTCGACCACCGCCGTTTTCCATCATGTTCTTGCCAAAGTATTTTGAGGTCAGCATGATACTCTTAACATTGGCGTCGAACATATTGTCCCATTCATCCATTGGGTGTTCGAAAGCTGGGAATTTTTTATTTAACCCTTGAGAGTTAACTAAAATATCAATTTTCCCCATCTTGGTGATGAACTCATCTGACATTTTTCTAACCGACTCTTCATCTGATGCATCGGAGACGAAAATATCGACATCTTTACCCGTTGCTTCTTTTATTCGTTGTGCTGTGACTTCAAGCTTTTCTAAGTTTCGGCTGCTAATTCCTATTTTGGCTCCGTGATTAGCAAGACCAATTGCAATTGCTGCGCCGATATCACCGCTACCGCCTACAATTAATGCGGTTTTACCTTCCAGTGTAAATAAGTTCTTCATTCTATCCCCTCTAAATAATTATTATTTAAGAGCATCACATTAATTACGTTAATATAATGTTCAGTCAATATATATGTGCATGTTAACGTCATAATAAACATGCTAAATTTTTTCTTTGACTACATCTTTAGTGAGATCAAAAATCTTAAACAGAAGCTCATCACGCCTTTTTGATACTTCGACTGGACTTCTCCCCTCATAATCGAAAAAGCCTTTACCCGTTTTAACACCAAGTTCCCCTTTATCAACATGGTCAAACAGTGCCTTGGGCCTTTCCGACGTATCAGGCATTTGATAACTGCCATTAATTATATTTCTAGCGCTAATATCCAAGCCGGTGAAATCATAGCGTTGCACTAAACCGAGCAGTAAACCTCTTGGCATCAGACTCGCTTTTACCGCCATATCCAACTGTTCTGGCGAGCAGATCTCATTATCTAGCAGATAAAAGACCTCGGTATTAAGTAAAATTTGTAGGCGGTTGATAATATAGCCGGGTACAAATTTCTCGAGCCTAACCGGTGTCTTTCCGCTCTTTTCAAGAACTTCGCTAACAAGATTCATCGTTTGCTCGGAAGTCCTTTCTCCCTTACACACCTCAACCAGCGGCAAGATATGGGGCGGTGCAAACCAGTGAGCAGCAGCGAAGTTAGCCAATCGCCGTTCAGGCATCAATTCAAACGGGTTCAGAGCTGAAGTATTCGAAACAATAATCACCCCTTCAGGTAATTTTGCGTCCAATTGTTCAAATAACCCTTTTTTTATCTCCGCATTCTCTACGATGGTCTCTTGGATGTAATCAGCACCTGCTAACGCTTCATCAAGGTCAATGGTATAGCTGATATTCGCCAGCATCGCCTGTGATTCGGCCCTGGTTATCTTGTCTTGCTCAACGAAAAAATCTAAACCGGCTTCAACAGTCTGCTTAGCTCTGTCGAGCATCGCAGTATCAAGGTAGTTATATAAGCTAACTTTGTAGCCCCCCATGGCGTAGCTCAATGCGATGCCAGGGCCCATGGTGCCTGCGCCAAGAACGGCGATTTTGTTTATATTCATATCAAAGGCCGCTATTTCTTAGTTAAACCAAGAATTTCCCGCGCTTCTGCTGCTGTTGCAATATCACGTTTCGCAGCGATACCTAACTGAACAGCATCTTCTACCAACTCAACATTCGTTGCTAAAACACCTTTCTCAATGAAGATATTGTCTTCCAGGCCAACACGGATACCATCACAATCAGCAGCAAGGCCAGCTAGCATCATAGGACGTGCACTTCTACCAATACCTGTTACAGACCAAGTCGACCCCTGAGGGATCTTAGGCAGCAAATAAGAAAGCGATTCAATATTCGCGGGCATACCACCCGGTACACCTAGAACGAACTGACAGTGAAGCGGCGCTTTTAAGAAACCGTTTTTGAGGTAATAGTGAGTATTCCCAACCATTCCAGCATCGAATATTTCAATTTCTGGCTTAACACCCGTTTTAATACACTCTTCACCCAATTTCTCTAGGAATGCGGGTTTATTCTCAAAGACGTATTTATTCGCCCAGTTCATTGTGCCAGGGTCAAAAGAACACATTTCTGGTTGAAGTGCAGCAAGGTGAGCCATTCGTGTATCATCGGGGAAACTACTACCAGAGGTCGTAATATTGATGATGACGTCTAAATCTTCAGCTTCAAGTTTAGCTCGGATCAATGAGACTATCTCTGCGAATTTCTCTGTGTCCATTGTGTTCTTCGCATTATCATCACGAGCATGCAGATGAACAATGGAAGCACCAGCTTTTACACACGCAATAGCATCATCAGCAATCTCTTGTGGAGTAATGGGCACATGAGGTGTTTGCTCTTTTGAAGTACCAACACCAGTCAGTGCTACACATACCATTAATTTTTTTCTCATTTAATTCACCGTTTTTTTAACCATGACAATTTCCCTTTTTTACTTTCTCAGCAATACTGCCGTGATAACGGACACTCAGAGAATCAGATCAGGGAATAAAGTCTTAAACCACTCAAAAGTAAAATCATGGTTATAATCATTCATCAGCATCGGTTTTTCGTTCGTACTATACGAGTCGGACTACTTAGGTCATTGTTCTGTGAACAACATCCCAACTCGGTTTTGAGGCGCTCCTCGCAGCATAAATGTTTTCTAAGTTGGTGATAAATGAGCATCACCATTAAAGAATTTATAGTCGGACAGAAAAGTTTTAAGGAGAGGAGAAGAACGTTCCAATCGTAGGAGTCGAACGTTTCAAATAAGGGAGTTAGGGGGAGTAATCTGAAATTGCAATAATCTCAGAGCAATAAGAGAGGCGACAGTTCTGTTGGTGTGGGCTGGCGAAACAAATCAGGTATCAATCAGTTCCCAGTTACATGGCGTAAAAGATAACAGTCCACTTCTAACAGCACTGTAAGAAGTACCCATTCAGGGCCCTATTAACTGCATTAAAGCCCTGATGATGTGAACATGATTCAACTCATTGAGTTTGAGGCCTTTCGTCAGAGAGTCCTTTTTTTCTAAACTGGGAAGGGGTCATACGAGTCGACTTTTTGAAAAAGTTATTGAAAGTCGTTTTTGAATTAAAGCCAGCTTGGTAGGCAAGTGTCAAAATCGATTGAGAGGCATTTTGATGATCCAAAAGAAGGTTTTTAAGGTCTTCAAGGCGATATTCATTAATATAGCTATAGAAGTTCTTTTCTAGCTTCCGGTTAAGCGTTTCGGTTAAATGGTGCTTTGGTATATTTAGCATTTCAGCCAAACTCCCCAAAGTCAGTTCACTATCAAGATACGGCTTCTTTGCCTTGACATAATCCTCGAGTATTTCCAGGTACTTCTGAAGTTGTTCATCATGGATTATTGGAGCACGACTTTTCGTTTTCACCAGATCATTGGGCTCCTCTCGGATATCTGGTTCCTCGACTGTATTTTCGACCGCCGTCTCACCCTTGTTAGATGGGGTTTCAGTAAACACCTGTGTTTGCTTGATACCGAAAAAGCTCAGGATGCAAAGGAAAATAACAAAACCTATATTTCGTGCTATGTAGCTATCCTCAACAAACGGTGAATTAGAAGGTATAAAGTGAAGTGCATCAAGTAATATTGGAATGTGAGCTACAGCAAAAAAAACAAAACCTGAATATACCACCCAAGAAATCCATATTAAGGAAATATGATTTTTATCATGGGCATAATAATCTAGCACTCTATTTCTATGCTTCTTCAGTAACCGCGGCAACCAAATTGAATAACCTGCGATAGATAGTAAAAAGGTAACGGAATACGCGACTTGAAAAGCGTCATACAGAACAGATTCCGTCGTATCAAAAAAGCTAAAGTGTGAAAAAAATATTCCAGTAACAAAAAACAATAAAAATGGAAAGAAATGATACAAACTCTTTTTAGTCAAAGCGTAATTGGACTGAGTTAAGCTTTCAGCGTAGAGAGCAATAAATGGACCAAGGGTCAATGGCATAAAGTCACGTAACCGCTGGGTGATAAGAAATTTATTAATTTCATATGGTTGTGTGAGTGCTATCAACATAGGTAATGCAATTGACAGTAAAAAAGCTACAAATATTTTATCAGATATCTGATTTGGTCGCTTACTCATCGAGATAGATATCGAAAAAAATGATATGGCAATGCCCATAAATAAAAGTTTTGTTGTGATCATCATCTATTAATCTACTTATTGCTTTTCATTATTAATCACCGGGAATGTTAACTAAGTCAAAATTATTCGTTCATATAAAATCTCCGGACGACACATCTGATTATACTCTGTATGAATTTTTATGTTTTAGCATAGCCTTTGATTAAATAAAGGGAGGGCTGTCGCAAACTCACCCTGAATATTTAGGCACGGTCGTGACACTTTTGATAAGCCTATAAATATCACTAACTGATTATTATGTGATTTCGTTAACGTTCTATAACGTCAACGAAGCCCCAAACCAAAAACGTTTCAATAGCAAGCAAGTAACACCTACTTACACTTACTCACACACATCATAGTAAAAAGCTTTTTCTCAAAATAAAAGCGTGAGCAAACCCCACAAACACACACAGAACGATGCAATTTGTTACAAAGTCAGCAATAAAAATAGATTTTCGTCATATTGCTGAAACAAACACCACGGCGTAAATGCATGCATAATTGAAGCATCAAAGCGAAACGTTTATATTCGCACTATTCTCAAATTAAACCAGTAAGCCGCCATTCCACAACACTTTCATTATATTCACCATTTTTTAGTTGAGGCACTCATCTTTAACGAAGCGAATACGGCCGCATTCGAGTAACGAATGTCTCAACATGAACAACTTGTGGTCTTAAAACTACTATGTAATCAAGGACTTTATGAAAACTACACATTCAACCCTCGCAAAGGGGATCGGTCTCTTGCTAGCAGCAAGTTCTGTCACAGCCCAGGCCAGCCAAGCGAGTAGCCAACCCAATATTTTATTCATCTTCTCTGATGACCACTCCAATAATGCTATTAGTGCTTATAGTGGTGACCTTGTTCAAACCCCAAATATTGACCGCATTGCCAACGAAGGGGCTATTTTCGACAATGCGTTCGTCGGTAACTCAATTTGTCAGCCTAGCCGCGCCTCAATCATCACCGGTAAGCATTCGCACTTAAACGGCGTTATCGATAACTCTTCAGCTTGGAACCCTGACCAAACCATCTACCCAAAAATCATGGAAAAGGCGGGCTACCAGACAGCTTTGATCGGTAAATGGCACATGCATCCAACGCCGGTAAAAGAGTTTGGCTATTCCAACGTACTGAATGGCGCAGGCGGTCAGGGAACTTACTACCAACCTGAATTTATTGATAACTACGGCAAGATAACAACGGTTGAAGGCTATTCGACTGACATCATTACCGATCAGTCACTGAAGTGGTTAGAAACAAACCGCGATGCAGACAAACCTTTTTTGCTACAAGTTCAATTCAAGTCGCCTCATACACCGCGTAGACCACCATTACGTAACTTGGAATTGTTCAAAGATACGCAATTCCCTATTCCAGCAACGCTGCATGATGACTACACAACACGTGGTAAGCATGCCAGCGAAGCCTGGATGGAGCTTTACGGCATGACTGCTGAAGGGATCAATGCCTTCCCACCAGCGCCAACAACCGCAGAGAAGAAACAAATCCGCGAAGCTTGGTTAGCAAGTATGAGCAAACCGGAGCGTGACGCATTTGATCTGTGGATGGAGCGCCTTACTGAAGAACAGCGCATTGCTTTCCATGCCGCTTATGACGACATTAACGTCGATTACTGGAAAAAAATCCAAACACCTGAATACAAGATGCGCTATGGCTACGTTCCACCAGCCGAGAAAAAAGCACGTACCGAGTATAACTACCAGCGCTTTATGAAAGAGTACGCTGCAGCAACGGTTACTATTGATGAAAACATCGGCCGGATCCTTGAATACCTTGACGAGACAGGTCTGGCCGAAAATACCATCGTGGTATATAGCTCAGACCAAAGCTTCTACATTGGTGAGCACGGTTGGGCTGAAAAGCGTTACATGTATGAAGAAGGAATGAAAATGCCCTTCATCATCCGTTGGCCGGGACACATTGCGGCTAACCAGCGCCCACAAGCAATGATCCAAAATATCGACTTTGGCCCAACCTTCCTCGATGCTGTTGGCTTGGATGCACCAGACGAAATGCAGGGTAAGTCTTTCCTTGATGTATTAACCGGGAAGCAAAGTGATGCGCAATGGCAGAAAGAACGCCCTTACGTTTACTACCACTACTACATGGAAGGCGCACACAACGTTCCACGTCATGACGGTGTTCGTAGCGACCGCTATAAGCTGATTAATTTCTACTCAGAAAACAACGGCAAAGGCGAGTTTGAGATGTACGACCTTAAAGCTGATCCGAATGAGCTAAATAACGTTTATAACGACCCTAAATTCTCAAAAGTTCGTGAAACGATGATGAAAGAACTTCACGATGCACGTAATGAGTATGATGTTCCGGAGAGCGTATACCAAGCACCATTCCCATTTATGACGGCTCAAGAGCGTAAAGCACTCGGCTATTAATTGTCATTCGCCTCGGTATCTCATCGAGATGCCGAGGTGTTGGTAATGGCTAACTCCAAAACACAAGCCCGAAACCGTAAAACTTTACTTTTAACATCATTAAAGCAGGATAATATGAAAATTAAGCGCTCGACTTTATCCAAAGGAATAGGTGTGCTTTTAGCCGCTGGCACCATTTCTACCCAGAGTGTTGCCGCAGCCTACGAACAACCTAACATTCTGTTTATTTTTTCCGATGACCACTCGACTCAAGCAATCAGTGCCTACAACGATCGGTTTGTAAATACCCCCAATATTGACCGTATCGCCGACGAAGGGGCAATTTTCGAGAATACCTTTGTAGGAAACTCAATTTGCCAACCCAGCCGCGCGACAATCCTGACAGGTAAGCATTCACATCTAAATGGCGTTATTGACAATACCTCTCGCTGGAATCCCAATCAGACAATTTATACTCACTTATTGGAAGATATCGGTTACCAAACAGCCCTAATTGGTAAATGGCATATGAATCCAGCCCCGGTCAACGAATTTGGCTACTCAAACGTGCTCAATGGGCATGGCCGCCAAGGGACTTATTATCAGCCAGAGTTTATTGATAACAAAGGTAACATCACCACTGTCCAGGGATATTCTACCGATGTTATTACCGATCAATCTATCGAATGGTTGGAACACCAACGAGATGCCGACAAGCCCTTCTTGCTAAAAGTCCAATTCAAATCGCCGCACACACCACGCCGCCCACCACTGCGTCACCTGGAATTATTAAAAGACAAAACGTTCCCGCTACCAGAAACCCTGTTTGACAACTATAAAACCCGCGGTGAGCATGCCGATAAAGCTTGGATGAAACTGTATGGTATGTCAGGTGAAGGCATTAATGCTTTCCCACCCGCACCAACAACACCTGAACGTGCTGAAATCCGTGAAGAATGGATCAATAGCCTCTCCAAACCAAAGCGCAAAGCCTTTGAAGACTGGATGGCACGCATGACCGATGAACAGCGTGATGCTTGGCACAAAGCCTACGACGACATCAATGTCGACTACTGGAAGAAAATCCAATCGCCTCCATATAAAATTCGATACGGCAATGTGCCTGAAAACGAAAAGAAAATCCGTGCTGAGTATATTTATCAGCGCTTCATGAGAGATTACATGGCCTCTGTCACTGCTGTTGACGAAAACGTGGGACGTATCCTCGACTGGCTTGATGAAAACGATCTCGCCAAAAATACCATAGTGGTTTATAGCTCAGACCAAAGCTTCTTCATCGGTGAACACGGTTGGGCTGAAAAACGCTACATGTATGAACCAGGTATGAAGATGCCATTTGTGATCCGTTGGCCAGAGAATATCCCTGCCCATTCAAAACCTCAGGCAATGATACAAAACATTGATTTTGCACCAACTTTCCTTTCAGCTGCAGGAGCGAAAGTACCTAGCGATATGCAAGGTAAATCATTCCTTGATGTGCTCACAGGTAAAGAAAGTGATGCCCAGTGGCAAAAAGAGCGCCCGATTGTGTACTACCACTACTACATGGAAGGTGGCCACAACGTACCTCGCCATGACGGTGTAAGAAGCGATCAATATAAACTGATTGATTTTTACTCTCAGAATGGCGGTAAAGGTTGGTTCGAGCTGTACGATCTCAAAGCGGATCCAAACGAAGTCAACAACGTCTATGAAGATCCTCAATACAAAGACATCCGCAGCAACATGATGGCTGAGCTAGATAAAGCCCGTGCCGACTACAAAGTGCCTAAGAATGTGTTCGAAGCGCCTTATCCGTACATGAACCGAAAAGAGAAAAAAGCGTTAGGTTTCTAAGCCAAAAAGTATCTCCAAGTGAAATACCCCAGTGAAAGCAGCGCCTTAATAAGCAACGTTTTCACGGGGTATTTTGCTTTCCAGGTTATGTTGCCAAACATGGCTAGAAGCGGCGATCGAATGCCAGCGTCACTTGCTGAGTTGTGTCCAACTCATACTGGCTGCCGTTAACATCCATATCTAGGTATCGGTACGATAAATCGACGCTCCAGTTTTGGGGAAGACGATACTGCAAACCGACTTGCCCACCCCAGGTAAAGTGAGTGCGTCGCCTATCGGCAAACTCATTGTTGTAAAGGCCCATTGTCGGCCCAATAAATCCGGATAACCGTCCATCGAAAGCAAACGGCAACATATAGTCATACGATAACGTCATAAGATGCATGTAGTGCTTATACTTTTGGTCATCAGTCCTAACGTCATCATCCTTGTAAGAATAAGCAGCCGTGATACGATGGTGCTCCTCAAGGATCGCACCTGTGCGAACCTGAAAATGAACACTCTCACTGTCCTTATCTAGGGTACGTTTAATTTCATCTTGCTGCCAACCAACACCAGCGCCAACAAAAAAATCCGTTGCTAAAGCGGGTGTCGCCACAGCTATCGAAATAATGCTAATTAAAAAGAAACTTCTCATTATTTACTCCTTTCTCTGCTGTAACATGGAAGAACAACTTCATGATACTAAGCTGTCTAGGAATATCTTTGCATCAGATCTGAGTTTTTACTCTAATTATGACTTATCAAGGCCTGTTCAGAATTCGTACAGGACGTGTGTGTTCACAAAGCGTGTTCATATCACCTAAGAACAACAATTAACTTTAATTTTCAGGCGTAAACGACTTATACATTTCAACAACGTCTTGATAATACCCTTTATCCTTCAGATACGTTTCAACCTGATTATTAATACTCGAGGCCAAGAAGGCACATACAAACATGCCTTGATCAAGCGAGATAAGCTTTGTCGATATATTCCCATTGGTATCGACAGCATCAAACCAACCATATGGCGATTCAATACTCGGGTGCAGTCGCTTAATTGATTTAAGACATGCTATAGCGCTCTCTGGTTCAACCATAAATGATAACGCTGTCGCATGAGGTGTACCGGTGTTGCCACCTGCAATTTGAAGCTTAAATCGCACCGACGCTTCGGAAAGTTCTGGTACGCCAAAAGCCGCATAGCTGTCATCCGTTGTCGCTGCAGAGGAAACAAAAGGAATTTGGTTTTGCTCCGAATAACACTGCTGTACCTGCGTCATATCTTCAATAATCGAATAGTCAGGAATAAGCTGCTTTTCGTTAAGCCAGATGGCAGGAAGCATGCCTTGGAAATACGCCCCATCCCAAGTCAACATAGGACGAAGGGTTTGCTGATTAACATCGAAGGTGCCTGTATAGAGCTCCATATTATTGAAGGCAGATTTAGGCACAGGGCAACTTGCTCCTTTTGTGACCAGATGTGCCCAAAGCGGTGCCAAACGGCTTTCATTGGCTTTGCGGTCGACGTAGTAACCCAGAGGAGCACGATCTTTGGTCGACCACCCGGCATGGAGGAGATCTTTGCTTGGATCATAAAGCTGCTGCCAGCCTGGAATTTGTTTCTGCAAAATGTCGTCAATTTTCTGAACAGCACTTATCGCCATCGCATCACCAGAATCAAGGTAAGCCCCTGAGACGGCAGTCAATGCAAAAGCTAAATTGGCATTATCAACAGCAGGAACAATCCCCTCCTCTTGCGGCTGTAATTTTCCATCAACAATATCGTATGGCCAGTAGAACAACCCTTTCCAAGTCGGCGCACCAAGCAACACATCAAGCGTTTCATTGATCCTCACTAGCGCATCTTGATGACCATTTTGGTGAGCTTCTGTAAGAATATTGAGATACAGCCCAATTTCAGTGGTGTTGACGTAATATTGAGGGTCAATCTCAGTCCCTGTGACAAACAAAGTATCAAAAGGCACTTTTGATTGCTCATCAACACCGACCCCGTCAAGAAAGAAGTCCAAATTGGTTTGTAACTCTTGTTCAAATCCAGATGGATAAAAGTGCTTACTCAAGGACAACTCGTTTACGCTAGCGCCGTCGGAGCGCAAAGAGTCTGATGATGCAGGATATTGGGTGTTATACGACATAATTGGAGAATGCTTTACAGGGTAATTCAAGTATTAGCCTGAACATACCATAGGCTTAACTTAACTTGTCTAACCCCGTTCGCGATTTGTGCCAGTGTAAACATACCTTAAAAAAAAGCCCCTCATACATAGTGTATGAGGGGCTTTTTACATTAGACTAAACGGCTTTACCTCGTTATCTCTAAATTATAATAGAGCAAATCCATTCTCTAAGTATTTAGAAGCCCAATTGTTCACGTTCTTGGCGGTTCATAAATGGGTATGGTGCTTCGAAGTAATCCTTAGGTACGTCATAACGCTCACGAGCATTCTCAAGCTCAGCTGTCATCATTGCACGAACTTCTGCGTACTCTGGATCTTCGTATACATTGTTCACTTCGTTTGGATCTGTCACCAAGTCATACAACTCGAAGATGCCTTTACCGTCATGCTGTGAATAGAAATCAATCAGCTTGTAGCGGTCGCTGCGAACACCATCATGACGAGGTACATTATGCGCACCATGCATGTAATAGTGGTAGTAAACCACTGGACGCTCTTCTTGCCACTGGGCATCAGACGTCTGGCCTTTCAGCACTTTTAGGAACGACTTACCCTGCATTTCCTCTGGGGCAGACAAACCTGCCGCTTCAAGGAACGTTGGACCAAAGTCCATGTTCTGGATCATCGCTTGTGGACGTTGGTTGCCCTCAATCTGACCCGGCCAGCGGATCATAAATGGCATCTTAAAGCCTTCTTCGTACATGTAGCGCTTCTCAGCCCATCCATGCTCACCGATAAAGAAGCTTTGATCCGAGCTGTACACAACGATAGTATTTTCTGCCAAACCACTTTCGTCTAGGTAATCAAGGATACGGCCGACGTTTTCATCGATAGTCATTACCGTGCCCATGTAATCACGCATGAAACGCTGATACATGTATTCAGTGCGGGCAACTTTCAGATCACGAGGCACATTACCCCAACGACGTTTGTACATTGGGTCTTTCATCTTCTCCCAATATTCGACATTCGCATCATCATAGGCTTCGTGGAATGCGGCTTTCTGCTCGTCAGTCAAACGATTCATCCACTCATCAAAGTGCCATCGCTGATCACCGTCCATGCTCTTGATCCACTCTTCACGTACACGCGCTTTTTCTGGCGTAGTCGGCGCAGGTGGGAAGGCATTAATACCTACCGGGGTCATACCGTAAAGCTGCATCCAGGCATTTTCTGCATGCTCACCGCGGGTTTTGTAATCATCAAACAGGGTTTCAGGGATCGGGAAGTTATGATCCATGAACGTTGACATATGGCGTGGCGGTGGACGACGTGGCGTATGTGGTGCTTTATATTGAACCTTCAGTAGGAACGGCTTATCTTCATCCCACTTTTCTTCAAGCCACTCCAATGACATATCGGTGATAAGATCAGTTGAATAACCTTCAATGACTTGTGTCTTGCCTTCTTGATCAATGAACTCAGGGTTGTAGTAAGTTCCCTGACCACCTGAACCATTAAGTACTAGCGAATAGCCAAATTCTTTAACCGGTGTTGGGTGCAAATGCCACTTACCAATTAGAGCTGTCTCATAACCACTTTCTTCCAGAACCTTAGGGAAGATAACCTGATCAGGATTCCAACGAGAAGTATTATCAAGTACGCCATTCTTGTGAGAGTGTTTCCCTGACATTACCGAAGCTCGGCTTGGCTGACAAATAGAGTTGGTTACATACGCACGCTCAAAGATTGCACCTTCATTGGCAATACGATCGATATTTGGCGTTTGACCTAAAGTTGGGTTGTAAGCGCTGATAGCCTGATTGGCATGGTCATCAGAAAAAATAAATAAAATGTTTGGTCTTTCTTGCTCAGCTGCAACGCTGGTCATTGCAGATGAAGCTAATAATAAGCCAATCCCCTTAGAAAGGGTTGATCGTTTAATATTCATATTGTCCTTGCCTAATATAAGATAAAACAACTTGGCACACCAAGCCATCTTGTACTTCTACATATAACGATAAAACCACTGGATGTGCCCTTCCATGCACAAACGACTCAGTAAAATAACAGGCCAAACTGACAAGTTAATCGCATTATGTGAATCATGTCCTTTTCACCACTTAAATATAAACGTTTCGACTAAAGGCGTCAATGAAACAAACTTAAAGTGTGATCAGGATATAATACTACTAACAGCGTTACACAACACCTGTAACAGGTTGTTTATAAGTGTTAGATGTTAAAAATAACTCTATACTTTTAAATAAAAAAACTCCCAACTATTAAGTCGGGAGCAAACAACAATGATGCAAGTTGTAAATAATTCAATTAGAAAAAGATCAATACATTAACTATTCAAAATAGTTGTTGTACTTATTAAAGAACTCCATACCCAAGTGCTCTGGCATTGCTGCAAGCCCAAACAAAAATGTCGAGAAATCAACACCCTCAATAAATTTAGCCTTCCACTCTGGTTGATCATGACTATAACGCCATAGAATTTCGTACCCACCATCAAGCTCATGCTTGGCATTAATTGTATTATCTCGGTATGTAGAAATTAAATCCATTTTCGCACGATCATTAAATGGAATGTAACCAGCAAGAATATGAGGGGAAACCACTAAATTATGGTTAAATTGGCGATCACCTTCAAAGTGAAAACGGTCTACACAATATCCATTAGGACATGCACCAGCACCACTACCCCACTCATATTCTTTTAATTCCACACCCTCAACATCGACATCTCGCCAGAAAGAAAAATCTGCTTTGGCTGAGTTTTCCAACGCAGTTACAAACTCTGGATTATTTGAGAAGTCATGCATCAAATAATTATTAAACAAGAAGTTGAATTGCGAGGTAAACCATGTTTTGCCTTCAGAAAGTACAGGGATACCATTATATTCAGCAACTGGAAGGAACTTTGTCGATGCGTACCAAATATCCCAGAATTTCTTAGCATTACTCGCATTAGCAGCATTATCTAAATCTTTTGCCTGCTGGTTCGCAATACCGGCAACCAGCATATATTCGTTAAAGGCTTTGGTACGGTGTGGCTTAAAAGAACCATCAGTATGTTGGGCAAGATAAATGCGGCCAGTACGAACATCTGCAATATAATCGGTTAAATCCGTATTGCGGTACAAGAAATCGGCAAGCTCGGCAATTTCTTTGTTTTCGCTAAAGTAGTTTTTAACAAACAAGGCACCATAAATCATGATGGCACTGTCAACTGGGCTCCAATCGTCGCCTACAGCCTCACCCGTTTGCGTATTGTAAAAATGAATAAAGGTATTTGTCGCATTCTGCGGTACGGTGAAGTTAGGATCACGGCCAGCTAGTTTGCGTAGTGTAACGAGAGCCATTTGCTCGGCTTCTGGTTCCCAGCCATTCGCATGACCAATAGTCAGCGCGACTAACCCCATACCTGAGTTGGCGATTGAGCCAACATAGCTACGGTCACCATTGAGAAATAGCTTATCTTCATAGGTACCATTCTCGTTTCGGAGTTGTTGCCAATACGCATAGCCACCACGGTAAAGGCTATCAATGATTTCTTGATCGCTTTTCACTGTTTCGCTAATTATAGTCTCATTCGCCGGTGTGTCCGCGAATGCCAGGCCTGGCAGGAGCATTGTTCCAATCAGCAAGGCAGCTAACTTCTTTTTCATTTCTATTCCTTCAACTTCAAAAAGGACACGCATATACATTATTTAACTGATAATATAAACGTTTCGACAGGGTATTCAATATATCTAAAAGAAGAATGTGCGACAGGTCACGTGATTAATTTGTTGCAGTTTGTAAATCAAAAAAGGCTTGCCACAACATGTATGGCAAGCCCAATATAAAGCTAATTAAAACAATCAGTTAGTTTTTAATTAGTCCCAGTTCTCGACGCTCTTTACGGTTCATATAGACATATGGCACTTCAAATACATCATCAGGAACCCCGTATTTATTTCGAGCTTCTTTCAACTGGTTATGCATCATATCGCGAACGTTGGCATAGTTAGGATCGGTGTATAAGTTACTGACTTCATAAGGATCAGTCTCTAAATCATACAGTTCGAACTCCCCTTTACCGCCATTTTGTGAATAGAAGTCAATCAGCTTATAACGCTCAGTTCTGACACCATCATGCCTTGGAACATTATGAGCACCGTGCATGTAGTAATGGTAATAAACCGCTGGACGCTCTTTATGCCACTGTTGATCAGACGTTTTTCCCTCTAGCAAGGCTTTAAATGACTTGCCCTGCATCTCACCAGGGATTGCAACCCCTGCAGAATCAAGGAATGTTGGTGCAAAATCAATGTTTTGAATCATCGCTTCCGGACGCAAACCAGCTTCGATGTGACCAGGCCAGCGAATCAAGAAAGGCATTTTCATCCCTTCTTCATACATATAACGTTTCTCAGCCCAACCATGTTCACCAATGAAGAAGCTTTGATCCGAGCTGTAAACCACAATGGTGTTATCAGCAATACCCGCTGCGTCGATGTAATCCAGTACACGACCAACATTTTCATCAATGCCCAAGACGGTTGCAGCATAATCACGCATAAAGCGCTGGTACATAAAGCTTAGGCGATCAGCCTTTTGCTCAGTGGTAAGGTTACCCCTTTTTCTTGCATACTTAGGATCTTTTTGCATCTCCCAGTATTGAACATTGATGTCATCATAAGCAGAATGCCACGCATCACGTTGTTCTTGGTTCATCCTGTTCATCCACTCCTCGTGCTTTTTACGCTCACGTGGATTCATGCTGGACAACCATTCTTCACGCACTAACTTACGCTCTGGCGTGGTTGCAGCCGGTGGAAATGCGTTAATACCAACAGGTCCCATGCCATATAGCTGCATCCAAGCACGTTGGGCATGATCACCACGGGTAGTGTAATCGTCGTGTAAGGTAGCAGGCTCAGGGAATACATGATCTTTGAAGGTGGTTAGATGTCTCAATGCTGGACGGCGAGGAGTATGTGGTGCTTTGTACTGAATCTTAATTAGAAATGGATTATCAGAATCGGCATGCTGCTTCATCCAATCAAGGGACATATCTGTAATCACATCTGCCGAGTAGCCTTCTACAACTGTTTTCTTGCCTTTTTGATCAACAAACTCAGGTTGATAATAAGTGCCCTGCCTGCCCGAACCACTAAGTACGATAGAATAACCAAACTCATTGACTGGTGTTGGTTTCATATGCCACTTACCGATCAACGCAGTGTCGTAACCCGCTTTTTCCAACAGCTTAGGGAAAGCAACCTGATTCGGATTCCAACTTGCCGTGTTGTCTGTCACCCCATTTTTATGCGAATGCTTACCCGTCATCACTGATGCACGACTTGGCTGGCAAATGGAATTGCCAACAAAGGTGTTCTCGAAAATCGCACCTTCATTAGCAATGCGATCAATATTTGGCGTGTTAATCAAATCAGAACCGTAGGCACTGATAGCTCGGTTGGCATGATCATCTGAAAAAATAAAAACAATGTTAGGCTGCTCTTTCGAAACGGGGGCAGCCTCGACAGTTTCAGGCATGGCGACATTAGCAGCCACCAATAAAGCCATCCCCTTCACTAACTTAGAGTATTGAAAGTCCATATATAGAAGAAAAACCTTTTAAAATAATCAGTTAGCATAAAACAATGAAGTTCCAGCAAAGGTTAACAGGTCAAACATTAGCTAAGGGCTACATTCAATTTATGCATGATGAGTGAACAATCACAATATAAACGTTTCAACAGCCTCATTCAAACCACGCTTTCATTTTTGTGAAGCACGTAAAACCATGCAATAAAAACAAGAAGGAAATAAGCAGTTACAAAGAAGATATATATCATAAAGTGATATTCAGTTGATATAAACACCAAATCATAGAAACAATTAGAAATGTATTTAGCGAGAGAGATCACTTTGTTACAAAAATTCAAATTGTATGGTAAATAAAAAGGAGGGGGCCCTCCTTTTATTTGATAACGATTAAATGGTAATGTTAAACCCGACACGTACCTGCATTTCTTGCTTATCACCGTTACTATAATCTGTTACACCAGCAGGTGAATGACGCTTGTTATCCCCATACTGGAAGTTAGCAACCATACGTAAATTGCTGCTCAAACGTTTGTTATTATTAACGTTGATCCTTACATAATCATAACCATTCCAATAACGCCCACTTTCCTCATGCCCAATAACCGTATTGACTTCTGTTGTAATATCATAGAAATGCTTGAATCGAACAAATGGTTTCACATTATAATTTTTACGTCGAAACTCACTATTATCAACCGAGTTATCTGTTGTACCGCTGTAAGAAGCACTTGCACCGTAGTTGATCTGTGGACTATGACGGAACACATAGTTTACATCTGCAGAGTAACCTTGCCAGTTATGATTATCTCTATTTTCTGTTCTATCATAGCGCTCACGCCACTTAAACTGATAATCAGCAGTTGTAGAAATAAAATGCTGACCAAAGGTTAACTGCAAACCTGGTTTTAGTTTTAATTCTTGGCTAGCCGTACCTTGCGCATCAGCTTGTCGAATATAAACAGGTTCTGCAAACCAACTTAATCTCGGGCTAACCCATTGCTCATATCGAGGGGCAAGAGTGAAGCTAATACGACCATCGAGGTTTTGAGGATCGTTTTTATAATCACCTTTTACGTCTACCCATGATTCTGATAACACGTGGCGAAATCTGAAGTTTTCATTAAATCGGGTAGAACCATCAAGGTAAACAAGGCGCGTTGATGAGCGCTTAGGGCCATCGTCAAATACTGATTCATTGTAAACTAAGCCAGTAAAAAAATTAGTTCGTCGTTGATTTGTATCAGAGCCTGAGCGGACCTGAATTGTATCAATATCACCATCCATATCAATTTGGTATGAGCTTGAATCAACTTGAGAGGCTAACGCTCCACCAGAAAACAACAATGCCCCTATGCTTAATATCAATTTTTTATTCATTTTAACCCTGCTCTCACGTATAGGATAAATTATAACTCGCTTAAATATTTTATTAATGATTGAGTATTGTTAATTAGTAACAAAACATTCCTTAACGACTCAGCCATCAAACTATACGCACAAAGATAAACGTTTCGACTAGGATGTCAAACGAATAAAAACGGACTTTCAATAGACTTAAAGTATTGATTAATAAGCAAATAAACTCAAAACAATAGAGTTATAGCAATAAAGTAAATTTGTCACAACATGAAGTTCATCACATTCAACACCTCTCGCAAAAACAAATAAAAACCTTAAATAACAACACATTATACATTGCATGTCATATTTTCAATGAAATATAAAAACCAGATCTGGATCACATTAAGGTATATTTAGGGTCAATATTGACCATTTAATTAATTCCCCCTTCCTATGACAATCCCGCCCCTATATAACGCGCTTCACTTCACAGATTCAATTAAAAACCAGCATAATCCAACCATCTTCCATCAGCTCATATTGAATCGTTTAAATAAGTTAGGTATGTTCCTTTCACAACCTAATTGAAACGTTTATATGACATAGATCTTCTTGGAGATTCCGCTATGAAAAAAATGATTGTTACCTGCTCTACTGCACTATTGATGCTTATTTCAAGTCAGGCTCTTGCTTATAACGAGCTTGCTCCAAGAGATCAGAAACGTATTTCGACTGAAGTCCACGAGATGCAAGTTTTCTTAGAGCTTAGCCAAGACGATGCTGACAAAATCAAACAGCTTAAAGCAGACATGGCAAGAACAAACGCGAAGCTTGTTCAAGAGCATGGTCGTGGCACTGACGGTTTTAAAGAAGCAAGAAAACCACACTTTCGCGCATACCAAAGAAATCTACAAAATATTGTAAGTCGTGAAGACCTTCGTCGTTTCAACGCATCTAAAAGCTAATTTCTAATTTTAATAACAATTTATAAGGCTCCCTACAATGACGTTTAAGAAATCTACTTTAGCTTTAATGATGGCTTCAACTGTCGCTTTGACTGGTTGTTTAGATGATAACTACGACTACAGCGGTGGAGGCGGCAACTCCGGCGGTGGAAGCGGCGACGCTTCAACTGAGCTTGGCACGCAAGTACCTCTATATTACAAATATAACGACAGCCAGAACTCTGACTGGGATGCACCATATGTGATGTACGCTGTCGATGCAGATGGTACGGAAACAGCAGTAGACGGCAACGCCCTAACTTCATCAAGTAATATTAATGTTGAAGGCGAATTTACTTCAGCTGATCCACTCACTGTTACAGTTAGTGACGACAAAGCCTCACTGATCTTTTCAGCAGATAAAGCCTACGATATTACGAAAAGTAATCTATTTAATGAAACAAATAACCTTGGCGGCACCATTCAATTTTATGTCAACACCTTAAGCTATGATTTAGGTGATGATCTAGAAAACCCAAACCCTGTCCTGCTTACAATGTTTAACGGTGACAAGAAAGTTTCGACAGATATTACCAGTTCAGTCATTGCTTCAGCATCAGGTAATGCCCAATTCATTCGCGTTCCTCTAAAATGCTTTATCGACGAAGGATTAGACTTAACGAATGTTGACATCGCGATGGCGATTGAAACAAAAGGGGCAATTCAGTATGAATTAAGCCAAGCTCGTTTAGCTAACAACTCTGTATCTCTAACCCCTGCAAGTGCCAATATCCAAGGCTGTTATAATAACAACAACAGCAAGGTACTAATCGATGATGAAGCGGTACTGGTTCGGGATACTCGAACAACCGATGAAGACGGAAAACTGATTTGGGAGTTAACCGGTGAGGCCGATGATGTACGGATCACACGTGGTTCTGCAGCGAATATTACCAACAACGGTGTAACTGAAGGTAGCATTCGGGCAAGCGGTATATATTACGATGACAAGTTCGATAACAGCAAGCGCAGTATCCTCTCTTTCGCCATTGATGCTAATGCTAACCTTGGCAACATTGAGTACCCACGTCTTGACCTAAGCCACTATATGCTTAACGGCGAACTTCAAGCAGAGTTCATTATTCCAAACAACGGAACAGTGACAATGCCAACTGAAGGTCAACTAGAACTTGTTATGCAATTCTACGGCCCAGGAAATAGTACAGAGGGAATGGTAATTGACGGTGACAGTTATGGCAACGGTATAGCTCTTACTTACAACCTTACTGAAGCTGGCGCAGACAAAGGGGTGATGATCAATATTGCCATCCCAGTACGTGACTTCTTCACTAGCGCCAATGGTGCAGTTAGCCTCAATGCCCTGCAATATGTAGAGAAATTAGAGACCCACGTGCAAGTAAACCTTGGTCAGGACGATGATGGAAAGGACATCATATCCTTTACAGAACTAGACGGCTTCCGCTACGGCCTTGGCGATATCAAGTTGGTTATGAACCCAACGGAAGAATCTCCTTCCCCTGAAGCACAATAACAACCAATAACGATCTATAACGGCCATTCCCCATGGCCGTTTTCTCCTTTCGGTTAGGAACCAATAACATGAACTCAGCCCTTAAAAAGCATGGGATCACACTGGCAATGACTACCGCCCTTAGTGGCCCCGTTCTGGCACAAGAAACACCACCTACCTCTCCACAACAACCCAACGTTTTATTTATTTTTGTTGATGACATCGGCTATGCCGATATGGGCTTTCAAAACCAAAGCCAGGATATTGTTACCCCTAATATGGATAAAGTCGCCGCCGAAGGTGCTATTTTTTCCGCAGGCTATGTAACCGCGTCAGTATGTGGTCCTTCTCGCGCCGGACTGATGACCGGCCGCTATCAACAGCGTTATGGTTACCATGATAATACCGCCCCGTTTGTTAAAGAGCCGGGTATTGTTCAGGGCCTAGACCTCAATGCCAAAACCATTGGTAACTACTTCCAAGATGCGGGTTATGTAACCGGCTTTGTCGGTAAGTCACACGACGGTGATGCCAAGGAATACTGGCCGCATAACCGTGGCTGGGATGAATTCTACGGCTTCAACAATGGTGCTGCCGACTACTTTGTCACCGGCTTTAATAGCATGAATGCAGAAGAGCGTGCCTACTCTTCAATTCACCGCAATGATGTTCTAGTCGACGATTTTGATGGTTACCTCACGGATATTTTTGGCAATGAAGCCGTTGAATTTATTGACCGTCACCATGACAAACCGTTTTTCCTTTATGTACCGTTCAATGCCTCCCACGGTCCTATGCAAGCCAAGGAAGAAGATCTAGAGAAGTTTGCTTATATCAAGGACGAACTCCGTCGCAAAATGATCGCCATGACTTACAACATGGATCTAAATATCGGCAAAATGGTAGACAAGCTTGAAGAGCATGATCTGATGGACAACACCATGATCATCTTCATGTCTGACAACGGCGGAAAACCTAACGGCAACGGCTCATTCAATACCCCATTGAACGGCGCAAAGAATACCTACTGGGAAGGCGGTATCCGAGTTCCGACAACCATCACTTGGCGCGGCACGATTCCAGCTAAACAGGTTATTGATACGCCAATGATCTCTTTAGATATTCTTCCTACCACTCTCGCTATGGCTGGCGTTAAACAGAAAAATGAGTGGCAGCTAGAGGGCGAAAACTTATTGCCTCTACTTAAAGGGGAAGTCTCAGACATCGATGAACGCTTCTTGTACTGGAAGACCATCAACAAGAATGCCATCCGTGATAACGACTGGAAACTGGTGATCCATAACACCTTGGTTAAACAGCCTAAGCCCGAGCTTTACAAGATCTCTGAAGATATCAGTGAAACAAACGACCTTGCCGCACAACACCCTGAACAAGTTGAACGCTTACTTGCTGCCTTCGAACGCTGGGATGCTGATAACCAAGAAGCCAAATGGGGGTGGAATCGCAACCTCTTCCCACATGCCAACGGCTGGCGTGGTCGCAATTAATTATCAATGACAAAATAAATAACGTGGGTATTCACTATGAAACACATAATGAAAAAAACCGCCATTAGCATGACAGTGCTTGCTGCGCTTGGCAGCGGTGCCGCAGTCCAAGCTGAAACGCCAACCCAGCCCAATGTGGTGATCTTATTTGCCGATGACTTGGGCTACGCTGACGTGGGTTATCACAACTCAAGTAAAGATGTCGAAACTCCGAACATGGACCGCCTTGCAGCCAGTGGCGCAGCACTCACTGCCGGATATGTTACCGCCCCGGTATGTGGCCCTTCGCGAGCGGGACTAACATCTGGTCGCTACCAGCAACGCTTTGGTTTCCATAACAATACCGGTCCATTTGTCCGTGAAGAAGGTATTGTTCAGGGTACACCTGATGAGATGCTGAACAACAACTTCGGTTACTACTTCCAGCAAGCGGGTTATGTTACGGGCATGGTGGGTAAACACCATGATGGAAAACAGCGCAAGTTCTGGCCTCACCATCGTGGTTTTGATGAGTTCTACGGTTTTAACAATGGTGCAGCCAACTACTTTGTGGGGCCACAGAACCAAGAAACAGCCGCTCGCAAGCCATTCTCTGTGATGTACCGCAATGACAAAGTCGACGACAACTTTGATGAGTACCTGACCGACCGTTTCGGCTCGGAAGCCATCAGTTTTATCGAACGCCATAAAGACTCGCCGTTCTTCCTGTATGTACCATTTAATGGCGTACACGGCCCGCTACAAGCAACAGAAGAAGATCTCAAACGATATGCGCACGTAGAAGACGAAAAGCGCCGCAAGCTGTTGGCGATGAACTACAATGTCGATCAAAACATCGGCCGTATTCTAGATGCTTTGGATGAGAATGAGTTAACCGAAAACACCATTGTCTTCTTCCTGTCAGACAACGGCGGTAAGCCAAAGGGGAATGCGTCTTACAACCTTCCACTACGCGCTCAAAAAGGTACGCTTTGGGATGGCGGGATCCGCATACCATTCGCTGTGTCATGGCCGGGAACAATCCCTGCTGGGCAAACGATTGAAGAGCCAATTATTTCGCTGGATATCCTGCCGACTATGGCTGCCGCAGCCAATGTTGAGGTAAAAGCTGATTGGAACCTAGACGGTGTTAATTTACTGCCATTGCTTACCGGTGAAGAAAAGTCGTTAGAAAACCGATTCCTATACTGGAACACCAGTATGGCTGGCGCAATTCGCGATCAAGACTGGAAACTCGTGATGCCTAATATCCGCAATAAGCGCCCTCGTGTACAGCTATTCAATATCAGCAATGATATCTCTGAGTCCAAAGATCTGGCCAAAGAGCACCCAGAGCAAGTGAAACGCTTACAAGAGGCATGGAATGCGTGGGATGCTGAGAACGAAGATGCCATGTGGGGCTGGAACCGTAACATGTTCCCTGTCGAAACCAACTGGCGAAATCTGAACAGCCTTTAAGCTGGATATCCTATAACCAAGAACGCAATTAACCAACAAAGACAGCGCAAAGCGCTGTCTTTTTTTACCCGGCTTTATCATTTCGACTCCATTCTAGATTTAGCTCACATTCCCAAGGATACAAACCACGCAAAATTTGTGGCTTGGTAGGCTTTGAGGTAACCTCAAACCAATTCGAAACGTTTATACAAATAATAAATAAACGCACTAAACTGGTAGTCAAATCATAGGTTGAAGTTTCGCGTCCTAACCCTGTCAAAGATGCTTCGGCACGTCCGGGTTATCCCGCTTAACCTATGATCATAACGATATAAAGGTAAGCAATGTCGACGTTTAAACAATGCCATGTCATGGCAAAACCAAGCAGCTCTGTATGCAACCTTGACTGCACGTACTGTTTTTACCTTGAGAAAGAAAACCTTTACCCTGAGCGAAAAAGCCGCTGGCAGATGTCAGAGGAAACGCTTGAGGCTTACGTAAAGCAATATATCGATGCAAACAGCGGTAGCGAAGCCATTGAGTTTTCATGGCAAGGCGGTGAGCCAACCCTTATGGGGCTCGACTTTTTCCGCAAAGCGGTAGAACTTCAGCAAAAATACCAGCAGAACCACCGTATTACCAATGCCTTCCAAACCAACGGTTTGCTTATTGATGATGAGTGGTGTGCGTTTTTCAAACAGAACAACTTCCTCATTGGTGTTTCCATTGACGGCCCAGCCCGTCTGCATGACCACTTCCGTGTGACCCGTGCAGGCAAGGCTAGCCACGAAAAAGTGATGGCGGCAATCACCAAGATGAAAAAACACGGTGTCGATTTCAACACCTTGACCGTGCTTAACAGCGAAAACGTCAAATACCCTGAAGAGGTTTACGACTTCTTGGTGGGGATTGGCTCGACCTTCTTGCAGTTCATCCCAATCGTAGAGCGTGAAGCGAAGCAAGAAACAGAAGAAGGGCTATTCCTAGTAAGCCCTGAGTACCAAGCAGAAGCAGACGTAACCGAATGGTCGGTACCGTCATTGGCCTATGGTGAATTCCTTAACCGCGTCTTCGACCGTTGGGTCAAGAAAGATGTCGGCCGTATTTTCGTTAACACCTTTGATTCAACCCTGGCAACTTGGTGCAACGAGCCTTCGGGCATTTGTGTGCAGTCAGAAACCTGTGGCCATGCCTTTATTCTCGAATCAAATGGCGACATGTATAACTGTGACCACTTTGTTTACCCTGAGCACAAGCTGGGTAATATTCACAGTGATCCGATCCAAGATCTGAACCAGACCGACAAAGCAGTTAAGTTTGGTATGGACAAGAAAGACAAGCTAACGCTGCAATGTCGACGTTGTCCATACCGCATGCAATGCCACGGTGGTTGCCCTAAACATAGATTTGCCCGCTCTGAAGCAGGACAAGAAGGTCATAGCTACTTCTGTGCCGGCTACTATGCCTTCTTCGCGCACTCCGAAGCCAAGATGAAACAGATGCGCGATCTACTTATGCGTGGGCGCCCAGCGTCAGACATTATCTACCTCGACCTGCAGAAAAAAATGGTAGCCAACACATTTACCGGTGGTCGTAATTCTCCTTGTCCATGTGGTAGCGGCAAGAAGGTTAAGCGCTGCTGCCAAATTGTTTAATTGATTCAACACTAAGTAGATAAACGAGCCTGTAATCAATGAAGTTAACTATGCACGGAAATAAGAAAAGGACCTCATTAGCTTTTGCGATTGCAGGCTTAATATACTCTACCCCTAGCCTGGCAGCCCAACGGGTTGAGCCGCCTCGTGCTAACCTGGAAAGCCAGCCGAACGTCATTGTGATTTATACCGATGACCAAGGTTGGGGCGATGTCGGTTATCACGGATACAATGACATCCACACCCCCAATATCGATGCATTAGCCGCAGGGGGAGTACATTTTCCCCAAGCCTATGTCAGTGCTTCCGTGTGTGGCCCATCACGTGCAGGGTTGTTGACTGGCGTATACCAGCAGCGTTTCGGGGTATATGGCAACTTTGCCCAGAACCATGTGCCAAGAAGCCAACCTCTGATGATGGAGATGATGCAGGATTTGGGTTATACCACAGGCGTCATTGGCAAGTGGCACATGGGTGACCCCACCGGCAAACCAAATGAACGCGGAGCTGACTTCTTTTATGGTTTCCATGGCGGTTCGCACAACTACATGTTTTCTGATGCCAAGGAAGGAGGCAAGCCGTGGTTGTCCCCTCTTTACCGCAACACAGAAAAAGAGCCGCCGATTCAAGAAAGTAATGGCTATCTGACCGAGCTGTTCACCGATGAGGCCGTTGCCTTCATTGAAAACAATGCTGACAAGCCTTTCTTTCTTCATGTCGCCCATTTTGCCGTTCACCACCCCTGGCAAGTTCCTGACGGCTATATCGAGCGGTTGGATCACCTCGATGTGCATCATGAAGAGCGACGTTTCTTTGCCGCACAAACATTAGTATTGGATGATGGCATTGGCGCGATCATGGATACTCTGAAATCCCACCAGCTTGACAAAGACACACTGGTTTTTTTCATGAGTGATAACGGCACACCTTCCGGACAAGGTTTTGAAGAACCACATAAGAAAAAGCGGGGGGAAACGACCATGTCTAGACCTGGGCCTTTTAATGGGTTCAAAGGAGATACCTATGAAGGCGGTATCAGGGTTCCATTTATTATTCATTACCCCACTCAAATAAAACCGGGAATGAAATATGAACCTATGGTTAGCTCACTAGATATTTTCCCGACTATTGCCGCACGTTTTGGCATTAATAAAATAGAGTCAAACGCCAACGCTGAAACAATACCATTTGATGGCGTTGATCTTTTCCCTTATTTATTAAGTGAAAAAGACGGTGAGCCTCATCAAACCCTTTACTGGCGCAGAGACAATGACTACGCCATTCGTGACGGCAACTGGAAGCTCACTGTCAATGATGACAATGGTCCACGCACTATCCGACTGTTCGATATGAGTCATGACGCGGGTGAATGGCATGACCTCGCTAACGATAAACCCGATATTGCCCAAGCGCTAAAAGATAAATTTGATGCTTGGGAGGCAACGCTGCCTGTAAATAAGCTCAGTGACAAACCAACCAACCGAAATATTGGCTTTAGCGATGGCAAAAGAATAAACGTAAAAGAGTTTAATCAGCTAATGAAATAATTAAGCGATAACCTGCCGCTTAATGGATTACTAGCGGTACCCAACAATATCCAATACCTAATAACCACCCGATAAGGTTGTGGGAGCCAGATCATGTCTTCAAGTTCGCGAGCAATACTATTACTCCGCGTTTCTGTAATAACCTTGCTCTTAAACGGTTGTGTGCAAACACCGCAAGAGCACACCGAGATTGCGCCAGTTGTTTCACCATCATTTAGCATTTCTGGCAATACGGAAGCCGATGAGTTTTGGTGGAGAGAATTTAATGACCTACAGCTCAACGAGCTTGTCAGCACCGCACTTAGGTCAAATTTCAGCCTGCAATCGAGTGTCGCCCGAGTGCAGAGAGCGGCAGCGACGGCCGATGTTAGAGACGCAGGTCGATACCCTACCGTCAACGGTGTGGTTGGCAGCAATATCCGTCGTGAACGTGATTCAATCAGCGGTGAAATCACACAAGAAACAACGGATAACCTCAGATTAAACGCTAGCTGGGAGCTCGACTTGTGGGGCAAAAACCAAGCCAAGGCCTCTGCAGCCTATTACAGTTACCTTGCCACTGAAGAACAACTACAAGCCGCTGCCCAAACCCTTGCCGGAAATATCGCAAGACGCTGGTATCAACTGATTGAGCAACACCAAGCTTTAACCATTCTCGAAAAACAAATTAACAATACCAAGATCATTGCCGAGATCACTGGCCATCGTTACCGAACTGGACAAGGTAGTATCAGTGCCTTATGGCGTCAGGAACAGCTATTGGAAAGCTTGCAAGCGCAAGAAAAACAAGCCCGCAAAAACCTGATGATTCTGGAGAGGCAAATGAATGTCCTGTTAGGGCGCTCCCCTACCACAGCCGTTGACTGGGACTACTCCTCTTTTCCTGTCTTACCGCCGTTACCGGAAACTGGCTTGCCGACAGCACTGTTGGATAGAAGGCCGGATGTTCGTGCACTCTGGTATCAATATGAATCTAGCCAGCAAGAAACCTCAGCGGCAGCGGCAGCTCGTTTACCAAACATCTCCATTAGTAGCTCAGCGGCAAGCAGTGACTGGTCAAATGCCTTTGATATCTGGCGATTGGATCTCGGTGCCCAACTAAACGTTCCGATATTTAATGCAGGAAAACTCGAAGCGGAACAAAAAGTAGCCGAGGCATCGTCTGATTTGGCCTTCTACAACTACACCCAAGGGGTTCTAAGCGCTATAGAAGAGGTAGAAACCAATGTCCTCTCGGAGCTAAGCCAACAAGAACAGCTTGACTCATTACGCCGCCAAACCCGTCAGGCAGAAAATATCCTTGAGGTCGAATCTATTCGCTACAGCCGCGGCATGCAGGGCTACCTTGATGTATTAAACGCCCAAGAAAAGCTATTCACACTACAAAAACAATCTCTTAGCGCCCAACGCCAACTGTTCCTGCGCCGTATAGCCACCTACCAGTCTCTGGGCGGACAACTTATATCTCTATCAGCAGACGGTGCAGTTGAACTGCAACCAAGAATGGAATCCTGAGCATGACCAGCCCAACCCAAAAATCGACTTATCAAAAACATCTGGCAACAGCGCTCAAACTGCTACTCCCCTGCCTGATCTTGGCTGGTGGGATCTACGCCAGTCACCAGTTTATGCAGGGCAAACCTCACCGCCCAGCACGTCCCGGCCAGCCACCGAGCCGTACTGTTGATGTCGAGCCCATCATGCTTAGCCGTGACATTCCGCAGATAGTCGTACAAGGCGCAGTCGAGCCTAAACGAACAATCAGCCTTCGCTCGCAGCTACGCGGTCTGGTCACCAACATGGCGGAAGATCTCGTGCCCGGCGGCTATGTTAAAGCTGGTGAAACCCTCCTTAGCATTGACCTTCGTGATCATGCGCTCGCAGTAAAAGAAGCGCAGGCAACATTGGCACGCCATCAGGCACTGTATCAGGTCGAATATGGCCGCCGTCGTGCTGCCGTTCTGGAATATGAACTATCGGGACAGTCATTGGCTGCTGACGATCTTGATTTGGTGCTACGCGGCCCACAGTTGGCGCAAATCGAAGCCGATATAGCCCGTAGTCAAGCCACCTTACAGCGCGCGGAATTAAATTATGAACGTACCCGCATCACCGTGCCGTTTGATGCGCAAATTGTGTCCCTGGATGTTGCAAAAGGCAGTTTACTTCGTGATAACTCATCGATTGCCGAACTTGTCGCAACCGATACGTTTTGGCTAAGAGTCAGTGTCCCTGCCCACCAGCTGCAATGGATCACCGTTCCCGACAATGGCCGTGCAACCGACTCGCAAGGACAGTGCCGCGGCTCTGCCGTCACCATCCGCAACCCTCATGAATGGGGACCGAGGGCTAACCGCCAAGGCTGTGTGGTCAGTTTGCTGCCTACCCTCGACAACAAGGTCAAATTGGCCCACCTGCTGATTGAAATTCAAGATCCACTGGCGATGCAGCCGCAAAACAGCGGCAAGCCTAAAGTTTTACTTAATGCCTTCTTACAAGCAGAGATCGACACCAACCCGTTTGAAAATGTCGCGCGGATCGCTCGTCGCCATCTACAGCAGGAAAAATTTGTCTGGCTAATGGCAGAAGATGACACCCTTGTTGCCCAACCAGTATCAGTGACTTTCCGTGCCCAAGACTATGTATTGATTGATGACGGCCTAAAAGACGGTGATCAGTTGATCACCACCCCACTCCCCGGCGCTGTTGAAGGGATCCATTTGGAGGTTAGACAAGTCCCGCTCGAATTTGACCTATCAACGGCCGATAGCACATCGACACCCCCGCAGGTAACCAAGCAAGGAGAGCCTAGCTGATGAAAAACCATCGCGGTGCTATCGCTTGGATGGCAAAAAATGGCGTGACCCCCAACCTGCTGATGCTGTTCTTTATTATTGGCGGCCTATTAATGGCGTGGCAGATCAAAAAAGAGGTCTACCCCAACTATCAGCACAACTCAATTCGGATCTGGGTGCATTATCCCGGCTCTACCCCGGCAGAAATGGAACAGGGGGTGACACTACCAATTGAAAACGCCATCAATGGGATCGAGGGCATTAAGGAAATCCACGGCTGGGCAAACTCAGCGGGAACCAACCTGACCGCAGAACTCATGAATGGTGTGGATGCCGATCGGGTACTGCGTGAGGTCGAAAGTGCCGTCAACCGTGCGCCCTTGCCCGCAGGGGCCGAAAAACCACGAATATTTCGCAACGAAACCCGTGATCAATCTTTCGAGCTGGTTCTCTATGGCGATGTTGATCTTATTGCCCTGAAAGAAACCAGCACCGAAATCCGTAATATATTGTTGAGCTCGCCAGGGCTAACCCAAGTTGAAATCGGCGGATTTTCCAAATACGAGGTACAAGTCCAAGTCGATACCCTTACCCTACAACAGTATGGCTTGGGACTCGATGACATTGCCAACAGCATCAGCCGTCACGCCATTAACCAGTCTGGAGGGAGGCTAGAGACCGCTGGCGGCGATATCTTGTTGCAGATTGACGAAAGCCGTGGCTGGGCAAACGACTTCAGTGATATCGTCGTCATGCAAACCCCGGCCGGAAGCAAACGTTACTTGGAAGATCTCGCGACCATTCGCGATGGTTTTTCCAACCGTCACAACCGTAACTTCTATAACGGCTTCCCCTCTGCCAGCATCCGCATCTATCGCATTGCTGATCAGACACCTGTTTCTATCTCCGAGTCGGTATATGCCCTGATGCCGGAACTCGAAGCCAGCCTGCAGCCAGGTATATCGCTGGAGGTTGTCGATGACGATGCGGTTATTTACCAGCAACGCATGTCACTATTGCTGAAAAATGCCTTTAGCGGCCTGCTGCTGGTTCTTCTGGTTCTGGCTCTGTTTCTCGATGTAAGGCTGGCGTTTTGGGTTACAGTGGGGATCCCGACCGCTTTCTTAGGTGCTGTCTTATTCCTTCCGAGCATGGGTGTATCAATCAATATGATCTCGATGTTCGCCTTTATTATTGCCCTTGGGATCGTGGTCGATGATGCCATCATCGCGGGGGAGAACATCCATGAAAAAATGAGTCAGGGGATGCGTTTTACCGACGCCGCGATAGAAGGGGCGAAAGATATCGCCACTCCCCTCACCTTCAGTATTCTGACCAATATCGTTGCCTTTATCCCCATCTGGTTTTTGCCCGGAACACTGGGACTGACCTTCAAGGTAATCCCTCTAGTGGTCGCTGCAGTATTCATCATATCATGGGTAGAAGCACTATTTATTCTCCCTGCCCACGTCGCCCATATTGATTATCGGCAACCGCCCCGCTGGACCCGACCATTTAATGCGGTACAACACCAAGTAAACAAAGGGCTACAGTGGTTCATCCGTTGTATCTACAAACCGTCTCTGCAGCGTTTACTCGCCGCTCGCTATATTGTGGTCGCAACTGGGTTTGCGCTGCTAATGAGCGCTATTGCCTATATTTCGGGGGGACACATGGGCTTTACCACCATGCCAAGGGTGGAAGCCGAATTCTCTGTTGCTCGTGCCTTTATGCCCGTCGGCAGCTCAGCCGAAGAAGCTGAGATGGTTCGCGAGCAACTTGAGCTCGCCGCTAAAGAGGTCATCGCAGATAACGGCGGCAAGGCACTGGCAAAAGGTGTCTCAAGCCGGATCTGGAGCCGAGATGGCGAATATGTGGTGATGACGCGGATTTTCTTGCAGCCAGGCGAAAATCGCGCACTAAGCACTCGTCAAGTATCAGCCCAGTGGCGACAGCTGACAGGCGAAGTCCCCGCAGCAAATGCAGTGCGTTTCTCGGCGACAGGCAATGGTCCTGGCGCGGATGTCGCCGGGGTCACCTTGGAACTCACCCATAGAAATAACCACTCGCTGCGTGCTGCAAGTGAAGATCTCAGTGAGATCCTCAATAACTATGCGGGCATTGTTGATATTGAAAACAGTTTTATGTCTGGCAGCCAACAGATCCGCCTTGCCCTGCGTCCAGAAGGTAAAAGCATGGGACTGACAGAGCAAAGCTTGATCCGCCAGATCCGCCATGCGTTCAGCGGTGTACGAGCAATTCGTCAGCAACGCGGTAGCGATGAGGTCGACGTCAAAGTGCAACTGCCGGATTGGCAACGGGCCAGCGTATATCATCTTGAACAGCTGCCGATCAAAGTTGGCGACCAGTTCATTCCGTTATCACAAATCGCCAACGTCTACCGCGAATACTCGGCTTCAGCAATCCATCGTCGCGATGGGCAGCGACGTATCAGCGTCAGTGCCGATATTACGCCGTCATCAGAGGCCATGACCCTGACCCAAACACTGCGCCGTGAGGTGTTGCCCGTGTTAGAAGAAAAATACCCTGGCTTAGATATAGGTTTTCGCGGTGATCAGGCCGAACAGAAAGAGAGCTTGGAGAGCCTGGCAATCAATGGGGCACTGGTAATGCTGGCACTTTACTGCCTGCTGGCAATCCCGTTTAAGAGCTATACCCAGCCTCTGATCATCATGACCATTATCCCGTTTGGTTTGATTGGTGCAGTACTCGGTCATGTTCTGCTGGGTTACGTACTGAGTGTGGTGAGCCTGCTCGGGATCCTTGCTCTCAGCGGGGTGGTGATCAACGACAGCTTAATTCTGGTCACGGAAGTTAACCGTAATCGCGAGGCGGGTAACCCCCTTGTTGAAGCCATTATCAACGGCAGTGCGCGACGCTTTAGACCAATCATACTGACGACCTTGACGACCTTTGGCGGTCTTGCACCGATGATTCTGGAAACCTCCAATCAGGCTCAGCTGATGATCCCAATGGCCATTTCGCTCGGGTTCGGCATTTTGTTTGCCACTCTGATCACCCTGGTACTGCTGCCCTGCTTATATCATGCGCTTGAGGATATAAAAGCCTTCTTTCAATTTGGTGCCAAGCCACAACTCGCAGAGCGACAAACAGAACAGGACAATACCGTGACGGAGACTATTTCCCATGCAGCCTAAGCAAAGCCTGATTCAAAAGCTATCGCGAACCTACCCTGTATTTACCTTGGCCGGTTTATGCATCGTGGCGATGCCCTCTCATGCCCAGGACGGGTTAAGTGACGAGGTTGTCACCCTGAATCATGTTTCGACAGCGTTCGAACAACCAGCGGTCGCTGACATACCGTCACCGCAGACTAACAGCTACCGTACACCCGTGTCCCGGAATGACGGCATAACTACTGCCGACCTGCACAGTACAAAACTTGATAGCCAGTTAATCGACCAACTGCGCCACGATATTGTCGCCGGAAATTACGGCCAAATTGATAGCATGCTTATCCATCATGATGGAAAGCTGATCGTCGAGGACTACTGGCATGCAGGTGAGATAGACACCCCGCATTTTATGTTTTCAATCACCAAAAACATGCTGTCCAACGCCATAGGCAAAGCCATCGAACTTGGCTATATCGACAGTGTGAATGATCCCGCTAGCAAATACCTGTCCAATATCGAGAAAGAAAAACTGGCCGTTGGCAGCGAAGCCATCACCTTACATGACCTGCTCAGCATGCAGTCGGGCATTTCTATTCCAAACAACCATAAAGCTAACCACTCGCCGATCACTATCGATAACCATACCATGTTATATCTCTCGTTATCCGATAATGTCGTACCGGGAAAACGCTTCAAATACCAAGGTGCGGATACCGATATTCTCAACCATGTGTTGTACAACACGACAGGTAAAGATCTTGCGACGTTTACTGAAGAACACTTTTTTTCTCCGATGGGAATCGAAAAGGCTCATTGGGAGAAATCAGCATGCGGTTTGACTAAGGCGAGTTCAGGATTACATATGACATCGCGCGACATGATCAAAATCGGCATGCTTGTGCTTAATGAAGGCGAATTTAATGGTGACCGATTACTGACAAAAGAGTGGTTGAATACTGCAACGACCCCGAAAACCCGCAACGGTAATTATGGTTACTATTGGTGGACTCAGAATTTCCGTTCGAATGGAAAAGAAATTAAAACAATTTCGGCCAGAGGTGCCCGCGGCCAGTTTATTTTCGTGAACCCTGAACTGGATCTTATCGTGGCAGTTACGAGCAGTAATACCGGTCAACAACGACGTGTGCCATTGCAGTTTGTTCCTGAATATATCTTACCTGCATTCCCGGCAGTGAATTAATTTTGAGGTCAATTTGAACATGTCTCGGTTTATTTATTTGGCAGCTTTACTGTCAGTTGCTCTGAATTGCACATCGATTTATGCAAGTAACTACCCACCAACTATCAATGGAGCCACTCAAGTCAGTTATAAAACTGTTGATGGTATAGAGCTCAATAGTTGGCTTTTTACCGTTGACAGTGAAAATCCGTCTCCTGCACTGGTTTTTTATTTTGGTGGGGGGTGGGCCGGAGGAAACCCAGCCCAGTTTGCGCATTACGCCAGTCAACTGCAACAGGATGGCATTGCGTCGATGCTGGTTGATTATCGCGTGCGTAAGAGACATAGCACCGGTGTTGCCGATGCCGTTTCGGATGCAAAAAGTGCAATGAATTGGCTCTACAGTCATGCTGATCAGTATCACATTGATAAAAATAGAATCGGGGCTGCTGGAGCATCGGCAGGTGGGCAGCTCGCTGCAGCCACAGCCGTGTTACCAGATTATGGCAATATGAATTTCACTCCGGCTTTATTGGTTTTGTTTAATCCGGTCACTATTATGGCGCCTGAGTCAAACCTCTATCAACCAACTCATTGGACGGAAGCGTGGACAGGCAGTCCACTGATGTCGCTTTCTCCATACCACCACTTATCGACAACACTACCACCAACGGTTATTTACCACGGTACTGACGATAAAACCGTTCCAATCGCTACCGCTGATGCCTTTTGCCTAAAAGCAGTATCACTTCAACGACAGTGTCGAGTTGTGCCTTTCCAAGGAATGGGGCATGGCTTTTTTAATGGCCGAAAAAACAGGGACAAGATCATCGCCGACTTACGCTTGTTTCTTCAGCAGCAAAATTGGATATAAACAATAAATTAGAGAGTACTTGAAATGAAAACCTTTACCAAAGCGGCGCTTAGTCTCGCCTTACTGCCAAGCTTATCTATGGCCGGGCAACCAGCTGTTGGTGAATCACCAACAGAGCAGACCGATACTAACTTCATTGTCGTTTTAGTCGATGACTTAGGCTACGACGAGTCCGGCTTCATGGGCGCCGATGATATGTTCACGCCCAATCTGGATAAAATTGCTGCAGGCGGCACCCACTTCACTCAAGGGTATGTCACCTCATCGGTGTGCGGCCCGTCTCGTGCAGGCTTAATTTCAGGCCGATATCAAGATCGCCTAGGCATTTGGGGCAACTTTTCCCGCAATGCCAAAATGGGCTTCCCGACAAACCAGCCGATGATGCAAGATCATTTCAAAGCCTCCGGTTACACAACCGCTGCTATCGGCAAGTGGCATTATGGTCACTTCGAAGAAAAGCATAAACCTTGGAACCGCAACCTGGATTATTTCTACGGCTTCCTTGGCGGCGGTCACGACTATTTCAACGCCAATACTCACTACAACGGTAAGAACAACCGCTCGCCTATTTATCGTAATGGAGAGATGGTGGAGTACCCTAACGGGGCTTACCTAACCGATGAGTTCAGCCGTGAAGCGGTCGAGTTTATCGAGCGAAATCATGACAAGCCCTTCTTCTTGCACCTAGCCTACAATGCAGTTCATGCGCCTTATCAGGCACCTGAGCACTACCTCAAACGAGTGGACGAGCTAATGGATGGGGAGTTTGCGACATGGCATCGTCGTGTCATCGCCGCCATGCTGCTTGCGATGGATGATGGCTTGGGCGATATCATGACAACGCTGGAAGAAAAAGGGATCGCCGATAACACCGCCATCGTGTTCTTATCCGATAATGGTTACCAAACCATTGTTCGCCGCAAAGAGCCGGTTAACCTCGCGGGTAACCCAGCCGACTTGAGAGGCTTTAAAGGCGATACCTTTGAAGGCGGTATTCGAGTGCCATTTGTGATTAATTGGCCGGGTGTTGTCCCTGCCGGAAAGCAGTATACCAAACCGGTTATTTCGCTAGATATTCTACCGACGCTGACACGGAACATTCCTTTGGTTGAAAACACACCTGAGCTAGATGGTGTTGACTTAGTACCTTACCTAAACGGTGAAATCGAAGGTAGACCGCATGAAACCATGTTCTTCCGTTTCTTCCACGATATCGCCTACCGCAAAGGTGACTGGGTACTGACTTGGAATGACCAACACAAAGTGGCCGGTGAAAAACGCGCCAACCGCGAGTTAGTCAAAGAAGAGGTCAAAGCCATGCTGTTCAACCTCAATGACGATGTCGCGCAGCGCCGCGATCTAAGGAATGAAGAGCCTGAAAAGTTTAATGAGTTATTCAATGAGTACTTGGAGTTATTAAAGGAATTCCCAGAGCCAGAATACCCGGCTTTGTTTAATACCCCTTATACCGTTGAGTTTACAGAGGATTTGTAATTAGACAGAGAGGCAATTTACAACACGCGCCCCTTCCACGTCTACGGCGAGGGGCCAACTATCGTTACAGAGCAAAACCGAAAAGAGCTCAACCACAAAGGATATAATTACACCGCCGAAGATATTCGCTTTACCCGAAGTAAAGACTGGAAAACACTTTACGCGATTGCGTTAGACTGGCCGGGGGTAAACCAAGTGCTAACCATCACTTCATTGAAGCTAGGCACATTTGATCTTAGTGAGTTGACGTCGATCACCATGCCAGGTATCGAAGGAAAGCTGGCCTATCTCCAAACCGCCCAAGGGCTAGAGGTGACTATGCCTAGCAACAAACCCACCTAGTACGACGCTCACCAAGTGATCTTAAATTTTGCCAAAGAGATAGAGACGATTTATCTACAATAGATAACGAACTATGATCTTGTGAGTAGGAAATCGACATAGTCCCTTTCCTACTCAACACTATAGGTAACTGAGCCAGTATGACGCAACCAATACCATGCCTAACAATACAAACGTTTCTACTAACCAGTTAAACGCTAACATTTTTAACAAAAAAACGTCCTATCATCACAGTATTATCAGCATAAACTTGCCTTACTGGCAGCTTTTGATAAATTGAAACGATTCTACTACATAGCCTCAATAATTTGAATAATCTAATTAGTTAAGCCTTTTTCGTACTGCTACAGCTCAAGCCCCTTCACATCGGTACTTAAGCTATAGCTGTGTATTTACACTACATGGTTTGATATATGAAATTCATCAAGAATCCGTTCAAAAAAACTGCGCTTGCGCTGTGCACAATTGTAGCAGCCTCACAGAATGGTATTGCGATCGCAGAGCAGCCAACCAATGTTGCGCCTGAACAGCCAAATATCGTCATGATTTTCGCAGACGACTTACATTATGGCGCACTCGGCGCAACAGGCTCACACAATACCAAAGCCAAAACACCACACATCGACTCAATTTATGAGAACGGTGTTGGCTTTAATCACGCTTACGCCACTCATTCGACATGTGCGCCAAGTCGCGCTGGATTAATGACGGGACGCTATCAAGCCAGATTCGATTTTGAAATACTGCCAGGGCCAACAAAAAATCGAATTAAGAATGACTTTGGCGTCAATGTTAACGAAGTCATGATGTCCAACGTACTACAAGATGCAGGATACGAGACTTACGCGATTGGTAAGTGGCACTTAGGGACCAAAGACAAATACCAGCCTAACGCACGCGGTTTTGATCACTGGTTTGGTTATCGTGGTGCTTCTGGCTATTTTCAGTACCGAAGTGAGCTCAGAGCGATAAAAAATGGCAAAAAGCCAACCATTGTTAAGGGCGAAAAGCCAGCACTGGATATCGTAAGAAATGGCGAATCCGTCGAGGTACGCGGTTATTTAACCGAAGCATTTACTCAGGAAGCAGAAAAACTGATTCTACGCGATAAAGACAAACCCTTCTTTCTCTATTTCGCCCCATACAATGTGCATGCCCCAGACATTGTGCCGCAACACTATGTCCCAGAAGGTGGCAGCCAACATGATGGCGTGATTGTCGCCTTGGATCAGGCGGTAGGTTCGATCATTGATGCACTCGAAGAGGCTGATGTCATTGATAACACCATTATTGTCTTTTCAAACGACAACGGTGGTAAGAAGCAATACAGCACCGTATTTAGAGGCAGTAAAGCTACCTATTACGAAGGGGGGGTTCGGGTACCAATGGCGATGCAATGGGGTGACAAATTACCAGCCAATACTCGATATGAAGGTATAGTCTCAACGTTAGATATGCTACCGACCTTCACCGCAGCTGCAGGCGCTACCTTACCCGATGACGAACCGCTAGATGGCATTAACTTATTGCCACTCATCACCGAAGGTGAAATATCTGAAGTTGTACGTGACAGCCACTACTGGCGTAATCAGGCGCACCGAGCCGTTCGTCACGAAGACTGGAAGCTAGTATGGCGTATTGATCGAGCTAAATGGCGAGAGCGTCAACAAGAACTAGATATTAAGCATTTCAAAGGACGTAAAACAACCTACGCCGAGCGGGATGACAGCTTATTTGAAGCGCCTGAACTGTATAACTTAGCCCTGGATCCCAAAGAGCAGCATGATTTATCAGTAGAACGACCGGAGAAACTACAAGAGATGATCACGCGCTATCGTGATTGGGAAGAACAAATACCGAAATGGCGTAAGTAAACGCACAAAAAATTGCCTAAAGCAAATCGGCGATGCTTTAAGGGAAGTGCTGGTTAACTATGATTAATCGCCGCTTCCCTTCAACGTAAAAAACAACTCATTTGACCAAATGATATAAGCATCAAATGTAAAATAGGTGTGCCAAGAGGTGACAATGAAAACGCCTCCTAACACCCACTTGGGACCAGTGACCCAAGCCATACGAGAATCCGATCGTGACATCATGGGCTGGTATGGCCGTGGTATGTTGTTGAATACCAAAATAGAGGAAAAATAATGAAAATCTGCTGGCTACTGTGTGGCTGTTTATCTTTAGTCAGCGTTGGAATGTCAGCGGACAGCTTCCCAGAAGCTCGATTGGCAAACGATGCGGTTGAAATGGCGATCTACCTGCCTGATACAGAAAAAGGGTCTTATCGCTCAGTTAGATTTGATTGGTCAGGATTGATTCACTCGTTGAAGTTTGAAGGAGTGGAATACTTCGGTCGCTGGCGTTCAGAGCCAGTACATGACCCGGAACTGCACTTCAGCGTGAATGGGCCGGCTCAGATATTCGATAATTTAGGCTACGGTGAATCTGATACTTTTGTTCGTATCGGTATCGGTGTTCTAAAAAAACCAGTGAACGAAAAACGGTTTAACTTTACCAACCCCTACCAGATTGTTGACCATGGCAAATGGCAAGTCACCACTCAAGACAGCAGTGTAGAATTCATACACACGCTACAGGCAGACAATGGTTATGGTTATCTTTACCAGAAAACCATTAGCCTCAATGAGCAGGGGTTTACCATGTCACATCGACTGAACAACACTGGCGAAAAGGCGATTGAAACCACCGTTTTTAACCACCACTTCTTTGTCATAGACGATCACAATGTTGATGAGCAATATCAGGTATCTTTTCCTTTCATGCCTAAAAAAAGCAATAGCGAGCCACGCATACAGCTACAAAACGATAGCCTCAAGATACTTGAACCAATCCAAGACGATAACCGACTGTATGTTCCACTAACCGGTTTTACCAATACCCCAGATGATCACCAGTTTCGCATCCATCACCATGGACTAAACAGAGGCATTGATATTCAGGTAGACCAACCTCTAAACAGGCTTGTAGTCTGGGCGAATGATCGCGCGCTCTCTCCGGAAAACTTCATTGAGATAAATGTCCCTGTCGGGCAAAGCTTCAGTTGGACCGCAGAGTATCGAGTGTATTAATCCAGCACGATTCCAAACACGATATTCTGAAGAGTATAGCGCTACTGATTGGCAGTAGCGCTATTTGGTTTCCACATGAAATATCTTTAGACGTGGTGATAACTCGTTATTGTCGGATAGGCGGCACCTATTGCCAGGTGCCTCCCTCCTCAGAACCGTACGTGCAACTTTCACTGCATACGGCTCAAGCCTCCACAAAGGCACCGTTAAGCACCCAGTAACTAAATTATGCGATACACACTTAAAGCTTTAAAACTGCCCCAATGGTCACTCAGTGAATAAGAAACCACGGTTCGTTGTCAGAAGACGCACTAATTTCATTCGAAATCATCATTTGCTTTTCTTCTTTAATAAAGTTCTTCAAGCTATCTCGCAACGGGAGACCAGTTAGAAGTCAGCTCGCTTTCGCGCCAGATATAAGCCTGTATCCACTTCATTACAAAGTAGCATTCGCTTTTTCCAACCTCCTTTACCTGCATACCTACCGGCAACCTTCACAGGCTGCTTTCCCATAGGGAGATATACAGGCTTACCCTGTTCCGTATGTTGCGTAAAATGTCAACTTAGATGCCCACTATAGTGCGAAGAGTACGCTGATCACGAAAGAGTAATGTCCAACCTCTTTCCGACTCTCATTGCCATTTTGGCTACAGCGTATTAACCACTTCCGCTGCTTCATCATATAACGCACCTTGCATGGATTCACATTACATTCATCATATTGACTCCCTAGCACTTACCCGAATTGTGGTTTTCAGGAGGAACATCCTCTCACGATTTTGTTCCCACTCAGCCTAACGGCCAAGTTTCGTTACATTGTCAGATCCGCTGCTTTATTCAGGATCCTAGGATCATCTGGTGATACAGACGGTTCACTCTTGTCGTGGTGAACAACGCTTCATACGACTTCAGGTCGCACGGATATTTCTGAGTTAGGGGCTGCTACTAACTTAGTAGCTAATGGACAACTTATAGTATTGCTAAGTAGCTTATCGCATTCAGCTTAATAAGATGATCAGACTTTATATAAACTGCGATAAGTTAATAAATATTAGGCGATTTCTACTTCCACCAATACCCCAAAGTGATCCGAAACTACTGGGTGAAAATCGTTATTAAAAATCACCTGATGTTGCTTTACCACTACCGATTGATTACTAAGGATCAAGTCAATCCGCAACGCCTGGGTATTTTGTTCCCAACCATCAATATTTTTAATCACAGTGATTCCGGCATCTTTTTTTTCTGCCATTTCATAGCAATCAATTAAATCGCGCTGCAATACATAATCATAACCTTCATTGCGTATATGACTTGGGTTGTTGAAATCACCTAATAGAAAGCTCAACCCTGTTGATAATGTTGCCGTGATTCGGTTGAACTGATCCTCAAATGGGTTCTCTGAGTCATTCCACCAGCCACAATGACAATTATAAAAATCTAATTCACCTTGTTGAGAACTGACTTTAATACGCACAGATCGTCTATGCTTCCAAAAGCTCACATCATAGTTATCATTTAGGTCAATGACCTCATGTTCCAGGATGGGTAGTCGTGTCAAAAATGCGAGCCCCTCTTGATATACTTCATAGCTTTGGTGAACGAAATCCCACGTAAGTTGGTAGTGATAGCCGTATTCTATGAGTTTTTGCTGTAATAAATAACCATAGTTATCAGCTAACACAGTGTGATTAGTTAATATATTGGCATCAACGACCGGGCTATCTTGATGTTGATTAACTTCTTGTAATGCAATCACATCGCACCCTTGTTCGATAATGGCTTGTGCGACCATATCCAACTTTTCTAGCTGTTTATCTTCTTGCCAACTATGGGTATTTAGCGTCATTAACTTCATTTATTATTCGCTTATTTAATGTGCTGAGATAAAACGCAGCTTCAAGGCTGCGTTTCTCGAGGTTGCTCGATCTAAGATCGAGAACGGATTACACTGGTTGTGCTGAAAACTTTTCAAGTAACCTAGATTTAATCACATCCACTCCTGGGCCATAAATAACTTGTACTCCCTGTTCTTTAACCACAGCTCCAAGTGCTCCCGTAGACTTCCATAAAGAATATTCAGCAACCAATAGCGGATCATTAACCGTAATACGCAAGCGAGTCATACAAGCATCAATCTCAGCAATATTGCCACGCCCTCCTAAATTCTGAATAATAATCTCAAGCTTCTCATCTTCCGATACGGCTTCTGCACTGTCATCTAGGTAGTTACCCATACGACCCGGTGTTGGTAACTTAAACTTCACAATCAGCAAGCGGAATAAGCTGTAGTTAACAACAAAGAAAACAATAGACACCAATGCGAAACGGACTAAATCACCACCGATGCCCGCTGAAACCATCATGGGTATACGAGTGAGTAATTCAATCAAACCAAAGGCATGTACACGCAGGTCCATCACATCCACCAATGCAAATGCAACACCTGTTAACACCGCATGTGCCACATACAAAACGGGAGCAATAAACATAAACATGAATTCCATAGGCTCAGTCACACCGGTTAATAACACGGCAAGACACGCAGATAAAAACATCGGTTTATATTGATCTCGTTTATCACTATCAACACAGTGATACATCGCAAGTCCAATACCAATCAATGATGACGATGCGATAATGACTTGACCTGCTTTAAAACGGGCTGGATGTACCGTATCTAATAAATGCTGGTAAGTTGTCGGGGCGCTTAATTTAAGATTATTCAAATCACTTATCCAAGCAAGCCATAATGGATCTTGACCATAAACGATTGAACCCGCATTCGTCCCAGTCAAAAGCTCATAAGAACCACCTAACTCGGTGTAATTCATTGGAATGGTTAAGGTGTGATGTAAACCAAACGGCAATAATAAACGCTCTAACGTACCATACAAGAAAGGAGCCGTGATGGGCGCAGTATCTTTTGAGGTTGCAATCCATTGACCAAAATCATTAAGTGCACTTTGAATTAAAGGCCATACTATCGATAAACCAAACGCAATGATCAGCGAATAGAAAATAACAACAAAAGGCACAAAACGCTTACCGTTAAAAAATGCTAATGCCTGAGGTAACCGAGAGAAATCAAAATAACGGTTATATAAGTTGGCACCTAAATAGCCGGACATAATACCAATAAATACACCCATATTGAGTGCAGGAGCGCCTAAAATATTAGTGAAAAATTGAGAGACGAGTAACTCAGAGCCAAATAAGCTCATCACAACCGCCTGAGGATCACTCAGCATAGCATTATCTACACCCAGTATAACCCCAGTGGTACGGTTAATTATTATGAAGGCAATGATCGCGGCAAATGCCCCGCCTGCACGCTCTTTTGCCCATGAGCCACCAATAGCGACAGCAAATAATAGGTGAAGGTTAACAATAATCCCCCAACCTATGTTTTCCATAATAGAGCCTAATGTTTCAATGGCACCGATACCACCCGCATACATTGCGACAACTTTACCTAGTGATATCATGATACCAGCTGCAGGCATCACCGCGATAACAACAATAAGGGACTTCCCAAATCGTTGCCAAAAATCAAACGATAGTAACTTACTCACAAATAACTCCTTGATTGAAATACAGGCTAACGTTATCAACGCCTTGCCATAAATATAATTTAATGCTTCCTAGCAAATATATACGCTGCATAAGCTGGGGCTATTTGCGTCGTTATAAAATCAGAACGAATGTGTTCATTATTGAGAGTTTGGTTATCAAGCATTAACTCCCCTAACAGCGTGCTGTCGATATTAACTAAGCTCTCTTGTGCACTTAAATTGGTAATAATGGTCCATGTCATATCTTGAGCAATACGTTGATAAGCATAGATATTAGGATCATTAGGTAGCAGTAATTGATAACGGCCAACCACTAAGCTTTCATTTGATTTACGCAAAGCAATCAACTGCTTATAAAAATTCAAAATCGAATTTGGATCTTTTTGTTGTTGCTCAACATTGATATCTGCGTACTGTTGATTCGCAGAAAACCAAGGTTGCACCTCAGAAAAACCGGCAAAATCCTGGCCACTCCATTGCATTGGTAAACGACTATGGTCACGGGATACTTGATTTAACAACGCTAAGATATTTTCGTCGCTGTGCCCTTGTTGCGCTAACTTTTGAATTAAATTTCTAGCAGACACATCATTAAAGTCGTTAAGAGAAGTAAACTGATGATTTACCATGCCGATCTCTTGGCCCTGATAAATAAACGGAGTACCTTTCATCAAAAAATAACAAGTTGCTAACGCGGTAGCACTGCCATACCAATAATCAGGATCTGCAAAGGTATCAATACTACGTGCTTGATCGTGGTTCTCTAAATAAAGCGCATTCCAGCCTTTGCCTTCTAATGCATCTTGCCAACGCGATAAAATGCGTTTGAACTCCACTAGATCAAAATGCTCGTTGCTTTGCTCTTCAGACCATAGTTTCATATGTTCAAACTGAAAAATCATGTTAAAAACACCACCTTGATCATGCTCGGTAGCTTCGGCAACCCAAGGTAATGCGTTGTCAGCAGTAACCCCATTTGCCTCACCAACTGTCACAATATCAAAGGGCGCAAACGCCTGCTCTTTTAACTCATACAGATGCTTCTCAATACCTTTAACATTCATGTGATAATCAAATGAAGAGACATAAGTTTCACCCTTTGGATTAGGTAAAGAGGGTAAACCAGCTTGTTTCTGAATATGGCTAATCGCATCCACACGGAAACCATCAATACCACGTTCCAACCACCAATGAATCATTTTAAATAATGCTTGTTTAACTTCAGGATTTTCCCAATTAAGGTCAGGCTGTTTTTTAGAAAATAGGTGCAAATAATATTGTGCAGTTTTGTTATCATATTCCCATGCACTACCATGAAAAATACTTTCCCAGTTATTTGGTTCGCAAGTCGGTTTTTCAGCTGTAGGCTCACAACCATCACGCCAAATATACCAATCACGCTTAGGGCTATCTTTGTTATCTCGAGATTCGATGAACCATGGATGCTCATCGCTGGTGTGGTTGATCACTAAGTCCATAATAATGCGAATGCCACGTTCATGAGCAGCAGTGATTAATTTATCCACATCCTCAAGGGTTCCAAAGTCTGGGTGAATTGCTTGATAGTCACTAATATCGTAACCGTTATCATCATTCGGTGATGCATAAAATGGACAAATCCATATTAAATCAACGCCCAAATCAGCAAGATAATCCAGCTTGGCAATTATTCCCTTAATATCACCAATACCGTCTTGGTTTGTATCATAAAAACTACGGGGATAAATTTGGTAAGCGGTCGCTTTCTTCCACCACGCGAGTGGTTTTGAGTGCATATTATTGCTGCGTGTCATCTATTTTACTTCATGTGTTATCGTTAACACACGAGGTTAAATGGAATTTTTTTAGACTCAATATAATTTTAAAGTAACTGTGAGCTCTCTCTCATTTTTAAATCGAATGTGCCTTCAACTGAACTGAAATCGCGCTTTATCAATTTCTTAACAGCTTGGTAGCCCACTTGATAATAATTAAAAGCGACAGTAGTAAGGCTGGGGACTAATAAATCGCTGTAGTCATAGTCTCCCATGCCTACAATCCACAAGTTATGACCAATTTTTAATTGCTGCTCTTTAGCGCGACGATATAAACGAATGGCAATATTATCGGTGGCACAAAAATAGACATTATTGGGCTGTAATTGAATGGCTTGGTAGCCGTTTTTTTGCTCCGAGTTGGCCAGTCCTTGTAGCGAAAAATTCAACTCAGGTACGGTGTCAGTAATGGTTGTTTGCATTAATTTAGTACGGCTTGAAAGCATACGCTCATCATAAATATAATGTACGGCTGCAAGCGGTGCCTGCTGCTGTTTTAACTGAGTGATGGTTTGTGATACTAATGCTTTAATCGCAGCATGATCTGGGTAATATAAGCAGCAATGATGGGGTGTGTTTTTGCCAATAAATAACACATTGTCTAAGGTTTTATAAAAAGGCTCTTCGACACTGTGCTTTGAAGCAATAATAATAGTGCCCAATGCATTTAAGCCATTAAACTCTCTCACAGCTTGGCATTCTGACTCATGGTTAAAGCCTGATGCATGAAACAGCATTCGTACTTGTGATTCACTGGCAGCAGCCAGCGCCCCTTTAATAACTAAACTCGTTGTATATGACTCAATACGAGGAGCCACGAAACCAATAATATTGGATTGGCTACGAATGGAGCGAGCAAATATATTAGGGGTGTAATGACTTTCTTTGACGATAGCATCAATTTTAAGGCGATTTTCAGCCGAGACATAACCGTCATTAAAGTAACGTGACACGGTCATTGTTGAAATCCCAAGCTGTCTTGAAATCTCTGCCATGGTCATTTTTTTACTCATCACATATTTCCTTCAATAATCTATTATTATCATATTATCCAATATATTGGCTGACAACACAGTAAATAAAATAGGGTGATCGCATGAGTGTTTAATTTTCACTCACTACATTTAGACCTGCACTCAAGGCCTGGGAGCGAGAGAGCACTTGGGGTCAGGTCTTGCATTTTGCGACCTTTGTGAAATTTGATTAGTAACCTCTTCTGCAAACGACAATGGCTTTGAAAAAATCTAGGTCACTCTTTTTAAACAGGAAAAAGTAAAGACATGACCCCATTTTTCCCTCTCTTTGTCTGCACCATTAAACTCATTCATTGATTTGACATTACAACGAACATTAAGTAAATTCAACAGCTTAAACGGATCGTTAATTACTAAAAGGAGGCCATCATGATTTATTTCGTAAAATGGAATTTTCGTATTTTTGCCTCAGCGGATAGAATCCGCCGCTCAGCGTAACTAACTGATATAGCAACCATAGCTAGATCTGCGCTCAACGGTACTTGTAACTAACGTATTCGTGTCCCTCGTCGGCCGCGAAACATTGCGGCTAGTGCTGGGAGCATATCATTCAAAATTCTACTCCTTGATACTAGCCTCCATCTCTATATGGAGACATACGCTACCGTGTATGTAGTTTAGTTAATGACTTCTCAATCATTTTCAAAGCAAATTTTAACAATTGCGATCCCTGTATCCTTAAAGCTATTTCTAGATATGGCAATGATCCTTATCGATCTTTTCATGATAGGCAAACTAGGCAGTGCCGAGCTAACGGCTGTTGGTATGGGCTTAGTGCTACTCGCCGGCTCAATCGGTGTTTTAGATAACCTATTTGCCACCGGCGGAGGCATACTTGTCGCTCGCCTTACTGGGGCAAAACAAGATCAACGTGCCGCTAATGTCCTCGGCGCGATGTTTATCATCGCTTTTCCCTTATACCTTATCGGTACATTGGCGATCCCGTTTGTTGCTGACTTGTATTTGCTGTTCCAAACAACGACTGAAGTCGCTGCACTTGGCGATCTGTACTTTGGCACGTTGGTGGCGGGATCGATTTTTATCTATCTTGATGTTTTACTGTTTACCTATTTTGTTTCAACGGGCAACAGCCAGCTGCCGATGAAAATCAAAATAGCGAGTCTAGGGCTGAACGTTGTTTTCAATTACCTGTTCATCTTTGGCAACGCTGGCGCACCCGCTATGGGAATTCAAGGGGCAGCATTAGGAACGATTGTTGCAACGACCTTTAATGTCGCTCTCTATCTCGTTGTGATAAAACAGTCTTTCACGCACACAATACAACTAAGGCATGCTTTCACACAGATGAAGGACATCCTTAAGCTTGGCGTTCCTTCTGTTATCGAAAACTTCACATTCCAGATAAGTTGGCTGTTTATCATTTCTCTCATTAACAGCTATGCCGCCTCAGTCGCGGCGGGCTTTCAAATTGGCTATAGAGTTGAAAGCATAGCTTTCTTACCTGGACTTGGGACTGCTGCCGCTGCTGCCACTCTCGTTAGTCGATTTGTTGGCGCAAACAGATCAAGAGATATTGATCGTGTTACCTCTGTCACTGCGACACTGACGTGTCTGTTTATGGGAGGCGTAGGCGCACTGATGGCTATCATTCCTGAATCATTCGCCCGTCTCTTTACCAATGAGTTCAGCGTCATCAATGACGCCTCAACCTACATACGTATTATCGGTTTATCTCAAATTCCATTAGGGCTACAGTTCGTGTATACCGCGTCATTAAGGGGGCTTGGCGATGTCTCCAAAACAGCCATGATTAAGATTGCATTACTGTGGATAAATATTATTATTCCGAGCTTAGTAATTGCTCATCTCGGATTAGATGTTGTCTGGCTATTCACTGTGATAGCACTCGCCAATGTCATCGACGCAGTGGTGTTTATATATAGGTTTAAACGCTTGCGAGCCCAATCAAGGATGACAACCATGCCGAGTGCTGTTGGCTAATCATCATTGGGGAGCGTATTTTCTAAGAAGCGCGCTCCCCAATTTTTTACGATGGCTTATCGCGTTAAAGGAGCGGTCTCAATGGCGGATAAGTCACAACGAGGCAAAAGTGAGTCCATCACGCAAGTTGCGTGACGCATCCTGCGTGATTGGTTTATAACGCGGAAAGGGGAAAATCCGATTTAGAAAAAAAACGCCGCAAGCTAACCTTGCAGCGTTTTTCTACTTACCTAACAATTATAAACCAAAGTTAGCCATCACCAGCAGCTGATATAAACTACTCAACCGTTATTATATCGGTCAGCGCAATATTATCCGACGCATTACCGACACGAATTTGGTATTTATCACCCAATGCCCAGGCTTTTGCTTTTTCGTCCCAGTATGCCAAGTCTGCGATATCAACGGTTAAAGTAACATCACGCTTTTCTCCGACATCAAGAGACACACGCTCAAATGCTTTCAAACGTTGCTCTGGCTTGTCGCTACGTTCAAACAAGTCTGTTACATACACCTGTACAACTTCATCGCCGGCAACTTTACCGATATTTTCGACACTTACCGTTAGGTCTAATTTACTCTCTTTAGTAACGCTATCACTTTCTAGTTTCAGACCTGCCATTGCAAATTGGGTATAGCTTAAGCCGTGCCCAAATGCCCAAAGAGGCTCTTTATTAAAGTAAAGATAAGTACGACCTTTGGTAATATCGTAGTCGTCAAATGCAGGTAAATCACTCCACGACTTCACAAACGTCAATGGCAATTTACCACCGGGATTATTGTCACCGAACAACGTATTCGCGATGGCAACACCACCTTGCTCTCCCGGATACCAGCTTTGCAAAATCGCCGGGATATTATCTTTAAGCCAAGGGCTTTCTATTGATGAACCGGACTGGAGGACAACAACAGTATTAGGGTTAACGGCGACCACATCCCGTAGCATATCCGTTTGCTCACGTGGCAAACCTTCTGCAATACGGTCGATAGATTCGCGCTCGTAATCCGTCGACAGCCCCATCACTGCAATCACGGCGTCAGCCTCTTTCACTGCCGCCAACTCCTGACCTGCATGAGCTAAATTGATCTGTGGTAACTGCCAGCCAAACATCAGTTCATGGCCTTTGCTATGTGGCAGGCGCATTGAGTAAAGCTCAAGCTCGTAAGTCTTCGCGCCGTCTAGCTCAATCTCTACCGTTGACGGTAAGCGCTTGTTAGTATCGCCATGACTGCGTAGCACGGTAGATCCATTAACATTCAAGGTAACGTTAGCGCCAAGACTTTCGAAACCCAGTGTATAAAGGCCACTCTGTGGAGGAACAATGGTTGTTGAATAGCGGACAGCATAATTACTCTTGTCTCGAATGTTTGAGTGTGGCTTAGAACCGGTCCAGTTAGCATCGATATCGCCTGTCATCGCCGACGCCACAGGCCGCTCACTGGCCGAACGACTGTCGAAGTAATCAACCTGCCACGCCCCCATACCCTGGGTATCAAGCAGGGTAATATTATCCATAGGGATACTGCTCAATGAGCCAGCATTTCCTTGCCAAGGCACATACACCACCTCGACATCACTGCCCAAGTAGTCTTTGATGCCATCTAGCGGTGTCACTGGGTTTCGAGGTGTTCCAGAATACGTTCCAAAATTGAGCGTATTGGCATTCGGGCCAATAACCGCTACTTTTTTCAGCGCAGATTTATCCAAAGGTAACAACGGGGAACCATCGACCTCTTCGTTTTGCAATAACACCATACTCTTTTCAGCAAGTTCAAGAGCCAATGGCTTGAAGGTGGTCATTATCTCAAACGGCAGGTCTTTCCAAGGTGATAACTCTTCAGGATCAAACATGCCTAGTCGTAATCCAACCCGCATGGTGTTACGAAATGCTCTATCCAGTTGCTCCGATGAGGTTTTACCTTGCTTTATTGCCGTAATGGCTTCATCTCGGAAAATACGCGTATTATCAAAATCAAGCGTTTCTGCATTCAGTACTGCAGCCGCGGAATCGACGTAGTTGTCGTAGATTTCATGACCTGAAAAACCACGGTCTCTCCAGCCTTTGGTGGTCATTAAAATTGATCCGTAATCACCAAGCACAAACCCATCGAAGCCCCACTCACCACGCAGGACATCTTTAATCAACCAAGTATTGGTGACAGCTGGTTCATCGTTCAAGGCATTATAGGCCGTCATTACAATCTGGGCATTGGCCTTTTCGACTACCTGTTTATAAGCCGGGAAATAGTATTCCCGAAGTTGCTTCTCCGAGATATCCGCATTGCCATGAAAACGGTTATGTTCTTCATTATTAGCAACAAAATGTTTAGCCCCAGCTGCAGTCTTGAGGTATTTAGGGTGATCACCTTGAAGGCCTTTGACATAGGCACTGGCCATTACGCCATTAAGTAATGGATCCTCGCCGTAGGCTTCTTGGGTGCGTCCCCAACGTGGATCGCGAGCAATATTGATCACTGGCGACCAAAACGTCAGTGGGCCTCGCTTACCATCTCGAATAACAGGACCATTATGGTATTGCGCCCTTGCTTCATCGGATACTGCATCGCCCATCTGCTTTATGGCATCGGGCGCCCATGTGGCAGCCAAGCCAATCGACTGAGGGAATACAGTCGCAGCATTTTGACGAGGAGCGGCTAAACCATGCAATGCCTCACCGGGCATAAAGGACTTTAGCCCATAACGCGGAACGCCTTCGTTCCACAGGGTGATCATATTACCTTTTTCTTTATCGGTTAACCGGGCGCTAATATCTTCCAGGCGCTGTTCAATCGACAGCGTGTGATCAAAAAAAGCAATATACTCACCACTATCAGCACTTACACCCATAGCAGCAATAGATAGACTGACACCAATTGCCATCATTTTTAGTTTCATTCTCGCCTCAATTTAAACGTTTCGACTGTAATTAAGGCTATCAAATCCATTGATTTAAAACTAATCACTAAGCATGCAAAATGTCATTTTTGAGAGCTATGTTTACCCTAAAGAAACATAAAAAAAGCCTCTCTATCATTATCGAAAGAGAGGCTGATTAATACATAAGCTTACAACAACGCGTTTCTACACAGTAAAGCGTTTTACTTCTGATGATAGAGATTGCGCAAGTTCAGCAATCGACTGCGACGCATCCTGACTCGACTTAGAATCACCAACTGTTTTATCCGCTAATGAGTTAATTTCAAACACGTTGGTATTAACATCCCCAGTCACCACCGCTTGCTGCTCAGCTGCAGATGCTATCTCAATATTCTTTTCCGCAATGCTGGCAACCGTTTCGGTGATTGCCTGCAGCGCCTCACCGGCCTGCTTAGTCTTAGCTGTACTTTCTCGAGCATAATTATCGCCAGATTCCATCCGCTCGATGGCATGTTGGCAACCGGTTTGCAAACGAGCAATCGTATCTTGAATGTCTTGTGTTGCATCTTTGGTACGCTGCGCCAGCGATCTAACCTCATCAGCCACAACAGCGAATCCACGACCATAGCTTCCCGCCCTCGCTGCCTCTATCGCTGCGTTTAGCGCCAGCAAATTGGTTTGATCGGATATATCGCGTATCGTGTCAGATACACTACCGATGTCTTGGGAGTGCTTGCCTAGCTCATTAATGGAAACTTTTGCCTGCTCAATTTCTTCTGCTAAATCAATAGACTGTGCAATTGCCTGATTAACAACCCCCACACCACTTTGGGCAAGATCATCAGACTTTTGCGAGGCTTCTGCCGCCGCGACAGCACTCGCTGCAACATCACTCACGGTCGCGGTCAGTTCTTCGGTAGCGGTTGCAATTTGCTGAATTTGCGCCTGCTGCGAAGCTGCATTCGAGGCCGTTTGCTCACTCAATTGAGTATTTTGCTGTGAGGCCTGTGTTAACTGGTTGGCTGAATCTCCAATCAAAGAAACGGTCTGCTGGAACCTTGCTGCAATATTATTGACTGCATCACCAATAACCGTAAATTCATCTTGGCCTTGTACCTGCGCACGACAAATCAGATTTCCGTCTGCAATGCTGTTTGCTGTTGACTGCAGCTCCTTAAGCGCAAACACAATGCGTCGGATCGTCACAAAAGCAATGCCGATCAGTAACAATGTGCTGATAGCCAAGGCTGTACTCATACTGAATACGAAACGCTGACCGTTACTAACGGCTTCAGCGTAGGCATCTCTTGCCCCAGTCGCACTCAAATCACTCATCGTACTGAGTAGCGTTTTGAGCTGTTCAATCGTTGGGTTCACTTTGTTAAGCAGCAAAATATTGGCTTGCTGGTACGCGCCTTGCTCCAGATGATCGACGATAACCTCAAATCCAGAGAAGAAGAGCTCATCAGTGAGGGAGTTTGCTTGGGTCGCAACTTGCTCAAGGCTTGCTCCCATGTTGAATGACATCAAATCAAAGTACAACGCCTGCAAGTCATCATAGCTTTCGAAGATCAAGTCAGTATGAACCGATAACGGATGATCATGGTAACTACTGCTAAATGCCGTCGGATCATGCTGTATCGCCAGTAAAGAGTGAACTCTGGCTTGTTCAACCCGCTGCTGAATATCACTGATTGTTATCACCTTAGCCAAATCATCCTCAACCAATATCGAGGTCTGGTTCGATAAATGACTTAAGCCGCTTAATCCCTCATATCCCACATATGCAATTGAGCAGAAGGCAATTGCAATAGTGACAATCAACCGGTTTGTGATTTTTCTCGTCCATATGAATAGTGATGACATAGTTATTTTTATTCTCTTTATGTAGGGTATTGTTATCTAGGGCTTAGTGCCTAAGCCCTGAGTCATTGGTTTACGTAAAGTAGAAACTGATAAATTCCGGCTTAGATCTATTGGCAAGCTACCTGGAAACTATCGGGAAACAGCTCTTCTAGAGTCGGTGCGGGTTTATATTCAAGCGGTAAATTGACCCACTCAGCCCGCGGTGGTACGTCATATTTGACCTCTAATTTGCTGATCTCGGCTTTTAACCGTGAGATCTCAAACTGATACCGGGGATCATTGATCGCATTATTCATTTCCGTCGGGTCTTCTTCGATATCATAAAATTCCCACTCATCGATATCGTAATAGAAGTGCATCAACTTATATCGGCTATCACGAGTTCCGTAATGCCTTGTCACATCGTGCATCGCTGGATATTCATAAAAGTGATAGTACAGCGACTGACGCCAATCAGCGGGAGATTCGCCATCAAGCAGTGCCACCATAGACTCTCCTTGAATATCCTCAGGCACATCAACACCTGCGTATTCCAAGAATGTCGGGGCATAATCAATGTTCTGCACCAAGTGCTCTACCACTGTTCCTGGTTTGATGCGATTCGGGTATTGGATCAGTAGTGGCGCGCGAAAAGACTCTTCATACATAAATCGCTTATCAAACCAACCATGCTCACCCATATAGAAGCCCTGATCGGAGGTATAAACAACAATGGTGTTATCCGCGAGACCGTTGGCTTCAAGGTAATCAAGCACTTCACCCACTGACTCATCGACCGACTTGATGGTCGCAAGGTAATCCTGGAGGTAACGCTGATACTTCCAGATAGCGATTTCCTTTTCACTCATACTGGCTTCATTGGCATTAAACCAATCATTGCGTTCCTGGTAAGCCTCATCCCATGCCTGACGCTGTTCTGACGTTAAACGGGCTAACAAAAATGGCCAAATATCCTCACGCCACTCTGTCTCTCCAACTCCCTTGGTCATTTTCAAGTCATGACCTTCTTGGGCATCGCGATAGATGGTCATGGTTTGCATCGCAGCTGCCGCACGACCTTCGTAGGTGTCGAAGTAGTTATCAGGTACCGGGAATACCGTATTTTCAAACGCCCGCATGTGCTGTGGGGCAGGCATCCAATTGCGGTGCGGTGCTTTGTGGTGCAATAGCAAAGCGAAAGGCTTGTCACTTTGCTGTTGCTCTTCTAACCAACGCAGCGACTTTTGGGTAATCAACTCTGTGGTATAACCATGCTCACGCTTAACCCCTTGGGCTGTAATGAAGTCCGGGTTGTAATACTCGCCCTGATCGTTAAGCACTTCCCAGTGATCAAAATCGATACCTTCGGGGGTGAGGTTGATATGCCACTTACCGATACAAGCGGTGGTATAGCCATGGCCTTTGAGCATCCTTGGCCAAGTCGGCTGATGGCCATCAAACAATTGGCCGTTATGGTTGAAACCGTTTTTATGGCCAAACTTACCTGTCAGCATGGCGGCTCTTGAAGGGCCACACAGGGAGTTAGTCACAAAGGATTGGTCAAACCGCGCGCCGTTTTTAGCAATGCGGTCGATATTAGGAGTCGGTGCTAAATGAGCAATATCGCTGCGGTAAGCACTCAATGCCCGAATCGCATGGTCATCAGACATGATATAGATAATATTCGGGCGAGTCGCTGACGGCTCAGCCTGTCTTTCTTTTGTCATGATAGCTGGCTCTTATTGACGCCCCGCTAAAAAGTAGCAGGGCGCAACGAGTTGAAAGTAATAGGGAGTAATGGAGTCAGAAGCGAATTAGCTCACCACAACTTCTGCACTCAACGTCGCGTTACAATCACCGCCGACATACACCTCTACCGTCGAAGGCTCGAGCGAGAAGGTTTTCGTAATACCGTAGAAACAAAGCTTTTCGGCTGGCAGAGATAACGTCACATCCTTTGATTCACCAGGTTCAAGAGTCACGCGGCAGAAATCTTTTAGCTCTCGTTCCGGACGCGTTGTCGAGGCAACCTGCTGTCGGATATAACACTGAACCACTTCAGTCGCGGTATGGGTGCCTTTGTTATGCAGAGTAACCGTTGCTTCCAAGGTATCATCCGCCGTCATTTCAGTTAGGCTCAAACGCAGATTCGAATATTCAAACTCACCATAAGTCAGACCAAAACCAAATGGGTATAGTGGTGTGTCTTTTTGATCTTTATAAGGTTGGTAGTCTTGGAAATCACGCATTTTACCCAACGGCTTACGGGCATAATACATTGGGATCTGGCCAGTGCTACGTGGCACCGACATTGGCAAACGACCTGACGGTGACACATCACCAAACAACAAACGCGCCACCGCATGACCGGCTTCGGTACCAGACTGCCAAGCATAAAGAAGTGCATCGGCATACTGCTCTGTCGCCGCTGATGGGACCGGGCGGCCAGTACATTGCACCACGACCAAAGCTTTGCCGACTTGACCGACGGCACGAATCAGCTCTTCTTGACCTGCAGGCAATGTTAGCTCGGCAATATTGCGTGCTTCACCGGTACGACGGTGGCTCTCGCCAGTACAAAGAATGACAACATCAGCGCGGTGGGCACATTCAACCATTTCATCGGTAAATGCCGCCTCTTCGGTCAGCAGTTCAATGGTGCACTCAAACTTCGACGCCCATGTCTTGATGCCCTCAAAAATGCTGGTGACATCTTCGGTACGCCCATCCAAACACCATGAGCCTAAATGTTGACGCTTGGAGTGCGCATGCGGACCAATCACCGCAATGGTCATTGGCTTAGCTTCTATAGGCAACAAGTCATGGTTGTTTTTCAGTAGAACCATACTCTGCTCGGCAACCGTTAACGCCTGAGCAAGGTGTTCGGGATGGCGCATGACACTCTTGTGTTTGAACTCATCAACATAAGGGCGCTCAAACAACCCCGCTTTAAATTTGGTACGAAGTACTCTGCGGGTTGCCTCGTCGATATGTGCAATATCAATGGCTTCTCTGTCTAGGAGATTTTGAAGATGATCTTCATAGGCTTCATTGGTCATCGCCATATCAACGCCGGCTTTCAAGGCTTGCTCAGCGGCGCCATCTGCACCTTTGGCTACACCGAAGTAAGCAAGATCCGAGATTGACCCCCAATCGCTGATCACCATACCATCGAAGCCTTGTTCTGACTTCAGCCAACCATTAATCAGCGACTGACTGCCAGACACAGGTGTACCACCTAAGTCGTTGAAACCCGACATAACCGTCTCAACACCAGCTTCTACTGCAGCGGCAAACGGTGGCAGGTAAACATTATGCAAGGAGTTATCCGAGATTTCAGTGGTATCATAATCACGACCGCCTTCTGAAGCACCGTAGCCGACGAAGTGCTTGGCACAGGCAACTAAAGAATCTTCGTCAGCTGGCGAGTCACCCTGGAACCCCTTCACAACCGCTTTGGCAAATTGGCTGGTAAGGTATGGATCTTCACCGCTACTTTCAATCACTCGGCCCCAACGGGGATCGCGCACGATATCGAGCATCGGGGCAAACGTCCAATGAATTCCAAGCGAAGCCGCTTCTTTGGCTACACAGCGATACGCACTCTGAACTTGCTCAGGGTTCCATGACGCTGCTTGTGCCAATGGGATTGGCAGGACGGTTTGCTGACCATAGATAACATCGCGGGCAATGATTAGCGGAATACCCAGTCTGCTGCCGTCAACAGCAGCCCGTTGGATTTCATTTAACTGGCTTGGATTAACCGTTTCACCAGGAGCGTTACCCGCCCAGGCGGTATCAGCAAGAATGCGTGAGCCCCAACGGCCCTGGCGAATAAGTTCAAGGTAGGTGTCACGGTTGGTATTGTATTCCAGCATCGGTGATTGGCATAACTGGCCAATTTTTTCTGCCACCGTCATGCGTGACAACAAGTCTTCAATTCTATTTTCAACAGGTAAAGTACTGTTCTTATATGGGAAATCCATACAATACTCCGAAATCTATTTATGCAAATTCATCTCAGCAGAGATCATTGAAAAAAAGCCGCCCGTATAGGGCGGCAAAAGGTGAAAATGATTACTTAAAATCAAAGTCAGGGAATGCTTGGGTTAAAAACTCATCCATCTCTGCAGCAAGCTCTTCATTACCCACGAGCCTAGCGCGTTGTAACTGCATGTAGGCCACTTCCGGCACGTATTTGCTGTCCAGCTGAACATAGATATCAATAAATGCTTGGAGTTCCTCATCTGCAATCTGTGGGATCACTCGTGCAGGGGAGAGCAACGCTTTTTCATAGAATGCAGGACGAATACCAAACAGTGCATGCTCCCAAGCCTCGATAACTTGTTGGTAGCCACCAAGGTATTCCTCGTCAATGCGAAGCTCCAGCTTATTCATCCCTTTAAGTGCGATGACATAGTCACCAACAGCTTCTTGCTCAACCGCATAATCGAAATAACTTTTAGATAAGAAATACGCCTTACCCCAAGCGGCCCAGTAAGCGACTAAGACAACAGAAAGAAGAAGTACGATTTTTTTAAGTTGCGATGCTGTCATTACTTAACCCCTACCCCAGTAAACGCCTTAATGAAGTTCTTCTGCATAAAGAAGAAGACAAACACTACGGGCACTGCAATCATTGTGGTCATCGCCCATACCTGCTCTAAATTACCCGCTGGAATATCTTGCTGGAACTTAAACAGTGCCAGCTGAAGTGTCAGCATTGAATCGTCACGGATATAAAGTAGTGGCCCCATGAAGTCGTTCCACGCCCCCATAAAAGTCAGGATACCGACTGTTGCCATCGCAGGTCGCATCATTGGCAGCACAACCTTGAAGAAAATGCGCATCTCGCTGGCGCCATCAATGCGCGCAGCCTCAAGATAAGCCTCATCGACCTGGGTCATGAACTGGTAAAGCAGGAAGATATTGTAAGCACTGATAGCACCCGGGATGATCAATACTCGATAAGTGTTCACCCACCCCCATTCGTACATCATCATATAAACGGGAATAGTGAACAAAATCGCGGGTACCATCATGGATGACAAAATCAAACGTAACCAAACTTGGCGACCAGGCATTTTAGTCTTGGCAATCGCAAAGGCTACCATTGCCGACAGCAGGCAGTTCAGCACCATGACAGATACCGAAATGAAAATGGTATTAAAGAAAATACGCCATAGGTTCACACTATCAAATACTTCGATATACCCCTTAGCAGACCACGTGGTTGGCAAGGCATTCGGTGAGTGCATGATCTCAGAGCCCGATTTGAACGAGTTAATGATCATAAAGAAAAACGGGTAAAGTACGATGAGGCTAGCAGCCAACAACCCAATATAAATGAGCACCTTACCTTTATTGGAATTATTCATGGTTAGTCCTTACCCTTAGTCAATTTCAACTGAAGCATGGTCAACACGAAAATAACAATCGCAAGTAGAAGACCAATGGTTGATGCCTCGCCCATCTTCATCTGTTCGAAACCGGTCTGGTACAAGTGAAGCACTGGCGTTAGCGCTGAATTATGAGGACCACCTTGCAGATCGAAGTTCATAAAGACTTCAGTAAACATCTGCAAACCGTTAATCACGTTGATTGTCATCACAAATACAATCTGAGGCTTGATCAGTGGCAAGATAATCTTGGTGATTTTTCGCCACCAGCCAGCACCATCAATATCTGCCGCTTCAAGCAGTGAGCGGTTAATGCTCGCAATACCACCGAGGAAGATAATCATTTGGACACCGAACCACTTCCAGGCACTGAATATCGCAATAACTGGCATCGGTAGCCATTTTTCAAATTTCCAGAAAATAGGGGCACTCAACACATTCCAATCCATCATTACTGACTGGATTGGACCAGAAGGGCCGGCAATGAAATCAAAGATAATCATTGCTACCGTGATAGAGGTCACAACTGGAATAAATAGAACTGTTCGGAACAGGCTCGACAAAAATGTAATTTCGTTCAACATTAAAGCTGCGCCCATTGCACAGATAAAGCTTAATGTAACGAAAATGATTTGGTTAAACAGAACATTAAAAAGAGATTTCCAGAATTTATAATCTGTTGCTGATTCGATCCAATTACCTAGACCAACAAACCGGGTATTTTCTGGATTTAGAATATTTATATCTAAAAAACTATTTTGTAATGATAAGAAGAACGGGTATAGCATAAATATTATGAAATATGCTACCCACGGCAACATAAACAGGTATGGCACCCAGTGACGTCTTATGTTCATGGCTTTTATTCCATCTAAAATTAAAATCTATTGATGGCTGCAGCCGTGCTGCTGCAGCCGGAATTCGCAATTGAAGTGAACCGTTATCGGCGCATTATTTTTTTAACATCTTCTGTTGCTGCGATAACAGCTTCTTCTGGTGTTAGCCTGTTCATAACAACCGATTGCGAATAGTAATTCAGTATAATGCTGGACACTTCTGATACTGATGCATTTGATTCGTTCATCACAACGTGTTGAAGCTGGTCGACAAATGGTTTGATATCCGGAGTTTGGAAGTATGGGTGCTCCTGCAGTGACGTTAGTGTTGGCAGGTTCTGCAACGCCATGTTCGCTTCAAGGTTAAAGTCATCTTCCATCAACAATTCAATTAACTGCCAGCTACGCGCTTCAACATGACGGGTGTTTTTGAAAACCATCAAGGCGCGTCCATCCAGGTTGGAGTAATGTGTATCGCCCTTTTCCCTAACAGGAATAGGTGCAATGCCTACATCTTCTCCGATCACCATAGGTTTACCTGCAGCATCTTGAAGGTTTGCTCGCCATGCAATCCCGTATTGCGGCCAAATGCCTATAGTGCGAGAGAAAAAGTTCTGTTCCATTGCTAGCGGAGCAAATTGCTGAAGCTTCTTCATGGTCTCAAGGAATGGCACCATGCCCGCTTCTTCTTTATCAAACACTGGATGGGTGCCGTAGCGATTCAGTAGTTGGTACTCACCATCATTAAAGTTGTAATACATCGGTGATAGCATGTTCCAGTACCACCCACCACTTGCTAACGCATCATTCCAAAGCGCAACACCATGAACACGGCTGCCATTTGAGCGTGCAGGCAAGTTATTAATCTTTTCTGCGGCATGCAATAACTCATCCCACGTCTCTGGCGGTAGCTCAGGGTCTAGGCCTGCTTCACGGAACAACTCTTTGTTATAAATCATCATCTGGGTTGTTGCGTGCCATGGAATATAATACTGACGACCGAAATGTTTCTCCATAAATTGCGGTTCGATGCGATCTGTCATCTCATCGAATCCTTCAAAATCATCAAGATACATTAAACGACCCAATTTAGCGTACCTAGGTACCATGTAGCCAAAGATCCCAGCATAAACATTCGGGTAGTCACCCGCAGCCATGCGTGTTTCTAGATTGCCGTCGTTAGTTAAAATGAGTTCAACATCAGGATAACGCTTTTCATATTCAGGTTTTATGACTTCGTTGACAAATGCCATCTGGTCGCCCGATGACACCATAAACTCTATTCTTTCTTTGGCACAAACAGAACTTGCCATGGCAACTAAGAGAACTGTAAGCCACTTGTATTTCATTTCGCTATCCTTATAAGGCTATATAATATTGCCCAAAATCACAAAACATGGCTGTTGCCATGATTTTTCATGGCAACTTATTATTTAGATATGTTTTTTTACCTAAAAGAAAGAATTAACAAATAAAAACTACACGGTTTCCCGTTCAACAATTTGAGTAGGTAGAATTGTTACTTGTTCGATTTCTTTTTCACCGTTCATAGCACTAAATAGTACATCAACAGCTTTAACACCCATTTCGTACTTATGGTGAGTAACAGTACTTAATGCAGGTATTGTTCTTTCAGATTCTCTGATATTGTCAAAACCAATAAGCTTTAGTTGCTCAGGAATTTTAATACCACTTTCATTTGCAGCCCTAATAATACCCAGAGCCATCTCATCATTTGCAGAAAAAATTGCTTTCGGTGCTTCACCTAGATCAATTATTTCCTTCATTTTCAAGTATGCATCTTCTTCTGTAAAATCTGATTTGATAATCAGGTTGTTATCAAATTTGACATTATAGAAGCCGAGTGCGGCAATGTAGCCTTCCAAGCGTTTCTGATTATCGTAAGAATCATCAGGGCCACAAAAGTAATGGACTTGCTGGCAACCGCTCGAAATCAATTGTTTAGTTGCGCCAAATGCCCCACCAAAGTTATCAATCAAGATATTGTAAATATTCTCGGCTTTAACTTCACGGTCAAGAGCAACAATCGGCAAGTCTTTTGAAGCTACAGATTTAAGGAAATCATCATCAAAAGCATTGCTCAAGATGATCGCACCATCAATCATATGATCCTTGAGGTAACGGTGTGCTGTCGATTCTGCGCCACCAAACAAACTACAGGCAATTAAGTCATAGCCCATTTCGTGTACTTTGCGCTCAATACCCTGAACAAGTTCACTATAGATAGGGCCGAACCAAGAGTTAAAGAAGATACCAATAGCACCCACATTCTTCTGTCTTAGCCGTTTAGCGTTGCTGTTTGCAGAGTAGTTCAGTTTCTTTGCTACTTCTAACACATGATTGCGAGTTTTCTCGCTGATACGATCACTGTTGTTAATCGCATAAGACACTGTCGAAATAGATACTTTCGCTTCTCTAGCGACATCTTTGATTGTAGGCCTCATTAGTTAAACTTATTCCTCTCACTTAAACCGAAAATAGTTGCAACCTTGCGTACTAAAATAATTTTGTATTTGTAGCCAGTTAACTTGAAGTATAACGGATCATGTAAAACGTTTCTACAAATCGGAAGAGAGTAACATTGACGCACAACACATAATACAACAGATGATTAGGTTGACACCCCGGAATCCGGGGCGTCAGGCCTGATGACTACAGCCAGATAGTCAGCTCATTTTGCGTATCTTGTAGCATCGAAACCACAGCTTGCTTCTCGATGAGTGCACCACCAGTTCGGTAAGTATTCGCCATAAGTGAAATGGCTAGCTCCTCACCGTTCAACTCAACGCGTTTCGGCGTATAAGTGCCTTGCTCTGGGTTGATGACCAAACGACATGGCTTGCCATATAGGGTGAAGTCCAACGTTACTTTACCCATTTGCTTGGCGATGACTGGATCAAGTACCAGTGAATCATTCTCAAAGCGGATACCCAATACATTACTGATCACCTGGTTGATATAGATACCAGGGCCACTTGAGTAAATACGCCAGCCGCCTTTCACTGTGACTTCGCCTTTTTTCAGTTTGTCGAAATCACGGTACGCTTCGTAGCGGTCATTGAACTTACCGTCGGAGCTTGAGAAATATGCGTTAGATTGGCGCACCTCTGCGTTTGGAACCGCTTTTTGAATCCCCACAGGAACAATCTTGTAAAGGTTCTGTGCCACTTCATCGGCCTTACCCATCTTACACAAGGCTTCAATGAAACGAATGTGAGCGTGACAGTACTGCAAGCCAACTTCTCGGCCAAGGTTTGCAGCAAGTTCAGCACGTTTGAAGTAGCTCTGCTTACCACCTTGGTATTTAGCCATTTTCTCCATCAGGCGCACGCCATCAGGGTGAACTAAGTTCTCTTCGATAATAGCCATGTGCTTGTCAGCCATCTCTTTATCGAATGTTTCCGAGATGATTGAACGTGATGCTGGTAGCAGGCGGTACTTAATGCCCGTTTTCTTATCTGACGGGTGCAGTAGGTATTCAACCTGGTCAACATCTTTGTTAGGCAGGTGGATAAAGCCAGCAATCACCCCGTCCTTGATCAACAGGTTGTTGTAGTCTTCTTCCATTTCGATTGCCAGTTTATTGATCTTATGAACAAAAACGGCAAAATCAGGATTACCTTCAAGGGCTGTACCCATGGTTTTCAGTGCTTGCAGCGTAAGTGGGATAGTCCATCCGCTGACCATATTTTCACGAAGTGCTTGGTTGGCAGGCTGCAAGGTATCATCCCAGTCACCGTCACCGTAACATGACAGAGAAGTACCAGGGATCAGATTATCGATAATGTGCTTAACCTGGCGCTCTACATGGGCAAACAAAGTGTATTTTTCGGTAGTATACGCAAAGCCGTCTTCAATGCTGGTATAAGGCACTTCGATGTTCAGAACATCCAGATCACCTGTTGCAGTGATGTAGTCAGCGATTGCCTTCAGAGGCCAAACAACAATATCGCCATGACAATCTTCCTGCTGGATTTTGGAATATTTGTCGAACATAAACCACTGCGGCCATGTACCTGTTTCGATGTGTTGGTGGCTATAAATCGTTTTCAGCAAGTCAACCACACGGTCATAACGTTGCATCGACATGAAGAACTCAAATGGCCCCTGTGATACATCACGTGTGCCCCACGCGGCACCAGAGTACTGCTCCAGGCCATGCGGTGTGCTGTAATGTACCAATGCATTGTGGGTAAACCATTGCATCGTGTCATTCAACTTCTGTGCGTTGTAGTTGTCGTTCTCGAAATCAATGTGGAAGTTATTGATCAATGCATGCTGTGAAGCTTGGTATTTTTCAACTTCAGCGGCAAAATCCAATGCAACCGGCGCAGTCAATTCTGCTGCGGTTAGCGCGCCAACGAAAGTCAGGCTTGCTTTACCTTGTACCTTACCTTGGAATAGCACGTAACGGACACTGTCTGAGGCTTTTACTAGTGACACTTCAGCCAATGATGCATCTGGACGAATGGCATATTTCAGTTCAGGATGGACCGAGTTCATCAGCTCGAAATTACCCGTCACTGTCATGTAGTCATCTTGGTGCTCAACGACAACTTTCGCGTCGTTTTCATTGTTACCCATTACCATCTGGTTGGTAACAATAACTTCTAGCGCGTCAGACAAATTCACTGTTTCAATATCTAGCTGGATTGAAGCAGAGTCTTGAGCACTAAAGCTGGTTACGACGATATAGCCTTGCTGGTATTTGTACACCCAACGAGAGAAGTTCAGACCTGCTTCGTAGGCAGAAGGCATAGACAGGATAGAGAACTCCTCACCTCCTTTAACCCAAATGCGCTGACCGCTGTATTTGAACAAGTTCAGAGAGGTACGGTCGACACCCAATAGTTTGTTGAATGACGTATTACCGATTACGACATGGGAGTTGAACACACCATACATGCCGTGGGTTGAGCTCATTACCCCATTTTGGAAGTCCTGACAGTTGCCAGAAGACACCATATGGCCAGTTGAACGTTCAAGTACACGCTCTTTCGCAGGCAGTGTAACGTAGCGGCTTTCACCTTTCTGCTTGCCATAGAAGAATGACAGCAATTTACCATCTTGCTCTTCAGCGAAGCGACGCTCTTCACCAAAGAAAGTGTGAACGTCTTCGTCTGTTAGCTCTTCACCAACAAGTACATTGTATCCATTTAGGAAAAATGAAGGCAGTGTTTGTTCAGACGCTTCCACCATTTCAGGCGATAGATAAGCAGCCTTAACCGTATCAATATCGGCCGCTTCAGAAACATTCGAGCCCGGCAAGTTATTGCCAAATGCGATGTAGAAAACAGACTCTGCGCGCTGTGCTGGAGCAAGAGTGATATCCGCAGTTTGAAGGGCAATATATCCCATTTCAAACTGAAGTTTTTCATTCGCTAATGTTGGCTGAGAAAGTACAACTGGTGTTGGTTCAAAACGGTAGTCTTTACCGAAGAACTGGTAGCCATCTGTTGAGTAGCCAACAATGGTATTTGTCAGCGAGCCAATCTGTGAACATGGGTTGCCAGTGCTTTGTGGCAAGTTTTGACGCGAACATACCACATAACCAGCTTGCTCTAGGTCAAACACTTGATGATCAAGATATTGGCTAACGTAGCATTCATTGCTTTTCACGCCGCCTTCATCGGCTAGCGCAAGATCTTGGCCAAAAACAAGATCATATTTCAGTGTGTTCTCAAGTAGGTTCTCTACCTGAGTAGTAAAGAATACTTTTTCAGACTTAGCATCTAGGCTAATCACCACAACGGCACGGAATGCATCTGTGGTGGTTTCCCAACCGACCAAACCGGCTTCAGTACGGAAAGTACGCATATTATGGTTAAGGTGCATAAGTGGCATAAATGAAATGCCTGTCTCACTCTTAACTCGAATATAGATGTTTGATAAAGCACCTTCAAATTCACTTGGCTCGAATAGGTTTACCATTACATTGCCAGATGTAATATTCTTCAGAACATTATGCTCAGTAAATTCTAGGTTTAGTAAGCCATTTGATACTACATGGCTTGAGTCAGAAATAGTGTGAATCATGAATTTAAACTACCTATAATATAAATTTTAAACTGTCTGTTATTCTGTCGGAATAAAAATATTTACTTCAGTGCTTTTATCAAAGATGTGGCATTTATCCATATTGAAGGAAATATGCTGAAGGCTTTGTTTCTCCAACGTAGCCTCGGGGTTTACATACTTACAAATCAATTGCTTACCCTGAAACTCCAAATAAACAAATGATTCAGAACCCATTTCTTCAACTTCAGTAATTTTAGCTTCACAACTATTTATATCGTTGCCAAGATTAATATGTTCAGGACGTAAACCGAGGAACACTTCATGACCGTTATATTGTTCAGCACGAGATTGCTTTTCTTCTGGCAACTCGAATAAATGACCATCAACTTCAACTGCCATCTTATTTGTATCAGTTTTGGTCAGTTTACCTTCCAACATGTTCATTGTCGGTGAACCAATAAATTCCGCTACAAACTTATTAACAGGTTTGTGGTATAGGTTCATTGGGGTGTCAACCTGCATAATCGCACCACGATTTAGCACACAGATTCGATCACCCATCGTCAATGCTTCAACCTGATCATGAGTAACATAGATCATCGTCGCCGGGCGGCCACTTTGCTTTAACTCATCATGCAAACGGGAAATTCGCATCCGCATCGAAACACGCAACTTGGCATCAAGGTTCGAAAGTGGCTCATCGAACAAAAAGACTTCAGGCTTACGTACCATGGCACGGCCCAGCGCGACGCGCTGACACTGACCACCGGACATTTGACCTGGTTTGCGATCCAGCAACTCGGAAATCTCAAGCAACTCAGCCGCTTCCGTTACACGGCGGTGAATTTCATCTTTGGATTTCTTGCGGGTTTCCAAACCAAAAGCCAAGTTCTGGCGAACTGTCATATGTGGGTATAGCGCATAGTTCTGGAACACCATTGCAATACCACGATCTTTGGGCTGGACAGAATTACAATGCTTATCACCGATATGAAGATCACCACTGGTGATACTTTCAAGCCCGGCAATCATTCGCAGTGTAGTCGATTTGGCACAGCCCGAAGGACCAACCAGCACCATGAACTCACCATCCTTGATGTCCAGACAAAAATCATGAACAGCGTGATAACCATTCTTATAAATTTTGTTTATGTTTTGCAGCTTGACCTGGGCCATAACCGTACTCTTCGTAGAAAATTGTTTGTGTTGAAACGTTTCTACAGATATTAAGTAATGACCTATTCACTGTCAACAAAAGGTCGCAAATCAGGTACATGGGTCACACTTTTTTGTCCGCCCTTGAATAAGCAGCTCTCAAAACAACAAATAATTCAAATTTATCAATGACTTAACCACAAGCCACACCTTAACCTCATCGAGTTAAGAGGCAAATACATAGCGTTCATCAAGCACTATACCGCCTCCAGCTTGACAAGCATTAGTCAAAACCTTGATATAGCTCTAACTTTCTGAACTTGGTTTTGTTGAAATAGCACTGCATATTTTTCACTCATTTCGAAACGTTTTATCTCCCGTAAACAGCTTTTGGTGATCATGATGAATATATATAGGGTACGGCACCCATAAAAAAGCCCAACTACATAGTAGTTGGGCTTCTCTCGTTCAAAGCGATTGTTCGCTAATTACTCGCTGACTAATAACACTGTGAGCTGTTATTACAGTAGTTATCGTCCAGTAACTTTTGCTGATAAACCCGCACATCATCCAAAGTGACGTAGCTCGTCCCGGTATAACCGTCATTTTGCTTCATGCGGAACACGAGATTTAACGCCGTTTCTCCTGGTCGCTTGCGTGCTGTCACTGTTACCTCTTGCGGGGTATCATCATCGATAAAGCCGACATCACGCCAATCACTTGTCGGGGTAGCACTTGAGTTTGGCGGGCTCTGCGGGTTTTCGATATCGAACTTCACTTCGAATTTCGCATCGGCCAGTTTACGATCCTCACTAACGTTGAAACGAACCAGATAGCGCGTTCCCTCAGGATCATTCGAAATATCAATTCTCCGTTCAGCACTTTGCCAGTTCGTATCACCACCACTTAAATTGAATTCAATGGGGTTACGGCCTTCTGCAAAATCACTATTTTCAGAAGGATGCAGCGCACCAAAGGATTGCAATGCCGTATTACCAAATACAAAAGAACCTTCCCTCGTTGTCAGATACTCAATATGCAAATAAGCAGCACCGGCAGGCTGTTGAGTGTCCACGCTCATCACAGTCGGCTCCCACGCCGCATACACGTTGTCACTCTGAACTGCATTGTAGGCATCTTCCAGCTTGCCCGTATTTGACCAACTTAGCCGTATACTTGCGTCTCCCGGCGTTGATATAGGCTCGATAAGGGCTGAAACACGATACTCGCTACCCTCAAGACCATAAGGTAAATGCACCGCCTGGGTTATGCCTGCCTGACCTTCTAGTGTTATACCGTTACCATACATACCGCCATTTTCGTTGACGTTACCCTCTGTAACTTGCCAACCATAAGTACCCTGTTCAAAATTAGGGTTCTTGAATATCACCTCACGTCTTTCAAGCGGCGCAGTAATGTTGTTGATACCGACAATGTCGTCCAGCTCTACCCAGTCTCCTTGTGGATCTTCGACTCTGTAGTCAGGGAAAATCTCGTCGGTAGGGAAAGTAAATGGCGAACGTTGATAACCAAACCCGACCTCATCACCATTGGAACGTATCCCGGTGATCAAACGTGGTGTCATTGTGGAATAAAGAAGCTGCTGGCTCCCTTGCTTTATCACTTCTTCCACCTCAGGACGGTAGAACGTATTTCTAAAAGGTTGAACAACACCAGGCTGAATAGTTTCCGCAAGACCAATGGCACCGTACCAGAAATCGGCAATCCCCACGCTCATCTTGTCGTAATCTGGCATGTTAGCCGACCAACGCATCAGAAGATGGGCATCTTCATCACCTGCACTGATCATGGTCTGGCGACGACCGTCACGGTAGGCCATGTAAGCGCCGACAACAGCATCGGTTTTGCCTAGCTGACCAAAGCCGCTCACCGCTGGGAAATGAATAAAATCATCAGGGTGGTCGGTCGGGCCATCATTGTAGTAGTTACCGTTTGAATTAGGGCTATGGCCTGCTGAGAATCCGGCAAAATAGGTAAAGCCCATCTCATCGGTTTCCGATTGGGTCAGCGCATAGTAGTTATTATTTTGTTTCGCCCACGACTTTCCATTAAAGTGGTGGTCCAAAATAAGCGGCCCCCCCATGATAATAAACGCCGAATGAGATGACTTAATGACTGGCTGATCTAATAACTCGTAGTCATACAAAAAGTTTTCTCGGTCATAAGTGAACTTGCCATAGTTGCGTGTTGCAATAGGGTCTTGAGCCGCCGCAATGTCTCCGTACAGCCAAGTTTCATTAGACATCAGTCGGTTTAGTCGAACGGGACCAAAGTCATCCGAATCCCAGGTGATACGTTGCTCCGCTCGTACCACATCGCCAGAGCGCTGGAACACCTGCTGAAGATATTTAGCATAGCTGACAATATTTTGGTTATCTGGGTACATTTCTGCCGCCTTGATGGCTGCAGGCAAGAATTTCATGCTAATGTACACTTGGTATTGCGGGTTGCTGGCGTTGATTGTGCCGTCGCTGTTGTAGTTTCGAACAAAGTGGCCATCGATACTTTTCACCCCGCCCTTGCCGTCTTCATGCAAGCCCGCGTGACGTTTAATCAATAGCTCGACATAGTGCTCTATCTCTGGGTCATATTCCACTTGGTCCGCAACCATCAGCAGATACAAAGCCCAGCCGACATTATCGGCAATAGGTGTGGTATTGGGGTTGGTGTGCTCAAGTTTTCGGTGAAGAAAGCCTTCCGGTGAAGCGGAATTGCCTGACATACCAGATGCAGTCAGCCCTTTGATGGCCTTGACGTATTGAGCCAGTTCATCTCGCGTCCATTCGTCAAAGCTCATCCGCTCATCTTTATCATCACGCAGCATGAAGGCGCTATCATCAACAAACAATAACTGACCATCTGCCGTTAAACTGAAATCATGCCATGGGGTATCAGACAACAGATACTGAACCGGGGATAGCTGGCCGCTGCTCCGTACTTTATCTATCGATGAAAATAACAGTCCGGTCTTGCCGTCATGCCCCAAGCTGATATACAGGCCAGCCGCCTCTTCATTACCAAATACACGACTGAATGCGACACCCGTCAGGTTCTCTTGCTGGTATACACGCTGGGCGGACCGGCTATTGTGTGGCAGTTTGTAGATGCTGTTTGGTGTCTGAAGGAATAGATTCCCCGCTTCCATATCAAGGGCAATGTCTTGAACTTGCCCCGTTACCGATACTTTCTCCACGGCAAGCTGGCGGTCATCGTTTTCGACTTCATAAGCGGCATTGCGATCGGCTTCAATACGGTAAACCGCAGAATCACCACCGACAAATAGGGTCGACGAGAAATAGTTCATACCGACGCGCACTAAATTACCCGCGCCTTTTTCCTGCAGGGATAAGCGGTGAAAAACAGTCAATTCGTCAGTGTTGGTGTTATAGGCCAGGATCGCATCATCCTTTTGACCACCCTCACTGTCACACACGGCAAGGTAGAGAAAACGACCCGACGGAGTGAATGTCATTCCACACAAAGCCGTGTCGTGATTAAGGTTCATATCGGGTAGCAAGTCCACGATATTCGCCGCCTCAATACGGTGCTTCAGCGTTTGATGAATATCCCTAATTTCGATATTCAAAATTGCAGGATCGGCAACGGCATAACTACCCGCCACTTTTGCTGTCGCCACACTCTGGCCACTTCCGCCATTGATGACCCCCGCTATAAGGAAGACGTCGGGCGACTTATCAACCGCTTGGCTGAGCTGCAGGACGAATATGGTGTGCCACCACTGAAAGAATGGCGTGACGCACCATTGGAGCGTCACCCCAACCCATCTTTGGAAGAGTTATTTCCCCAGAGCTTCAAATAATTTAATTAATTTAACCGGTAACCGTAGGGTTACCGGTTTTGCCGTTTATATCTAAGCGTGATGAAAGAGGAAAAGTGACGATGACAATAACGGTCACGAATAATTATAAGAAACTGTTTTCGATTAGTTTGCTTGCTGCATCCATTGCCGGGTGTGGTGGGGGAGGAAGTGGTAGCGGTAGCGGTAATGGGGAATGGCCTGAGCCGGATGTCTCTATCAGCGCTTGGTCATTCAATGGCGGAAGTGGCCAGAGTGTGGCGACAGCAAAAGTGGCGGGTAGTTATGCCGTTGCCGATCCTGCAATTTTG
>NZ_JBNNXT010000023.1:0-80018 GCF_052873815.1 Photobacterium sp. DNB23_23_1 | reverse complement strand
TATTGAGGCTATCCATAGCGATGTGACTGTCTGAAAGAGTAACCTCAATTAGATCATATTTTTACTTAGATTGGTATTAGGGTGAAGAACTCTAGACAGGGTTCAGCCGAGCGCAGCGAGACAACGTTGCTAGCCGAAGGCGCATTAAAGCAACGGCCCGAAGGGCGAAGTAAATCCCTATCTCTCCGCCACATTAGAAGAAGCCGCTGAGCAATCAGCGGCTTTTTTGCGTTTATACCTGCTTGATCTGTATTTCTTCAAGCATCAGTTGCAACTCCGGCAAGCAACTTCCGCACCCTGTACCCGCTTGGGTTGCATCGCTGATCTCTTTTACCGAGCAACAAGACTTTGCTCGAATCGTTTGTTCTATCGTTTTGACGCCTACTTGCTTGCACGCACAAACCAGCCGTCCATTTTGATGGCCCGGTGGCGCTTTGCCGGTAAACAGGGCTTGCACGAGCGGATCTGATAGCGGTCTGCCGATTAAGGTATACAGGTAGTCATAATCGCTGTGGTATAAGTCAGCGCTAACGATAAAGGCACTGTGGATACGGTTGTTTTGAAATAGCGCGTAACGACTTTCATTGTTCGCTTCAATCGTAATGAGCTGCTGGCCTTTCCCCTGATCACTGCTCTGATCATTGGTAAGGTTTGCCGCAAGCCAGGCATGTAATTGTTCGGGAGGGTGTTGGGACGTTAGCCGAAAGAGGTAGCCGCTATTGGTGCGCTGGCTCGTCCAATGCGCGTGGGAGCTCATACCCACTGTAGCGAGTTTATCTTGTGTGATCAGCAACGCTTCACTTTGGTAGGGTAAAGGCTCAATGCTTACCGCAGTGGCTTTAAACTCAGGCTGGCCAGAAAGTGGGTCACGGTGTCCGGCGATAAGCGTATCCACCTTACCCATGCTGGTGGTGCAGTTGCTCCAATGAAACGGGGCAAAGACTTGGCCTGATTGGCACTCCCTGCTGAGTCGTGCCCGCAACAAGACTTCACCTTTGCGGCTGGTGACTTTCACCAAGGTGTTGGGCTTTATTGAATAACGTTCGGCATCCTGTGCCGACAGGGCGAGGTAAGGCTCGCTGATATGTTCGCTGAGGCGAGGGGATAACCCGCTGCGGGTCATGGTGTGCCAGTGATCCCGTATCCGTCCGGAATTTAACAGTAAAGGGTATTTTGGGGTAGTGGTCTCTGCTATAGGCCGGTAGCCGGTAGCAATAAACTGCGCTTTACCCGAAGGGGTGGCAAACTCGCCATTGCCAAATAGCCGTGTCGTCGGTTGATTATAGGTTGTAACTGGCCATTGTTGCGGCGGCATTTGGTGATACTGTTTTGCTGTTAATTCAGTTAGCCCTGACAGGTTCAGCGGTCTGGACAGTGCACAGACACCGTGCCTGGATACGCTGTCCGTTACTTCCTTTTGGCCTAGAGTTGTCATCTGGGTATATTCGCGAAAAATGTCGGCTTCATTTTGGTAGTCGAAGGCATAGCCAAAGCCCATTTTTTTGGCAACTTCACTGATGATCCACCAGTCGGGTTTGGCCTCGCCCGGTGATGGTAATAAGCGCCGCTGGCGGGAGATCCTTCGTTCCGAGTTAGTAACGGTGCCAGACTTTTCACTCCAGCCTTGGGCGGGTAATGCCACATTGGCATGGCGCAGTGTGTCGGTATCGGCCATGCAATCTGATACCACCACATAAGGGCAATTCGCCAAAATGGTCTCGATACGTTTGCTGTCTGGCAAGCTGACCGCGGGGTTGGTTGCAATGATCCAAATGGCCTTGATTTGTCCGCTCTCGATGGCGTTGAACATGTCAATGGCCTTCAGGCCCGGCGCCGTTGCCAAATTGTCCGTTTGCCAAAATTTGCTGATCTGCTGGGTATGTTCAGGGTTATCAAAGTCCATATGGGCAGCCAGCATATTGGCCAGTCCGCCAACCTCGCGTCCCCCCATCGCATTGGGTTGTCCGGTTACGGAGAAGGGCGTGCTGCCCGGTTTACCTACTCGGCCAGTCGCCAGATGGCAGTTGAGAATACTGTTGACCTTGTCGGTACCCGATGTGGACTGGTTGACGCCCTGCGAGTAAACAGTAACGGTTTTTTCGCTGGCGGCAAAAAGTTGGTAAAAAGCAAGGATCTGCGTTTTATCGAGCCCTGTCACAGCTTGTACCGATTCAATATCACCAAACCGAAAAGCAGTCGCCAGCGCCAGATCCAGCCCCTCGGTTGATGCACCGATATAATCTAAATCCAATGCGTTACTTTCACTCAGGAATGCCAGTAAACCGTTGAACAAAGCAACATCGCTGCCCGGTAAAAGTGGAAGGTGCATATCGGCAATGTCGCAGGTTGGTGTCCTGCGCGGATCTATCACGATGACTTTGCATTTTCTTGTGTTCTTGGCGTCGCGAATTCTCTGAAATAGAATGGGGTGACACCAAGCCAGATTAGATCCCGTTAGTATGATTAAGTCAGCTAATTCGAGATCTTCATAACAGCCTGGCACAATGTCAGCTCCGAATGCCCGTTTATGCCCAGCGACACTGGAAGACATGCAAAGGCGAGAGTTGGTATCGATATTGGCACTACCAATAAACCCTTTCATCAGTTTATTGGCGACATAATAATCCTCAGTCAGTAACTGCCCCGAGACGTAGAAGGCGACAGCCTCCTTGCCATGCTGTTCTATAACACGGTTAAACTGCTCCGCGACATCAGCCAGTGCTTCTTCCCATGAGGCATCCTGTTGGTTAATTTGTGGCTTTAGCAGCCTTCCTTCTATGCCGACGGTCTCTCCTAGGGCTAATCCTTTAGAGCATAGCTTGCCAAAATTGGCGGGGTGCTGGCTGTCTCCGCGAACTTCCAATGTGCCACGGTTGTTTGCTCTCGCTTCAATGCCACAGCCTACTCCGCAGTAGGCACAGGTCGATTTAATCCAGGTATTTTCTTTTTGGCTCACCTGTTGTTCTCCTTGGCTTTGAAAATCAGTACATCGAATAAGAGCTGAGCAATAACTGGGCCAGCTTTCTTGGTGCTGGTATTGGTTAGTGGGACGACACATTAGATGGTTGTTTGTTTTATTTGTGGTTGAAAGTTCTGCTTATACCCCTAAAGTGGTATGTGTGCTTACATAAAATGCTGGTTGGATGGCTATTTTGGTGCGAAACAGGGCTTTTATTGCACGGGGACTGGGCAGCGGGAGGAGGAGCTAAGCTGCTGTTGCTATCGCTGCATGTTTGAGGTTTTAAAATTAAAGGCATTAATAACAGTAGCTTGAAAATATTTATAGTTGCAATTGGTTGTGATTAGTTGGAACTGGCACTGTCTTTGCTCACTACCTTGGTAACAGTTTAAACGGATATGAACGCATAGGTGATGTATGCCAACGATCAGAGTACGTACTGGGGTGTACCCAGCAGAGAGTGTCCAGATAGGAGCATCGCCCTTAACTGGGGGTAGGGTCGGAAAAGTGGACTTGGTCGGTGCCGGGCCGGGTGATCCTATGTTGCTGACGCTTAAGGCGTTGGAAAGTATTGAGCAGGCGGATGTCATTGTCTATGACCGCCTCGTGAGCAAGGAGATACGGGCACGCTTTCCTGCGGGTACCCAAGCTTTGTATGTCGGTAAGGCAAAGGGAGAACACAGTGTCAGCCAAGAAGCAATCAATGAGTTGTTGGTGAAATTGGCCTGGCAAGGCAAGAAGGTTTGTCGCCTCAAAGGTGGTGATGCCTTTGTCTTTGGCCGTGGTAGTGAAGAGATGCTGGCACTGAAAGCCGCTGATGTGCATGTAGAGGTTGTACCGGGGATCACGGCTGCTGCTGGCTGCACCAGCTATGCCGGTATTCCGTTGACGCACAGGGGGTATTCACAAGGGTGTACTTTTGTTACCGGGCATGCTGAGCAGTCCTTGGATCTTAATTGGCAAGCGCTGGCGCAACTTGATCATACCTTAGTGTTTTATATGGGGGTCAGTAAATCAGCCATGATCCGCGAAAAGCTGCTTGCTGGTGGGGCGGATCCTAATACCCCTGTGGCCTTGGTCGAGAAAGGGTGTTGTCCTGAGCAACGGACAGTGACCGGACTATTGCAGCATTTACCTGAACTGGTAGCGAGCCATCAGGTAGTGTCACCGGCTTTGATTGTTGTCGGTGAGGTGGTTGCCCTATCAGAGCAACTGCAGTGGGTTAGCCAGGTTGCCGAACAACAGCTCCAGCTGTCGGCTTGAGATCAAATGAGAGTAAGCAGTGAAGTCAGTCGCTCAGGGGAGAGCAGAAATGGATAAGAAAAAAATTATTGTGGTCGGCAGCGGTATGGTCGGACACAAGTTTATTGAAGATATGTTGGCTCAGGACAAGCAACAGCAGTTCAGCATCCTGACCTTTTCCGAAGAGCCAAGGTTGGCCTATGACCGAGTACAGCTAAGTAGTTATTTTAGCGGGAACAGCGCGCAAGATTTGGCGTTAGCCAACGAAATTGATTATCAAAATAATGGGGTCGAGTACCTGCTTAATGAGCAAGTCAGCGAGATAGATACTGTCGCAAAGACTATTGTTACCCAAAGTGGGCAGCGTGAGCACTATGACAAACTGGTGCTGGCGACAGGGTCGTATCCTTTTGTCCCGCCAATTCCCGGTAACGATCAACCGCATTGCCATGTTTACCGGACAATCGAAGACTTGGATGCTATCGCCCAGTCAGGATCCCAGAGCCAAGTGGGTGTCGTTGTGGGGGGCGGGCTGTTGGGGCTTGAGGCGGCCAATGCGCTCAAACAGTTGGGAGTCGAGACCCATGTGGTGGAGTTTGCGCCGCGCTTGATGGCGGTACAGTTGGATCAGGGCGGGGGAGACTTGCTCGCTCGCCAAATATCAACACTTGGCGTATCGGTGCATACCGAAAAGGCCACGAAAGAGATTGTCGCTGGTGAAAGCTGCCGTTATCGGATGAACTTTGCTGATGGCTCATTTTTAGAAACAGACATGATTGTGTTCTCGGCGGGGATCCGCCCACAAGATACGCTGGCCCGCCAGTGTGGTCTTGAAGTCGGAGAGCGGGGCGGTATTGTGATTGATGACCATTGCCAGACCAGTGCAGATGATGTCTACGCCATTGGTGAATGCGCACTGTGGCAACAGCGGATTTTTGGTCTGGTTGCGCCCGGCTACCAAATGGCAAAAGTATTGGCCAACCATTTCTGTCAGCCAGATGCGGGCTTGTCTTTTGTCGGCGCAGATATGAGTACCAAGCTTAAGTTACTGGGGGTCGATGTTGCCAGTATTGGTGATGTTAATGGTACAACACCTGGCGCGCTGTCTTACACCTATAGCGATGATTTGGAACAGGTCTATAAGCGCTTAATTCTATCCCCCAGTGGTGACAAGGTACTGGGGGCCGTGCTGGTGGGTGATGTCAGTAATTACCAGTCACTGCTGCAGATTAAGCTCAATGATATGGCTCTACCAGAAAATCCGGCGGTATTGATTCTGCCACAGCTCGAAGGTGAAGGCGCGGGGGCAGGGTTAGGTGTAGAAGCTCTACCCGATAGCGCCTCGATATGTTCATGTTATGACGTGACCAAAGGGCAAATCAGACAGGCCGTGGCGGATGGTTGCTCATCGATGGCCGATTTGAAAACGGCCACCAAAGCCTCAACCGGGTGTGGTGGTTGTTCGGCATTGGCAAAACAAGTAATGGATGTCGAGCTGGCTGCAATGGGCGTCGAGGTAAGCAATCATATTTGTGAACACTTTGCCTATTCCCGCCAGGAGCTGGCTGATCTGGTCAGAGTGAAAAAGATCACCACGTTTGATGCTTTGCTCAAAGAATATGGTAGCGGTTTGGGCTGTGATATCTGTAAACCTGCTGTGGGCTCGATGTTGGCGTCGTACTGGAATGATTATGTATTGGCCGACTCACACCTAGAGCTGCAAGATACCAATGATATCTTCCTCGGCAACATGCAAAAGGATGGCACTTATTCGGTTGTGCCAAGGATCCCGGGCGGGGAGATCACTCCGGACAAGTTGATTGTGTTGGGGGAGGTGGCGAAGCAGTTCGATCTCTATACCAAGATCACCGGTGGGCAACGGGTGGATTTGTTCGGTGCCCAGCTGCATGAGTTGCCTGAAATCTGGCGTTTGTTGATCGATGCTGGCTTTGAGACTGGCCATGCTTATGGCAAGTCGGTTCGTACCGTCAAATCTTGTGTCGGTAGTACTTGGTGCCGTTATGGTGTGGCAGACAGTGTCGGCTTTGCCATTGATCTCGAGCATCGTTACAAAGGGTTACGCGCGCCCCATAAACTCAAATTCGCCGTATCAGGCTGTACCCGCGAGTGTGCGGAAGCCCAGTCTAAAGATATTGGAGTGATCGCAACAGAAAACGGTTGGAACCTGTATGTCTGTGGTAACGGGGGAATGCGTCCTCGCCATGCCGATTTGCTCGCCACTGATTTGGATGCTGATACCTTGGTAAGTTATGTCGACCGGTTGCTGATGTTCTATATCCGTACTGCCGATCGTCTGCAGCGAACATCGGTATGGTTGGAAAACTTAGAAGGTGGGTTGGATTATCTCAAAAAGGTGGTGGTTGATGATCACCTTGGTCTGGCTGAAGAGCTTGAGCAGGAGATGGCTCGCACGCTCGATCAATATCAGTGTGAATGGAAAACTACCTTGGAATCGCCAGAGAAGCTGCAGCGCTTCAAACACTTTATTAATAGCGACCAGCAAGATAGCCAACTGGCCTATGTGTCAGAGCGGGGGCAGCGTAGGCCACAGACTCCTGCGGAAAGGTGCCTACAGGCTAACTTACCGCAAGGGGGGGGTCAAGGTGTCGCCGGAGAGCAGATCAATGTCATTGATATAACAAGTAAATAAGTGGGGTGAGCATGGAGCAGAAGCAGGCAAAGTGGTATACCGTGTGCCATAGAGATGCATTAATCAAAAACGCGGGTGTTTGTGTCCTATGGGGACATGAGCAAGTGGCGATTTTTTATTGTCATCGCACGGATTCATTGTATGCGGTTGATAATTATGATCCGGTTGGTAAGGCCAATGTACTGTCACGGGGGATCTTAGGATCGCAAGGGGATGACATTGTTGTCGCCTCTCCCTTGTACAAGCAGCACTTCAATCTGTTAACGGGTCAATGCGTTGAGTTACCTGAGGTGAATTTGAAAACTTTTTCGGTAAGATGCCAGGGTGATGATGTTCAAATAAGCGCATAAAAGTAAGACTTATCAAAAAATCACAGCGTAAGCTGTGATTTTTTATGTTTACTCTATACCTTCACCTATTTAGTTAGGTATTTTTGTTTTTTATATGTGGTCTTTATCTCCTTTATTTTGATATTTTGGCTCAATATGGTGCTTATTTTTTGTTTTTGATTCATTTTGGTGCTTTATGTGGTTATATTTAATCTTTGTGTTTTTAATCTGCTGATATGTAAAGATTTATTTTTTGGCATGAACAATGCAATACTAATGGCAAGTCAGTATAAAAAGGAAACACCAAGATGTCAGAAACAGGCAAGTTCAATATCTTCTCGTTTAAGGGGAAAATGAAAATCCTCCACCTCAGCTGGTTTGCGTTTTTCATTACCTTTTTTGTGTGGTTCAACTTCGCTCCACTACTTCAATCGGTGAAAAGTTCATTAGGATTAACCACGGCCGAAATAAAGACCCTGCTGATCCTCAATGTGGCATTTACTATACCCGCAAGGGTAATTATCGGTATGCTCACCGATAAATACGGGCCACGATTAGTCTATTCCGCACTGTTAGCTGTTTGCTCTATTCCCTGTTTTGTCTTCGCTCTTGCCGACAGTTTTGTTCAGGCAGCGATAGCCCGTTTCGCGCTCGGGTTTATTGGTGCTGGGTTTGTTGTTGGGATCCGTTTGGTCTCTGAGTGGTTCCCACATAATGAGCTGGGCACGGCTGAAGGTATTTATGGCGGTTGGGGTAACTTTGGTTCGGCTGCAGCTGCCTTTACCTTACCCACTGTCGCGATTATGTTTGGTGGTGAAGATGGTTGGCGTTATGCCATGGCCATTACCGGTGTGATGAGCCTGCTTTTCTCCTTTGTGTTCTACGCCAATGTGACGGACACACCAAAAGGGGCGACCTATTTTAAGCCGAAGCAATTAGGCGCGATGGAGGTGACGTCCAAAGGTGATTTCTTTCTATTGCTGTTTATGAAACTGCCTATGTATGGTGCGTTGGCCTTGTTGGCTTGGAAACTTTCACCGTCGGGGATCGGGATGCTTAATGATGGTGCCGTCATGGGGACCTATGTCGTTTTAGCCTTGATTTACTGCTACGAAGTCCTACAGGTGTGGCGCGTTAATAAAAATGTGTTTGAAAAGCCGGTTCCCGAGGTACATCGCTACAAGTTCAAGCAGGTTGCGGTGTTGAATGTGTTGTACTTTGCGACCTTTGGCTCTGAACTGGCAGTCGTCTCAATGTTGCCGCTGTTTTTTTCGGAAACTTTTGAGCTGACCCCCGTGATGGCTGGGATGGTTGCGTCTGCCTATGCCTTTATGAACCTAATGTCTCGTCCTGGCGGTGGCTGGATCTCTGATAAGTTTGGCCGTAAACCCACCTTGCTTATCTTGACTGCCGGTTTGGCTGCCGGTTACTTCTTGATGGGCCAGGTCGACAGCAGCTGGCCGGTATGGTTAGCAGTGGTTGCCGCGATGGCATGCTCTTTCTTCGTCCAGTCGGGTGAAGGGGCTGTTTTTGCCACCGTACCACTGATCAAGCGCCGGATGACTGGACAGATCGCCGGGATGACCGGTGCCTATGGTAATGTCGGGGCCGTGTGCTACCTCACCATTTTATCGTTAGTTGATTACAGCACTTTCTTTTATGTCATTGCAGCAACGGCAGTGATTGGCTTTATCACCTTGCTGATGATGGAAGAGCCAAGTGGGCAGATTGCAGAGGTGAATGAAGACGGCAGTATCATGATGATTGATGTCGCCAATCGATAAGCTTTTCCGGCTTACTCGGCAACCGTTGAGTAAGCCGGTTAACTAGCCTGAAGGGTGATGTGTATGAGCGAGATAGTGCAGTCAAAGGCAACGGTTAACTTGAAGCGGGAAAACCATCAACAGGTCAAGGAAACCAATACCTTGCAACTGGATATTGGCGGGCATTCTGTGGCGGGGCGTAAGCCCTCTAATCAGGATGCCTTCGCGGTTTATCAGCCTAAGCAGCGTGATGAGCGTTTGCACAAAGGGATTGTTGCCTGCCTTGCCGATGGTGTGAGTTGCAGCGAGCAAGGCCAGCAGGCGAGCCAATTATGCGTCACCCAGTTTATCGAAGAATACTATGCCACCCCGAATACGTGGGGGGTAAAGCAATCAGCAGGAAAAGTGCTTAATGCTTTAAACCAATGGCTGTTTCACCAAGGTAGCCAAAGTGAACTGCAGCATAATGGCATGGTGACGACTTTTTGTGCGGTGATCATTAAATCTAATACTGCTTATATTATGCATGTGGGGGATACCCGCGTATATTTGTACCGCGATCAGGCACTGGTTCAACTCACCCAAGATCACCGTCGCCATCAATATGGCCAGCAATATTTTTTAACCCGCTCGCTTGGTATGGACAGCCATATTGAAGTGGATTTCCAGCAATTACGCCTAGAACAAGGCGATCGCCTGTTACTGGCGACCGATGGGATCCATGAATGGCTGGAAGAAGCGGAGATCCAGCACCATTTATCTTCAGCGGCTATATCGCCATCAGTGCTGCCTGTCGAACAACAATCAGCGCAGTTGGTGGAAGCCGCCCTAGATGCCGGAAGCCAGGATAATGTGTCGAGTTTACTGCTTGAGGTGAAGTCGCTTCCTTCCCTGACCGTAGATGAGTATATCGAGGAACTGACAAAGCGGGTGATCCCCCCGGTTATGGAAGAGGGGAACCGAATCGATCAGTACCGAATTCTAAGGGTGTTGCATAGCGGACCACGCAGCCATATTTACTTGGCCGTCAGCGAATTTGATACCAAGCGCTATGTGCTGAAGATGCCTTCACTGAACTTTGCAGAGGATTACCAATACTTGCAAGGCTTTGTCCGTGAAGGCTGGATTGGTGAGCAGGTATCCCATCAGAGAATAATGAAGATTTATCCTTTTTCTCGTCATTCCTCTTTCCTCTACCATGTTTGTGAGTGGGTAGAAGGCAAATCACTACGTCAATGGATGGAAGACAACCCCTTACCGGGTTTAGAAAAAGTACGGGTAATGACGGAGGAAATAATTAAGTCCGTTCGGGTTTTACAGCGTTACAGGCTTATTCACCGTGATATTAAGCCAGAAAACTTGATCGTTAATCAATTGGATCAAATTGTCATTATTGACTTTGGCTCCGTTTATTCAGAACATTTTGATGAATTAAGTACACCCATAACAGAAACGGTTCCTGTAGGAGATATAAAATATTTATCACCGGAGTGTTTATTGGGTGGGAATGTGTCTATGAGATCTGATATGTATTCAATATCTATCATTATTTATGAGATGTTGACTGGCTACTTTCCCTATCCATTACCGAATACATTTAAACCATCACAATCATCAAGCCAATGGCCTGAATATACACCTCTGGAGAATTATCGTGATGACTTGCCGATGTGGCTGGATGTAGTGATCAGAAAAGGCTGTTTCCCTCAAGCTAGTCAGCGTTATGAAGCGCTGTCTGAAGTGGTGTGCGATCTCTATCACCCATCCTCTCAGGTATTAAAGCAGGCAAGTAAGCGTCCGTTGAAGAGTAAGAACCCGACCAAATTCTGGAAAATAATCTCACTCAGTCTGTTTTTTGTTGTTATTGTTCAAATTATCATTCTTTCTTCCTGATATTACCCTCATGAATAGTCTTGATATTAATTTTATTTATCGTAATGAATAAAATTAAATGAGATCATCCTTTCATTACTAATCACTACTTTTCTGGCGATCGTAAATAATCTATAAATTATGCGAGAACTTCAACGTGCAGGTATGCCTTGACCGTCTAAAAGACATAGCCAAAACGATGGGCGGGAATGTGGCAGATATGACAGCAGAGCAGGGCGCTGATGCTGTACTGGAAGCGATTCCGGTACGATCTAAAATGTTGCTATTCCAGCGGGTCTTCAGCAGTTGGGCGCCAAAGAAGAAGATATTGCTGTATTGGCTGACAATGCGCATGCGGCTTAACTAACCAGAAACAAGCAAGTCACGAAGAGATCTCTTCTATCTTTGCTGCGGCAATGGAAGTATTTTTCAACTACGGTATTAAATATTTCAATATCCAAGTTACTTTCGCCCACCGACTGGTGGGCGTTTATTAGTTAATGTTTGGATTAACATTGAGTGAGGAATTACACTTTAAATTTTTGTACTGTGGTGAGTAATTTATTATTGTGTGTATTGAGAGTCTTTACACTGTCGTTAGCGATTTTCCCATTTTTTACTAAGTTTTGTACCATATTTTGTATCGATAACATATTCAGGTTTACAACTTCAGATACATCACTTTGCTCTTTGGCTGATGCTGCAATCTGCGTGACAAGTGTGTTTATATTTTCAGAAAAACGAGTCATGGCGTCGAGAGAGTCAGTGACCTTGTTTGTTTGATGCGATGCTTGATTACAACGTTTTTTCGTTATTTCCATATTTGAAACAACTGAGGTATTTGTTAATTGAAGGTTTGATAGCATACGGTTTATTTCATTGGTACTTTGCCGAGTCCGAGAGGCCAATGCTCTAACTTCATCAGCAACGACTGCAAAACCTCGACCTTGCTCACCAGCCCTAGCCGCTTCAATTGCAGCATTAAGCGCAAGTAAATTCGTTTGTTCTGCTATATCGCCTATAATTTGAAGAACATTTTCGATCTCTTGTGTATCAGCACTCATGGCAACAATAGCACTTGATGTATTTTCTACCTCTAGAAGCAAATCATCCATACTTGATATTGCTTCGCTCACGATTTTTTTAGATTTACTACTTTCTTCTTTTGCTGTTTGAGTATGGGTTACTGCTTTTTGAGCATCATTGGCTACCGTTTCAGATGAGGCACTCATTTGATTTATTGAGGTGACAATTGAATCAACTTCTAATTGATGAGCCCTAAATAACGTTTGGTTGTTTTGGTTCTGCTCGCTTAGTACGTTTATTGATTGACTTGTTTCTGTGCAAGAATTTCTTACGTCATAAATAAGATGCTGAAGGTGCTCAATAAACGCATTGATATTATGTGATATCTTACCAAACTCGTCAGTGGATTGAGTTGATAGTCTTTGGGTTAAATCGCCTTCTCCATTGGCAATGTCTTGGACCACTTGTTGTAATGACTGCACCGGTTTCAGAAAGATTGAGATTATTAACATACTGGTAGGGATAATAAGCGCTGTCGCGATTAACAGTGACTTTGTAATCAGTTGGCTGACACTTTCAGCCTGGTTTTGGGTAACATTAGTATCTAGGAAAGCATTCAGTATCCACCTTTCCCCAAGAATAGAGAAATGTGAATTGACTTCAAGGTTGTCTCCTAATTCAAGGTTAGAAAATACCACTAAACCGTTAGGAGCTGTCAGTGTGATATAATCCCCGTTGCCGCTCGAATTTGATAGTGTGTCTGTGATGAACTGTAGATCCAAGAGATAGATAGTTCCATTTTTATTTCCTTCGGGAACCACAATTTGCAGTAAGGACTTATCATCTTCAAGTATAATGTTGTTTGCGGTTAGCTGACCATTACTTTGATTTATTACCCGTCCTAGAGTGGTGATTTGCTCTTCATCATCAACTATTCCATGTTTATCAAACATAAAACCAGGTGATACTTTTATTATATTATCAAACTCTGTTTGATTAACTATGCTTGCAACATCAATGAAACGGATATTAAGCGTTGCTGCTTGTTGTAAACTGTAATTGAGTTTGTCATGTATGTTATGGCTGATAAGTCGTATTTTATCTTCAATAGCATGAGCGCCATTGTTATTTATACTTGACTTGATATAACGAGTAGATGAAAAATAGCAGGTAACAATGGTAATGGTGATGATTGAAACTATTATTAAGTACAGTTTTATTTTGAAAGATTGCGTTCTCATTCTATAAAACCTTGCATGAAATTATTGCTTTCATTCAATGTATACGATTAGGTGACACTCAAAATTGAGTGTCACCATGTGTTAATATACGATTTTTAGTTTATTAAACCAAGTGCCTTTGGTAGGAATAAACTGATTGAAGGAATGAATGTAATAAGTAAGAGAGTAAACATTAAGACTAAGCAGAATGGTAATATTGACTTAATCACACTTTCAATTTTAGCTCCGCTAACACTACAACCAACAAACAATGCTGTTCCTACTGGAGGAGTCGCAATACCTATACATAAATTAAAGATAATCATCATGGCAAAATGTATCGGGTGCATTCCCAATGATGTCGCAATAGGCATAAATATAGGGGTAAATATCAGCAGTGCTGGTGTTAAATCCATGAACATACCGATAATCAGCAGTATAACATTCATAAGAATGAATATAATAATAGGATTATCAGATATCGAAAGCATCCATTCACTGATCATTGCTGGTAGACCAGTGAAAGCCATTGCCCAGGACATGATGGTTGATGCACCAATCAAAAACAGCATGATCCCCGTGATTTCGGTTGTTTCAATGCAGATGGTCTTTAACAGTTTAATATTCAATGAGCGGTAGCAAAGCGATAGGATAAATGAATATAAAACCGCAATACATGCCCCTTCAGTAGCGGTGAAAACGCCACCAATAATACCGCCGATAACGACAACAATAAGACCTAGGCTTGGTGTTGCATCCCAAACAATCTTAAAAATATCTTTTATTGATTTTTTTTCTTCATGTTTTTGAACATAGCCTTTGCGCTTTGCAATAAAGTATGCGACGGCCATGCAACTTAAGCCCATTAATATTCCGGGTACATAACCAGCAATAAAAAGTGCAGCTACGGATGTGCCACCACTGACTACGGAGAATACAATTAGTGAGTTACTTGGTGGAATGAGTAGCCCCGCAGGACAAGAGGCGACATTTACCGCCGTAGAAAATGATTTATCATACCCTTCTTTCTGAAGCTCAGGAGACAGTGTTTTACCAACCGCTGCAGCTGAAGCAACGGCTGATCCCGACACTGCGCCAAACATCATGTTAGACAAGATGTTAACGTGCGCTAATGAGCCAGGAAGCCGGCCAACGAGCAGTTTTGCAAAGTTAACCAATCTACCAGCGATACCTCCCCGGTTCATGATATTACCGGCAAGTATAAAGAAAGGGATAGCAAGTAAACTAAAACTGTCTATTCCCGTTACTATTTTTTGCCCTGCTGTCATTATTGCAACATCGAATGGCAAAATAGTAAACATAATAATTAGAGAAGACATAGCAATTGCAATTGCAATTGGTACACTAAATATGATCATTGCCATAAATAGGCAAAGAAGCCAAAATCCAATAGAAAGATCCATTGTTAATCCTTAATCACATGCTCTTTAGCAAAAAGGTCGTAAGTGTTCATAATTATATAGAGTGATATAAGTACGGCAGATATAGGGAGTATCATATAGACATATCCCATTGGAATTTGTAGTGCCGGAGAAAACTGCTGCATTGTTCGCTGAATTAAAAGCCAACCACCACGCAACATTGCTAAGTTTGCAAATATAATGATTAGCAAATTAATGACTAACTGTAATATCTTATTTGCTACGGGGGGGATGCTGTCAGACATCAACGTTATCGCGAGGTGGCCTTTTCGACCAAAAAGATAACTTCCTCCTAGGAGGCCTAGCCAAATCATAAGGTATCTAGAGAGTTCATCGGTAATCGTACTTGGGTTATTTAGTACATAACGACTGAAAACTTGCCAGGTCACTGTACATACAAGAGAAACAATTGCGATGCCACAAATTGAAAGCAAAAAGCTATCTAAGGCTTTACGCAATCTTATAAAAGATGAATGCATAAACTTACTCAAATTTATATTTTTTATTAAATTGCCCCATACATTGCATGGGGCAATTGAAATGTTTACATTGTTTGAATTTTCTCAACGTAATAACTTAGGCTTGGATCTTCTAATGCTGAATCAAGCATTGGGCGAACTTTTTCCCTGAACTTATCTTTGTCAACTTCGACAAAGGTAACACCAATTGATTTCGCTTTTTCAACGTTAGCGTTCTCAATTTTATCCCATAGTTTGATTTGTTCTTCAAGAGATTCTGCAGCAGCTTCTTTAATGATTTTTTGTTGATCAGGTTTTAGGCTTGCCCAGGTAGACTCAGAAATAATGATTAAATCAGGGCTCATCGTATGCTGATCGACTGAGTAATAGTTTGCAACCTCTGTGTGTCGCATTTCCACTAAACTTGAGACGTTGTTTTCCGCAGCATCAATGACGCCTTGTTGAAGACCCGTGTAAATTTCGGTGAACGGCATCGGTGTTGCTCTTGCACCAAGCAAATTAATCATTTCCATCATGGTTGGTGACTCAGGAACACGGACTTTTAGCCCTGCAAGGTCATCTGGAGTTTTAAATGGCTTTGAGCCATAGAAGCTACGAGTGCCTGAATCATAGAACGTTAGGCCGATAAATCCTTTTCCTTCGCTAGATAACAGCATTTTTTCAGCCGTATCGCTTCGCATAAATTGGCGCTTATGTTCAATACTGTCAAATAAGAAAGGAATAGAAACTGTTTTAAATGTTGGTTCAAATGATTCTGCTAATGAGCCGTTTATTTTAGCCATATCAAGTGCACCTGTTACCACTTGTTCAGCTTGATCACGCTCAGAACCTAATTGTGCGTTGGGAAAGATACGGACGTTAAGATCGCCATTGGATTTTTCTTTAACCTTATCAGCAAAAATCACCATACCTTTATGTGCTGCATTATCCAATGACATCGCATGACCAAGATTTAGTGTTTTCGCATTTACGTTTGCACTCATCATTACGGAAGTAGCGATGAGAGATAATAAGATTTTTTTCATTTTTATTAACCTTTATAACCCTACATTTTTGCTATCAACTTGATAGCTCCCTAATTTGCTTTGCGTAAATATTTATATATTACGATACTATTGTCATACAATAGCCCAGGGCAGGGCGCATGACATCCGTCACTTTTAAATCATTGATAGTAATGTTAATTGTGACCGTTGGTGGTATTAATGAGTTTTTCTAATGAAAATAGGTTGAGAGTTCTATTGTCATATATTAATAGCAGGATGGGGTGTTATTATTATGTGATGGGGGATACAGTCGGTTTGTCGTACGTTGAGAATTTAATTGAATAAGTGTGAATCCAATCATTTTGTGAGGTGTTTTTTTATATTGCTAGTTAAAACGGTTAGTTTAATATTGATTTATAGCTTAACATATATTTTATAGAATCAAATGGTTTCAAGATATTTTATTCTATATTTTTGCAAAATATCATGTGTGTTGATTAAGTGTTTGTTAACGCATTAATGTCTCTTTTACCCTCTTTTTTTCTAGAGGAGAGTGGCCAATCTCATAGTGCTGTACTCCATTTTTGCCTCGCTGTTTGACCTCGTACATTACGAAGTCAGCCTGTTGAAGTACTTCAGTTACACTCGACGCATTGAGCGGGAATTCACTGCTACCGATACTGGCGGAAATAGAAAAAGTCTTGCCATCCAGCACTGCCGGTTGCTGGAAACTGTTGAGTAGCTTTTGGCTGATATTGATTCCATGCTGTACCGCAAGGGGCTCGATAACCGCAAACTCATCGCCGCCCATACGGGCGACGTGGTAATGCTCCCCGCTGAGTGCCGTTAGCCTTTTCGCCACCACTTTCAGCAGTTGATCACCCATGTGGTGTCCTTGGGTATCATTAATCTGCTTGAAACCATCTAAATCAATAAGGTAGAACCGAAATGGCTGCTGAGTATCAACTAACTCGTTAAGATGATTGTTGAGCCACAACCGGCTGTGGATACCGGTTAGGGTATCTCTCATTGCCAGCTTGCGCATGGATGTTGATTCGCGCCATAGCGCCCAGCATAAAATCCCGCCTAGCAGTACGATGGCACATAGCAGGAAATAGATAAGTAGTTTCATTGTTTGAGTCGCTTCTACCCGTTTCAACAGATCACCGCTAGAAAGACGGAATTTGTGGCTGAGGAACACGACAAGGTTCTCGTAGTGTTCTTTTACTTGCATGATCAATGCTTGTTCAGGATCGCCCGGTTCAAGGTCAATGAGTTGAAGTTCGATGGACTGGATATAAGCAAACTGCTTGCTGATTTGATGGTAGGCCCCATCAAAGTGATAAAGGTGACTGATATGGGTGTTGGTCAGAATGGTTGTGAACCGACTCCACAAGATTTCATATTGTAACATCATATCATTGTGATCACTGTTGCCGGTCGCGTAGCGATGCAGTTGGTGATGAAATTCGGCATATTCCTTGTTGAGCTGAAGCACATACCATGCTGCTTCATTCTGACTGTTAGTAATGGTGTCTGAATTGCGTTTCAAGGCTGCCACCGCAATCAAAATACTGATAATAAGCAGGGGGGTTATGTAAGTGAGCAGGGAGGCGATTTTACGGCTACGACAATTTCCCATAGTACGACTCACTCGTGGGCTTCAATAACAGTCAGTTGCCAAACCATGTTGCCAAGGTGTTTGGTTTCGGCGGCTTCCGGGTGTTCATTGAGTGAGATAATGACCCAATAAGGACCGTAATCGCGCACTTTTAAATATCGACCATCTTTTTTTATTGCCAGCAACGGATTGTATTGTGTGATGTAATCATGGTTGATGACGACGGAATAATCGTTGAGCGCAATGAGCTTTAGTTTGCTGGTCGGTAAATCGAAATGCTTGATAAGGGTGAGCAGGCGCACGCCTTCGAAAGTGGCGCTTTGCTCTAACCAAGGCAGATTGGTTGATAGTGTGGTTTGAGGGAGTTGTTCGAGTTGTCCGCGCGTCAGATCTAGTGTCAGCATTTCACCGGATGGATTTTTTCCGGTAATCGCGAGTGGGATAGATTGGCTCCATGCCGAAAAAGTCGTGAAAATAACCAAAGAATTAAGAAGACTAAACATCATAAGCTTTGAACGGGTTTTTAGCATAGATCTCCCTCTATTCATCCTGAATGATACACCCAAGTCAGTGCAAGGCACTTGGATTGGCAACCACCGTGTTATTACCTGCATTTAATTGTAGTTCCTTCTCTTAGAGTTGAGGCAAAGAATTGTTAATAAAATACAATGAACTCAGTGTATTTTTGAATTTAAAGTTTTCATTACAATCATGGTCTTAAAGGTGATGTGTGTGTTTTTTGCTCATCATTAGGTGGTGAGATCAAAATAATTTCTGAAAAAACTTGAGGTAGTCAGGTTATCTCACTAGAATCCCCCTTCCTTTTTCGCTTGTATGACTGCTGGTCTGACAAGCGATGCTTATGGTGAAAACCATGTCTATCAGGGCGGAGCCCCTGTTTTGACAACCGTGTGGTTGTATCAATGTTTCCGGCATTTAAGCGGAAATAATCAATAAACAATCTGTGTTCAACTCTTTAATCCAGGAGTGCAAATTGGAAATTTTCAATTTCGTTCTGGACAACTGGGATGTCATTGTCTCTCGAACTGTAGAGCATCTGTCATTAGTTAGCTTGGCGGTTGGCCTAGCATTGATGACAGGGGTACCTATTGGTATCGCAATTACCCAGAATCAGCGTGTAGCCAATGTGGTGCTATACGTTGCGTCCATTATTATTACGATCCCGTCTATTGCCTTGTTCGGGATTATGATCCCCGTGCTGTCGATTATCGGCCAGGGTATTGGTTATCTGCCTGCAGTGATTGCAGTTTTGCTGTATTCGCAGTTACCCATTATTCGTAATACCTATACCGCAATTAACAACGTTGACCCAGCCTTGCGCGAAGCGGCAAGGGGAATCGGCCTGACTAATATGCAGCGCCTGCGACTAGTGGAGATTCCACTGGCAATCCCGGTGATTATGGCGGGTGTTCGCACAGCCGTCGTGATGAATATCGGTGTTATGGCAATCGCGACATACATTGGTGCTGGTGGTTTGGGGACGTTCATTGCCCGAGGGATCAGCCAGTCTGACCCACGCCAGCTGATTGTTGGTGCTGTAGCTGTGAGCCTGTTGGCCATCTTTGCCGATACGGTTTTGGCGAAAATTCAGAAGAAATTCACACCGAAAGGTGTCGTCGTTCACGGCTAAAGATATACGAATTTAAGAGGGCGTTTTCATGATTCAACTTGAGAACCTGACAAAAGTTTTTGAAACACCACAGGGTGTGGTGACAGCGGCCGATCATATCAACATGGAAGTACCGACCGGCGAAATTTGTGTCCTGCTGGGCCCGTCTGGCTGTGGTAAAACCACCACGCTGAAGATGATCAACCGTTTGGTAACTCCAACATCTGGCCGTGTCCTGATCAACGGCGAAGATACAACGGGTATCGATACCGTCACGCTGCGCCGTAACATCGGTTATGTTATCCAGCAAATCGGTCTGTTCCCTAACATGACCATTGAAGAAAACATCAGTTTGATCCCTAAATTGATGGGTTGGGATGCCAAGCGTTGTACCCAGCGAGCGAAAGATCTGCTGGATATGGTAGCACTGGATCCCAATGCCTTTATGAAGCGTTACCCGAATGAACTTTCAGGTGGCCAGCAGCAGCGCGTGGGTGTGATCCGTGCGTTGGCGGCCGATGCACCAGTACTTTTGATGGATGAACCTTTTGGTGCAATCGACCCGATTAACCGCGAAGTGATTCAGGAAGAGTTCCTGAAGATGAACAAAGAGCTGAAGAAAACCATCATGTTCGTTTCCCACGACATTGATGAAGCAGTGAAAATGGCTAACAAAGTGGCTATCTTCCGCGATGGTCAGCTTGAGCAGTATTCAAGCCCAGACCAACTTTTGGCTCACCCTGCGACTGACTTTGTCTCTGATTTTGTTGGTACTGATCGCACATTGAAGCGCCTTCAGCTATCGACGGCTGGTGAAGTGATGGAGCGTCAGGTACCAACGGTATCGCCGAGTGATTCGCTGGACGTTGCCCTTCAGCGCATGAATGATTACGGTCACGGCATGATTGTGATGGTGAACAACCAGCAGCAACCCGTTGGTATGATCACCAAGTCGGTGGCGATGAGTCAGCGCGGTTTATGTAGCGATCATTACGATGGCCTACCTATCCTGATGAAACAAGAGCAGGATTTGCGTGCCGTTGTTTCTAAGATGTTTGCCCATGATATTAGCTGGCTGGCTGTCGTTGACGAGCAGGGCCAACTATGTGGCGAGATTTCACAGCGTGGTATTACACACCACCTGGGAGCCAGTTTCCGTAAAAAGGGGTAAGGGATGAAGTCAACTAACTTAAGCCCTTACTTTAATGCACTGTTGCTGGTTACAGTATTCCTGTTAGGGATCTGGGTGCAGTCATCAGGTTTCGTCGAGCAATTTATTTATTACTGGGACGAAATCCTGTATCTGTCGGGCCATCATATCAAGCTGACGTTGATCTCTGGCTCTATCGCGATCCTTGTGGGTGTACCGGTTGGTATCATCCTTAGCCGTCCGTCCTACCGTAAGTCGGCAGACGTGGTGATGCAGATCTTCAATATTGGTACCACGGTACCGACATTGGCTGTGCTGGCTCTATCGATGAGCTTCTTGGGTATTGGTGACAAGCCTGCAGTATTTGCACTGGCTTTTGCCTCGGTGTTGCCTATCTTGCGCAATACCTACACCGGTTTGCTCTCTGTACCAGCGCACTTGAAAGAGACGGCAACCGGTATCGGCCTAACGCCGATGCAGCAGTTGGTGAAGGTGGAATTGCCAAACGCGATGTACGTCATTATGGCGGGTATCCGTACTGCATTTGCTATTAACATTGGTACGGTTCCATTGGCTTTCCAGATTGGTGGTACCGGTCTGGGTGAGCTGATCTTCGCCGGTATCGACCTTTATGATACGCCTATGATGTTGGCGGGTGCGATTCCTACCGCGGTATTGGCATTGATCATGGATGTGATATTGGGTTTTGTGACCTTCCTGATAGTGAGCAAGGGTGTAAACCCTAACCGTAACTAATGGCACGGAGTGAAACAAAGATGAAACGCGTAACTTCTTTATTGGCTACCGTGGCAATGGTGTTCTCGGTAATGGTGTGCTCAGCCTCGGCGCAGGCTGCTGGCAAATTGGTGGTTGGTGGTAAGGGCTATACCGAGCAGCTGATCATGTCTTCGATGACGGCGCAATATCTTGCTGGCTTGGGCTATGATGTTGACCAGCGTGACGGTATGGGTTCAACCGTATTGCGTACCGCACAGCTGAACGGCCAGGTTGACTTGTACTGGGAATATACCGGTACAGGTTTGGTGACGTTCAACAAAGTGGTTGAGAAGCTAAGCCCAGAAGACACTTACCTGCGGGTAAAAGCGCTGGATGAAAAAGTGGGCCTGATCTGGCTGGACCCATCACAAGCGAACAATACCTATGCATTGGCAATGCGCAAAGATTTTGCCAAAGAGAAGGGCATTGAGTCGATCAGCGACATGATGGAGTGGCTGCAGTCTGAAGATGGCAAAGACGCGCAGATGGCCAGTAACGTTGAGTTTTCGGCTCGCCAGGACGGCTTGAAATCACTGCTTGAAGCGTATGAGTTTGAGATGCCGCGCCGTAACCTGCGCAAAATGAACTCTGGCCTGGTCTATCAGGCGCTTTCTCAGGAAGTGGTTGATATCACAATGGTGTTCGCCACCGACGGTCGTGTAAAAGCGTTTGATTTCTATGTGCTAAAAGATGACCGCAATCATTTTCCTAACTACGCCCTAACGCCAGTTGTCCGTCAGGATGCACTGGCGGCCAACCCGGAATTGGCAGCGCAGCTTAACGTGCTGTCGGCGCTGATGAACGATACTACGATGTCGAGCCTTAATGCCCTGGTCGATGTTGATGGTCTGTCGATTGAGCGTGTCTCTCGCCAGTTCTTGGAGCAAAACGGTCTGCTGTAAGCACTAGTGAAACAGTGACTGAGTGCCCTTAATGATTCAAAGGCCAGCGAAAGCTGGCCTTTTTTAGGTTTTTATCATGACGAAAGAAGTATTACATGTCGGTATTGCCCAGATCGCGCCTGTACTGGGTGATGTTGAGGCTAACTTGGAAAAACACCTGAGCTATATCAAGCAGGCTAGCGAGCAAGGCATCGAAGTGTTGTTGTTTCCAGAACTGTCGCTAACAGGCTATAGCCTGCGTGAAAAAACACTGGATGTGGCGATGGGTACTGATCACCGGTTGCTTAAAAAGCTCGGCGAGGCTGCAGGTGATATGGTGGTCAGCGCTGGCTTTATCGAAGAAGATCAGGCCGGTGAGTTCTACAATGCTCAGGTAATGGTGAAAAACGGCCAATTGCTGCATGTACATCGTAAACTGAACCTGCCGAATTATGGTGGGTTGGAAGAAGCTAAGTGGTACAGCAAAGGTCAAGCACTTGAACTTTGTGAGCCAATTGTAGGCTGGCCGATGCATACCCTGATTTGTGCCGATCTATGGAATCCGGCGTTGCCGCACCTCGCGATGCTGGATAAGCCAGCGTTGATGTTGGCCCCGGTAAACTCAGCGGCAGATATTGTCTCTGACGAGTTCTCTAACCCACAGGGCTGGAAAACCAATACCGATTTTATCTCGATGACCTACGGTGTCCCTTTGCTGATGGCAAACAGCTGTGCTTTGGAAGGTAATAGCCGTTTCTGGGGTGGTTCGCGTATTCTTGATGCATTTGGTAACTGCCTGGCTGAAGCGGGAGGTGAGGAAACGTTGATCAGTGCCAAGGTATCAATCAAAGATACCCGCGAGGCGCGATTCCAGTTACCAACAATCCGTGATGCGGACAGCCGTTTGGTACTGGATTTACTGGTGAAGCGAATTGGTAAATGACGAAATTAAAAAAGGCCGTTATGGCCTTTTTTATTGCGTGTAGTTTGAGCCTAGAACAATCAATCTATAGTAGCGGGCTGAACATATAGAAGAACTGTTCAATCAGCTTGTTGCTAATATGCCGCTCCTCCCACTTGGCTTTATCGACCAAACTTGAATCGTTCATATATTCTTTCTGCAGCCAGTTGAGCTGCTGGGTGAACTCGGCGTTATCCACTGCCAATGTCACTTCGAAGTTCAGCCACAAGCTGCGCATATCCAAGTTAACCGTACCAATTAAGCAATGGGTCTTGTCGATCACCACTGATTTGGTGTGCAGCAAGCCGCCATGGAAGCGGTGAATGCGGACTCCCGCAGCAAGTAGCTCTGAGAATAAGGAGCGGCTGGCCCATTCCACCATGATTGAGTCATTCTTATCGGGGATGATGATATCGACAGTGACTCCGCGGTATGAGGCACCTTTCATTGCGTGCAGTAAGTTTTCGCTCGGAACAAAATACGGCGTGGTGATCACTACACTTTCTTTGGCTTGGTAAATACTTAGTAACAGCGCTTGGTGGATGATCTCATCAGGCATGCCCGGCCCAGATGGGATCACCTGGATCATATCTGATGCTTCTGCCTGACTGGGGAGCGAACATTCGGGAAGTTGGGGTAAGAATCGGTCACCCGTTTCCACTTCCCAGTCCCACGCTTGGATACCGTTAAGTACCGCAACAGACGGCCCGGTTACTCTGACCATGACATCGATCCACTGGCCGACGCCGGCATCTGTTTTGAAATAGGCGGGATCAACCATATTCATCGATCCGGTATAGCCGACTCTTTCATCAATGACCACAATCTTGCGGTGCTGGCGTAAGTCCATCCGGCGTAGGAACATCCTAAATGGCGTAACGGCTAACGCCTCGACAATTTCAATGCCGGAATGGCGCATAAGTTTTGGCCAATGGGAGCGGAAGAAACGCATGCTACCAGCCGCATCTAGCAACACCTTGACCTCAACCCCCCGCTTGGCCGCCATAATCAAAGCGGTAGCTACTTCATCGGCCAGCCCACCTGGATGCCAAATGTAAAACTCCAGATGAATAGAGGTATTGGCTTGGTGGATATCATCGATAAGAGAACGCATTATTGTTTGTGGAGAGTCTTGTAGTGAAAGGCTATTGCCACTCAACGCTGGGATCCCTAACCGATTTTCGCACAAATCGCTAATAGGGCGGGCATGCTCGCTCATCAGTTCTGGCTGGTGGCCAGGACAGTCATTGAGGCGTTGGAACCAGTCAGCGAAAGGCTCAAACATGATTTTGGCTCGCTGGGCGCGTTTCTTACCTAAATTGAGTTCACCGAACAACAGGTAAGCGATCACCCCGCCTACCGGGATGATATAAATGATCATGAGCCAAGCGAGAGAGACACCGACCACTCTGCGCTTGAAAACAATGCGCATAGTCACGGCTGCGATTATCAACCAATAGAAGAAGACACCTGCCCAAGCGAGAACTTGATAGAACTGTTCCATTCGTATTTTTATAAGTTTGTAGTTTTACTCTATTTTGCATTGAAACTAGAGGAATACCAGCGAAATTTCACGCTAAATATGTGCTAAGTTTGATAAGAGGAAATCACTGAATTGTAGGAGGAATGTGAAATTAGCACGCGTGTTTTGTGCGAAATATAAGCGATTTACAAAGAAATGATGTAAAAAAACAGTAAATGATCAAAATTTAGAAGCGCGGGCTTCACATTCTAATCGCAACCTGTTTTACTTGCCATATATAGAGCGTCAATAACAATCCTATAAGTGTGTAGATAAGTTTACACACAAGTTTACACAACATATTTTCGACGCCTATTACTAGCAAACTCTAGCAAACACAACAAAACCTTGGAGAGAACGTGGCTACTAGTAATACAACCACACAACCCCGTGATAATTGGGGGTCAAAATTAGGCTTCGTTATGGCCGCGGCAGGATCCGCAGTAGGTCTTGGTAACATTTGGAAGTTCCCATACACAGCTGGTGAGAGTGGTGGCGGTGCTTTCGTAGCTATTTACCTATTGTTCGTTATCTTTATCGGTTTCAGCGTCATGCTGACTGAATTTGCCGTGGGCCGTAAAACAGGTCTATCCGCAGTAGGTGCATTTAAATCAACTGATCGCCGTTGGTCATTCGTTGGCGTGATCGGTGTGGTCAGTGGCCTACTTATTATGGGCTTCTACCCGGTCGTCGGTGGCTGGGCTATTGCGTATATCTATAAAATCGCGACAGGCTTGCTAAGCACACCAGAAGCCATTGGTGATAGCTTTGGCGGCTTTATCTCGAACCCCATTCAACCTCTGTTATGGATGGGTCTCTACCTGATCTTCAACATCTTGGTTGTTATCAAAGGGATTTCAGGTGGTATCGAGAAAGCCGGTAAGGTGTTGATGCCTCTACTATTCGCTATCCTTATCTTGGTAGCGGTCAAAGGCATGAGCCTTCCTGGTGCGTCAGCGGGTCTTGAGTTCTTGTTCAAACCTGATTTTTCTAAAGTCGATAGTACTGTTGTACTAGCCGCATTGGGTCAGGCTTTCTTCTCTTTGAGCTTAGGTATGGGTTGTATGATCACATACGGTAGCTACCTGAAGAAGAAAGAGAACTTGGTGCAAACCACAGCAATGGTAACGGCAATGGATACCTCTGTTGCAATCCTTGCTGGTGTGGCTATGTTCCCTGCAATGTTTGCCTTCAACATGGAACCTGCAGCAGGTCCGGGTTTGATCTTCGTTGTTGTTCCTCAGCTATTTGCTGAAATGGGCGGCATTGTGGGTCTATTGCTGGCACTGTTGTTCTTTATTGGTCTGAGTGTTGCGGCACTGACGTCTTCGGTATCATTGCTAGAAGTTGTGGTGTCTTACCTGATTGACGAAAAAGGCATGAAGCGCTCAACAGCGGTATTCTCGGCAAGTGCTGTCATGGCTTTCTTGTGTGTATTCGCTTCGCTTTCTCTTGGCGGTGTCGGACCAACACTGTTTGAAACCGGTGCGTTTGATATCTTCGACCTGCTAACCGATAAGATTTTCTTGGCCGTTGGCGGTATGTTGGTGTGTATTTTCGCGGGCTGGCGTCTGAACCGTAGCGAGCTTGAGAAAGAAATCACCAACGACGGTGAGTTCAAGTTCCCATTGTTTGGCCTATGGTACAACCTAGTGAAGTACGTGATCCCATTCGCTATCGCGATTGTTGCGATTGCTGGTGTGAAAGCTGGCTTTGACAGCGGTAAAGGTGAAATCATGGTACTGGGCCTCGCCATTATTGGTATTGGTGCTCTGGTTTCTAAGAAGTTGTAAATAGTGAAGCGATAACCCCAGTTACCACTAGCAAAGCGGGAGCCATTGGCTCCCGTTTTTTATTGCTTGGAGGCTGTGGAAATGCGGCCGATAAGCGGTATACTTCGCACTCCCAATCTGCTATGAGCTTGTTATGTTCGATATCCTTCATACCCACCCAGACTTTCTTGTGATCAATAAGCACCCTGGGGTGTCAGTACACAAAGATGATGGCGATGTGATGCTAATGCAGGAAGTGGCAAAACAGAGTGGGGACAAGCAGCTGTACCTCATCCATCGCTTGGATAAGATGACATCAGGTTTGCTATTGCTCGGTCGCAACCGTGAAGCTGCCGCTGCGTTATCTGCGTGTTTTGCCAATCGCGATGTTGAGAAGTTCTACTTGGCTATTGGCACCAAGAAGCCAAAGAAAAAACAAGGTGTGGTAATCGGTGATATGACCCGCTCTCGACGCAGCAGCTGGAAACTGGAAAGCAGCCGTGAGAACCCTGCTATTACCCAGTTTTTCTCTGCCGCCGCTGGCCAAGGTCGACGATTGTTTTTGTGTAAGCCACATACCGGGAAAACCCACCAGATCCGTGTCGCACTGCGCAGTGTTGGTTCTGGGATCACTGGTGATACCATTTATGGCAATGAACCAGCAGACCGTGGCTATCTTCACGCTTATGCGCTGCGCTTTCCTTATGCCGAGCAGCAATGGCAATTTATCTGCCAGCCAGCGCAGGGCGAGTTATGGAAGTTAACCGACACTCAGCAAGTGTTGGCTGAATGGGTTACACCTTGGGAGCTGGCTTGGCCGCGTTTGCCAGGAAAGAAGTAAGAAGCGCCCGGGAAGAGAGAATGGTGAAGGTGGTTACCGTTTAACCACAAATTGACAGATTGATGTGGTAAAACAGGGCTTAATGATATTAATTTGTTTATATCCAGTATTTTTCCTTGTTAACCTACGACCAACTGCTGCTATTTTGACCTATCATCAATGACATTACCGTAAGGTTTCACTTATAATACTGGTCTAGGACTTACCTAGACCGAGATTTAATATGCGCCTTACCCGCTCCGTATCGCTTCGCATGCGATTGAAGAAAAAAAAGAACCAATCACGTTTTTGGGGGCTGGCGTCATTTCGTCGACAACGTAAAATCGTCAAAAATCGCACCCGCCACCAACGCCAAGTCCGCCTTCAGGCTGAATATATCCATCTCGCTAGCTGCCGCCAACCAGAACAAGAAAATCTCAAGCTGGTTGCTTGATACTATGTCGTTTTGAGCTGAATGGATTGATTCAGCTCTGCTATAATACCGCCCCTGAATTGACCAACGTAGTAGAACTATGGAACCGAGTGCATTAATAAACCTTGAGCAACACCTAATGGCTGAACTGGCGACACCGCCAAATGAAGTGCGCCGGTTATTCCATGGCCGCGGACGTTGCTGGCCTGGCCTTGAGCAGTTGACTATTGACTGGTTAAGCGGACAAGTCCTTGTTTCGCTGTTTAAAGAGCCGTCTGACGAATTCTTAGTCCAACTGCATCGTATGCTTGAGATGCTGGTTGAAACCCCTGTGTGGCAACAGTCCGGAGCAACATCGTTACTGCTCCACCACCGTGACCGTCAGGGTTCACCGATGGATGTACTGTGGGGGGAGAGCAGCGAATATCAGGACGTGATGGAGAATGGTCTCAAGTTTAAGTTGGATCTTGGTCGCAAGCAGAATAATGGTTTGTTCTTGGATATGCGCTGCGGCCGTGACTGGGTAATGCGCCACGCAGAAGGCAAACGGGTGTTGAACCTGTTCGCTTATACCTGTGGTTTTTCTGTCGCGGCTATTGCCGGTGGGGCAGAGCACGTGGTCAATCTTGATATGGCCAGAGCAGCTTTGAGCCGAGGCCGAGATAACCACCACTTGAATCAGCACGACCTGTCCAAGGTTAGCTTCCTCGGCCATGAGTTGTTCAAGTCGTGGGGCAAGGTTCGCAAGCTTGGCCCTTATGATCTGATTATTATCGATCCGCCATCGTTCCAGAAAGGCAGCTTTGCCTTGACCAAAGACTATCAGAAAATCTTACGCCGTTTGCCGGAGTTGCTGACCGAGAATGGTCAGGTACTGGCCTGTGTGAATGACCCGGGTGTGTCATCGTCTTTCTTGATTGAGGGAATGGCTGCGGAAGCGCCTGAGCTTGTTTATCAACACCGCTTGGAAAACCCACCGGAGTTCAAGGATATTGACCCTGAAGGTGGTTTGAAAGTGTTGTTGTTTGAGCGGTCGTAATCTCGTTGATGTAATAGCAAAAACGCCAGCAATGCTGGCGTTTTTTGTATATGACTTCAAATCATCGGAACCCGTTGATTGAAGCTTCAATTCGGCTGTTTAGATGTCGTCTTCACAGCCCTAATGCTAGTTTGCGATTTGGCTACAAACTTCAGCGGTGATCGGTTGGGTCACCATAGGGCGGCCACGCATGTCAATAATCACGATGTTGTAACTTACCCCCTCGCTCACCAGTGGGCTAAGATCTTCGTTATTACAGTAGTTGACGGCTGCACTTTTCGCGGCCTTAGTCGGTGGGGTGTTACCGCCACCACCGTACAAGATGGTTATTTCTACTGTCTTTTCCCGCGCTTGGGCTTTCATGATCTGGTATTGATCAATTTTCTTGTATGGGGCTTTGTTATTGATAGCCATGGCTCGGGCTTTCGCCAAATCCATGATTGCTTGTTCTTCTTTATTTGAAGCACAGCCTGCTAACAAGACAGCGGCTAATAAAACGAGGGTGCGTTTTAGCATAACGTGGGGATCTCAAATTACGGGTTATGGAAGAACTTTCTTGAACGGTTTGACGATAACCTTCTCGTAGACACCGGCTTCGATGTACGGATCGGCATCGGCCCAAGTTTGGGCATCGTCCAAGGAGCTGAATTCGGCAATTACAGTTGAGCCTGTAAAACCGGCTTCACCAGGGTTTTCACTGTCGATAGCAGGCATCGGTCCGGCAACCAGCAAGCGACCTTGCTCTTGGAGATCTTTCAGGCGTGCTAAATGTTTTTCACGTACGCTCATACGGCTTGCAAGGCTGTTTTCGACATCCTGGGAAAAAATAACGTACCACATGTAACTATCTCCTTGTATTTACCGATCTCAATATACGTTGGTGTAACTTAGGGATACGGTAATGTGTGATAAATTTTTCCTATCATAAAGGAAAAAAAAAGCCCTAGCATTATGTTAGGGCTTTTTTGCGGATCTTTGCCAAATTTGACATCATACCTACCTGCTTAAGTCATTGATCAGGCGTAATACTGACTGTAGTGGCTTACCCGAGTAGGTATTATTTTTTTTGCACTGGACGTGGTCTACCCTCGGCATCGATGGCGACATAATTGAATGTCGCGTCGCATACCATGAAGCGGTCTTCGATATTATCTTCACGTACCGGCTTAATCCATACCTCAAGGTTAATGTTCATTGAAGTACGGCCGATTTTGGTGCACTCGCCATAGACACATACTACATCGCCCACGCTAACAGGCTTTTTGAAGGTAATGCTAGATACCGAAACGGTGACGATACGGCCACTTGATATTTCTTTGGCGAGGATACCACCGGCAAGATCGAGTTGTGACATGATCCAGCCGCCGAAGATATCACCGTTGGCATTTGTGTCGGCTGGCATAGCAAGAGTGCGAAGCAACAATTGCCCGCGAGGAATATTATTTTCTGATGTCATGATGCGACTCTGTATTACTCTGAATCGGGTTCTTTTGGCATATGGTGGTAAATATAGCCGCCAGTGGCAATGGTGAAGATCAAAGTCAGGATTAATAGACCGAATACTTTGAAATTAACCCACACATCCAGCGGTAAACGAAAAGCAATATAGACATTCACGACGGCACATACAACGAAAAATAGTGCCCAAGCGCCATTGATTCGGTTCCAGACTCTATCCGGTAGGCTGAGCTCTTTGCCTAACATGCCTTTTATCAGCGGCTTACCCAACAATTGGCTGATTGCGAGTCCTACGGCAAAAATACCGTACACAATGGTGACTTTCCATTTGATGAAGTTTTCATCGTGCATGAAAATTGTTAGTCCGCCAAACACAGCAACGATGACAAATGTCACCAGCTGCATCTTTTCTACCTTTTTATACAGCATCCAAGTTACAACGAGTTGAATGGCTGTAGCGATAATCAACGCCCCGGTCCCGACATAGATATCATGGGTTTTATAGAGAATAAAAAATATGATGAGAGGAATAAAATCAATCAGTTGCTTCATATTGGGAGCCATAACCATGGAATTATTTGGCTATCATATATTAATAAGCAAAAAGCTGCAGGTTTTACCCTACAGCGCTTCGTGTTTACTTCAGGTGGAGCCGAGCTAAGTTCTGCGCTTAGCTCCGGGCATGCTTGCTCGTTAGCTGCGGTGGCTTGATTCCGGCTCTGGTGTGTCCTGAGGTGCATCATTAATCATATTATCGACAATAACGGCACACGCTGCATCACCAGTAATGTTCAGGGCGGTACGGATCATGTCAAAGATGCGATCAAGGGCAAACAGCAGCGGTAGGCCTTCGATTGGGATCCCTGCGGCGAGCAATACGGCAACCACCAAGAACGACGGTCCCGGTACACCCGCCTGGCCGATAGCACCTAGGGTTGAGGTAATGATGATGGCCATGTAAGCACCCATACCCAGTTCGATATTGAACATCTGGGCAAAGAAGACCGCCACCAAGCCGTAGTAAATAGCATTGCCACTCATGTTGATGGTAGCGCCTAGCGGGAGCACAAACGAGGCGGTAGAGTTTTTCACGCCAAGTTCTTCTTCACACACTTCCATAGTGACCGGCAGGGTCGCCATTGAAGAAGCCGTAGATAACGCGACGGCTTGTGGCTTTTTCATTGCTGATAGGAACTTAAGCGGAGAGGTTTTGCTGAATACCTTGATCATGGCGGGATAGAAGATAAAGCCGTAGATCAGAATCGCAATGACGTAGACCACAAAGAGCTTGAATACCACCATTAAGGCACCAAAGCCAAAGGTACCGACGGCATCAGCCATCAGGCCAAAGACACCCAGAGGAGCGATTTTCATCACTACGTTGATCATCCATACCATGGCATCGACAATGGCATTCACCCCGTTGAGCAGCGGGTCGCGGCGTTCTTTTTCCAGGTTAGAAAGGGCAATACCGAAGAAAAGGCAGAATACTAAAATTTGAAGGATATTTGCTTCGTTCAGAGACTGGAAAACGTTGGTTGGGATCATGCCTAGTACGGTAGCCCAGAACGTCGGCATTTCACCCTTATCGGCATAGACATTGGAGAACATGCCTTCCACGCCAGTCATGTCGACGCCGACACCTGGCTGGAATACGGCTCCCATGAACAGAGCTAGCGCCACTGCGACAGCGGAAGTTAGGCCGAAAAAGCCCAACGTTGACAGGCCGACCTTCCCTGCTGAATGGCTACTACCAAGTCCGGCAGCTCCTGAGATAATGGCTACGGCAACCAGTGGGATCACCAGCATTTTGATCAAGTGGATGAAGATGCTCCCCAGCGGGGCAAACATACTTGCAGACTGGCCCATCATCGCACCGACGAGGGTCCCCACACACATGGCAATCACGACTTGTACGCCGATGTTGCCAAACAGTCCTTTTTCTTTTAACACGGTTAGATACCTCAGTTGTGTTCGATATTGCTCACAAATATATTAGGAATTTGTTTTATAATTGTATGAATTATTGGTTTGATATTTTGCGCGTGTTTTTTTACACGGAAATATCATCTTGATCAATTGATCTTTTACTCGATTGATATTTTTAGCTTTCAATCTTGTAATCTGTCGACACCAAGTGTTAACAAGTTGGTTACTGTATTGGGAGAGGGGAAAGAGATCTTTGATCTCGATTAATATTACCAAACAGATTCATAATCAGCTTGGTATTAGGTCTCAGTGTCATAGAAAAAGCCGTCCACAAAGTGACTTTGGGACGGCTTGTCGTGGGAATGGCGAGCTAAAGGTTGTTAGTGTTTACGTGTAGCTGCTTTCATGTTGCTGATAAAGCTGTGCATTGCGCTTAGCATCGCATCATGATCATCAAGATTGTTCTCAATCACTTTAACAACGGCTGAGCCAGAAATTGCACCTGCTGCGCCAGACTCAATTGCGTCGGCAACTTGCTGTGGTTCGGAAATCCCAAAACCAAGCAGGGCTGGTGGTGCATTGTGTGCCTTGAGGCTATCAAGCAGATGGTTGATTGGCGCGCCCGCTTTGGTTTCTGTCCCCGTTACGCCCGCACGTGATAATAGGTAGGTGTAACCCCCACCGAACTCAGACACGGTTTTAAGCGTAGCTTCATCGGCATTCGGTGGCGCGATGAAGATAGGGTGGATACCATACTTGGCTGCCGCAAGGCGGAACTCTTCCGATTCTTTCACCGGTACATCGGCAACCAATACCGAGTCAACGCCGGCTTCGGCACATTTTTGGTAGAAGTTTTCGATGCCGTTGGCAAACACCAAGTTAGCGTACATCAGCAGGCCGATTGGCATTTCTGGGTATTTGGCTCGGATTTGGCTCAGCAGATCAAAGCAGACCGTTGGAGTGGTGCCAGATTCAAGGGCACGGATAGTTGCGCCTTGAATCGTTGGGCCATCAGCCAGAGGATCGGAGAATGGGATCCCCAGTTCAAGGGCATCAGCGCCTGCTTCTACTAAGGTCTCGATAACTTTCAATGATTGTTCCGGATTCGGATCACCGATAGTGACAAAAGGAACAAATGCGCCTTCGCGTTTCGCCGCCAGGCGTTCAAATTGGGCTTGGTAACGATCCATTACAGCACTCCTTTTGCGTCTAAAATATCGTGTACAGTGAAAATATCTTTATCGCCACGGCCTGACAGGTTAACGACCAGTAGCTGTTCTTTCTCTGGATCTTCTTTAATCATCTTCAAGGCATGGGCCAGTGCGTGAGCGGACTCAAGTGCTGGGATGATCCCTTCGCTGCGAGCCAGCTCTTGGAAAGCATCAAGTGCCTCGTCATCGGTAACCGCTTCGTAAGTCGCGCGGCCAATGGCATTGAGGTGGGCGTGCTGTGGGCCAACCGATGGGAAGTCCAGACCTGCTGATACCGAGTAAGACTCTTCAACCTGGCCATGTTCGTCCTGCATCAAAGGGGCTTTCATACCAAAGAAAATACCCAGTTTACCGTGCTTCAGTGGTGCGCCGTGCATGTCGGTATCTAGCCCTTTACCAGCCGGTTCGACGCCGATCAGGCCTACATTTTCCTCTTGGATGAAATCAGAGAACATACCGATAGCGTTAGAGCCACCGCCGACACAGGCGATAACCGCATCAGGCAGTCGGCCTTCTTTCTCAAGGATCTGTGCTTTAGTTTCTTCGCCGATGATGTGCTGGAATTCACGTACGATAGTCGGGAATGGGTGAGGGCCGGCAGCGGTCCCCAGCAGGTAGTGCGCCTTGTCATACGTCGCGGTCCAGTCACGCATCGCTTCGTTACATGCATCTTTTAAGGTCGCCGAACCAGAGTGTACAGGGATCACTTTTGCGCCCATTAACTTCATACGGAACACGTTTGGGCTTTGGCGTTCAACGTCTTTGGCGCCCATATAGACGCGACACTTTAGACCTAGTAGTGCACAGGCTAGGGCGGTTGCTACACCGTGCTGACCAGCACCGGTTTCGGCAATGATCTCGTCTTTGCCCATGCGCTTAGCCAGCAGTGCTTGACCAAGTACCTGGTTAGTTTTGTGCGCACCGCCGTGCAGCAAATCTTCACGCTTTAGGTACAGCTTCGTCTTAGTGCCCTTGGTGAGGTTCTGGCATAACGTCAGAGCAGTAGGGCGACCTGCGTAATCTTTTAGTAGGTCGATAAACTCTTTTTGGAACTCAGGATCTTGCTGGGCTTCGGTAAAAGCGGCTTCTAGTTGGTCCAATGCAGGGACGAGGATCTGTGGTACGTATTGACCACCGAACTCGCCGAAGTAGGCACTTATCTTACTCATGGTTTATTTTCCTTAATACTTTCTGATAGCCGCGAAAGCCGCTTTCAATTTCGTTGGGTCTTTTTTGCCGGGCTCGCTTTCTACCCCGGAGTTCAAATCGAGTCCTTGGCAACCAAGGTTTGCCGCTTCACAGACATTGTCTGGATTAAGCCCTCCGGCGAGCATGGTGATTTGTTTTTGCTCATCGGGGATCAGGCTCCAGTCAAAGGCAATGCCTGTTCCGCCAGACTGGCTTCCAACCTTGCTGTCGAGCAAGTGGCGGTCGACCTGCCATTCCGTCAATACCGGTGCATTATCGGTTACACCGTGTGCTTTCCAGATTTCACACTCAGCGGGCAGTTGGCCCTTCAAAGCCGTAACATAATCATGATCTTCATCGCCATGGAGCTGAACAGCTGATAGCGAGAGCGCTTTTGCTGCCTTGGTCACCGCTTGTGGATCGGCGTTACGGAAAACACCAACATATTTCAGTGGTGCGCCACTCATTACCATACGGGCTTGCTCGATATCAACCTGGCGTGGTGAACCGGAGACAAAAATCAGGCCACCGTAGACGGCTCCGCTTTGGTAAGCGGCTGCCGCATCGTCAGCTTGGGTCAGGCCGCAGACCTTGTTCTCGCCAAGCAGGACGCGACGAACTGCCATCTCGATGTTGTCTTCTGCCATCAGCGAACTGCCGATCAAAAAGCCGTTGGCGTAAGCTGACAGCTCACGTACCTGCTGGTGGTTGTAGATCCCCGATTCGGAAATCACAATGGTTTCTTCCGGTAGGCGAGGGGCCAGCTCTTTGGTGCGGTTCAGGTCGATGCTGAGGTCACGCAGGTTGCGGTTGTTGATCCCCACGACCTTGGCCTTGAGGGCAATGGCACGTTCCAGCTCTTCTTCGTTGCTGACTTCGGTTAGGATCCCTAGGCTAAGCTGCTTGGCAACCGCGGCCAACTCACGGTACTCATCGTCGTTCAATACCGACAGCATCAGCAAAATGGCATCGGCATTGTAGTGGCGCGCCAAGTAGACCTGATAAGTATCAATCATGAAGTCTTTGCACAGCACAGGTTGGCGAACTTGGTTTCGTACCACTGGTAGGAAATCAAAGTTACCCTGAAAATATTTTTCGTCGGTCAGTACAGAGATAGCACTGGCATGGCCGTTGTACACCTTGGCAATCATGCCGAGGTCGAAATCTTGGCGGATCAAACCTTTGGACGGTGACGCTTTTTTACATTCCAGAATAAATGCCGCCTGATCACCCGAGAGCGCGTCGTAGAAGCTGCGATCGCTTGGCTTCAGGCTATCTTTGAACGTCTCGAGCGGTTGCTCGGCTTTGCGTGCATCAACCCAGATACGTTTGTCAGCGACAATTTTTGCTAGAACCGTTTCCATGTTTAACCTCGTGCTGCTAGTTGGCCGACAAGCTCAAAGGCTTTGCCAGACTTCATGACATTGATTGCTTTCTCGGTATTGGCTTTGAGATCTTCATGGCCGAATAGGCGAAGCAGAAGAGCGACGTTGACCGCAACTGCTCCCATTTGGGCATCAGTCCCTTTACCAGTCAGGATATGGGTAATAATGGCACGGTTTTCGTCAGGCTCTCCACCCTTGATTGCCTCAAGCGGGTGGCTTTCCAGGCCGAAATCAGCCGGCGTTAAGGTATATTCGGTGATCTCACCATTGATGATTTCAGCGACCGTGGTCTCGCCATGGATAGCGACTTCATCCAAGCCGCTGCCGTGAACAACGGCGGCGCGTTTCATGCCCATGGCGGCCATGGTTTCGGCAATCGGACGCACCAGTGAAGCATCGTATACACCCATCAGCTCGATGTTAGGGCGAGCAGGGTTAATTAATGGACCTAGTACGTTGAAAATTGTGCGGGTTTTCAGGGTCTGGCGAACTGGCATCGCATGGCGAACACCACCATGGTACTCAGGGGCAAACAAGAAACACACGCCCAGTTCGTCAAGGGCTTCACGGGCTGTTTCTGGTTTCATAGCGAGATTAATGCCGAACTTATCAAGTAGATCTGAAGATCCCGACTTGCTCGATACGCCGCGGTTGCCGTGCTTGGCTACCTTTACGCCACACGCTGCTGCAACAAAAGCCGCCGTGGTTGAGATATTGATGGTGTTGGCTCCGTCACCGCCAGTCCCGACGATATCGGCAAAGTCGTATTGAGGGCTTGGGAACGGATTGGCGTTGGCCAGTAATGCCTTGGCTGCTCCGGCGATTTCTGCCGGCGTTTCGCCTTTGATTTTCAGTGCCGTCAATACTGCAGACAACAGTACAGGCTCGACTTCACCCTTGATGATGGCATCAAACAGGGTTTGGCTTTCTTCTTGGGTCAATGCTTGCTGGTCATAAAGCTTGTTGGCAATGGTGTAGATGGTCGCATCCATAAATAAAATCCTTGTTGTCTATACCGGCTGATTATTGGTTCGGCTCATTATTGTCGGTCGGTGACGATGTGACCCACTCCAGCGTATTGGTCAGTAGCTGGGCTCCTTGGGTGGTGAGGATTGACTCAGGGTGGAACTGGTAGCCACACACCCGATCCTCATCGTTGGTCACCGCCATGACCAAGCCGTTGACATCGGCAATGATATTCAGGCTCTCTGGTACCGTTTCGGCAACCAGTGAGTGATAGCGGGCAATTGACAATGGGCTTGGCAGTTCGCCGAAGACGTCGTGGCCGGTGTGGCTCATCATGGCTGACTTGCCATGGACGATTTCGCCTGCACCCGAAACCTTACCGCCATAAGCTTCAACAATGGCCTGATGGCCAAGACAAATGCCGATCATCGGCACTTTGCCGCGAACCTGCTTGATCAGCTCTGGCATACAGCCTGCATCAGCGGGTGCGCCCGGGCCCGGTGACAGCACCAGTACCGGATTGCTCTTTTCTGCCAACGCCTGCTCCATTTGTTCGACCGTCAGGCTGTTGCGGTAAATGGTTACTTCACAACCTAGCGAGCGGAATTGATCAACCAGGTTGTAGGTAAAGGAGTCAAAGTTATCAAGCAGTACAATATGGGGTTGGGACATCAGTGGCTCCTTAGCGCGATTTGCTTGCATTGGTGGTACTGGCATTGTGCTCATTGGCAATCGGTGCACGGTGTGCCTTGCGAATCGCGGCGATCACCGCCTGCGCTTTCCCACGGGTCTCATCAGCTTCAGCTTGTGGTATGGAGTCATAAACCACGCCAGCACCCGCCTGAACACTGGCTTCGCCATCTTCGACATAGGCCGAGCGGATCACAATACAGGTATCCATATCACCATGGCCGGTCAGGTAACCGACAGCACCACCATAAGTACCTCGGCGGCGTTGTTCGACTTCACGAATAAGCTGCATGGCACGGATTTTCGGTGCGCCAGTCAGGGTACCCATGTTCATACAGGCTTGGTAAGCGTGCAGGGCGTCCAGATCGCCGCGTAGCTGGCCGACAACGCGTGAGACCAAATGCATTACATGGCTGTAGCGGTCTACCGCGAGTAAATCGGCGACATAGCGGCTACCCGGCTCGCTGATACGGGCAACATCGTTACGGGCCAAGTCAACCAGCATCATGTGCTCGGCGTTCTCTTTCATGTCGCAGCGCAGTTCAAGCTCAATACGGCCATCAAGGTCGAGGTTGATAGAGCCATCAGCATTCTTACCGCGGTGCCGTGTACCGGCAATCGGGTAGATCTCAATTTGGTTACTCTCGGTACAGTATTTGAGTGCACTTTCCGGAGAGGCGCCAAAAACAGTGAAATCAGCGTCTTGCAGGTAGAACATGTATGGGCTTGGGTTGCCGACCTTCAGTTCTTTGTAGGCATTGAGCGGTGACGGACATGGCAGAGTAAACTGACGAGAAGGTACCACCTGGAACACATCACCTTTAATAACATGTTCTTTCAGATCAACGACCTGCTGGCAAAAATCTTCATCGCTTACACTGGCGACCGGCTCGCATTCATCCAGTAGCACGGCAGCAGGGAGCGGCATTGGCTCCAGACAGGCTTCTTTGATGTGCTGTAGGCGACGGCTCAGCTCGAAATAGCTCGAGGTGTACTCATCTCCCCCGAACAGGGTTGCCTGAAGCTTGCCTTTGCGACGCTGGTGGTCGATGACCAGCAGGGTTTCTGCAATGTAGAACAGGTAATCCGGGCAGCGGTTATCTTGCTTGACGCTAGGTAACGGCTCAAAGCCGTCAACCACGTCATAGGCAAACAGGCCACCTAGGAATAAGGCTTCGCGAGGATGACCGGTAATGTTAAAGGCATGCTGGATCATTCGCAGCGCGTCAAACGATGACGTTTGGCGCAAGCGACTGTCTTCATCCAAGGTGCGCTCTGCCGACGGGAAGGTCAGTGTTAGTTCGCGGCCTTGGCGTGCTGCATTGATATCGGTCGGCATCTTGCCTTCCAATGTTTGCAGTACATTCAGGCCGTTATCGGTCAGGGCCTCAAGGGTGACCACCTTGCCGCGGCAGACAATCCGCACTGCCGCATCAATGAGCATTAAACTCTTCAGGTCTTGTTTGGAGTCGATCTCAGCCGACTCTAGCAATAGGTTATGTGGGCGGTCGCCACAGACGGAGTAATATAGCTCCGTCGGATCCGCAACATAGGGTACATCGAGGCTGAGTAGTTCCAGCTCGCCGACACCTAGTGGGGTAGTATTCACAGCGTTCTCCCTGCCGCTTCTACAAACGGTTTTAACTCTTGCATCAACTGTTCAAACATTGGACCGGTCAGTGCCTGGTGGCCGTCCGACAAGGCTTCACACGGGTTAAGGTGTGATTCGACGATAATACCATCAGCACCAACAGCTGCAGCGGCACGTGATAGTGGGATCACCAGTTCACGGACGCCGGTACCGTGGCTAGGGTCAACAACGACCGGTAGGTGGGTACGTTGCTTAAGGTAAGCCACTGCGTTCAAATCCAATGTGTTACGTGTTGCTGTCTCGTAGGTACGGATTCCACGCTCACACAGGATAATATTCGGGTTGCCTGCATCGTAGATATATTCCGCCGCGAGTAACAGCTCCTCGATAGTGGCTGAAAGTCCGCGTTTGAGCAAGACCGGTTTGTTGCTTTCACCGACTGCTTTTAGCAGGGCGTAGTTCTGCATATTGCGTGCGCCAATCTGAAGACAGTCAATATATTCACACATCGAATCCATCTGGCTGACTTCCATCACTTCCGATACGGTCGGGATACCCAGCTGTTCATTGGCCTGTTTCAGCAGTTTCAAACCCTCAACGCCCATGCCCTGAAAATCATATGGGCTGGTACGTGGTTTGTAGGCGCCACCGCGAAGGGCTACGGCACCGTGTTTCTTCACCATTTCGGCTACACTCAGAAGCTGCTCTTCCGATTCCACAGAGCAAGGACCGGCGATAACGGCAAACTTGTCACCGCCAACAGCGGCATTGCCAAAGCGTACCACGGTGTCGTGGGCTTGCACTTCACGGCTCACCATTTTGTATTTGGTCAGGATAGGTTTGACGTTTTCTACACACGGGTAAGCGTCAAGGTGAAGTTGCTGGAGAACACGCTCATCGCCTAGCGCACCGAGGACAATACGCTCAACACCCGGCATGTAGAGTGGCTTTAGACCGGCTTCTTCGATGCGGGCAAGGATTTCTTTGGCTTGTTGTTCAGTTGCATTTGGCTTGAGTACGATGATCATATTCTTTTCCTTTTCAGGGCGCTGGTTGATGGTGGCGCTCTGGTAAAATTCTTTTTTGGCTGAATTTGGCTACAAAAAAACCCGCGTCAAGGCGGGTTTGTGTTATCTGTTTAAGGCACAGCTAATCACACCACCCGCGTTGGGAAGTGCCACCACCAAATTGAGAAAGCGCGGAGCTGATGATGAATTTGCTGTACCATGTAAATATCCTTTCAGTGTAATACTGGGTAACTGCGTACTAGTAGACTAGTTCGTTAATGTAAAGTCAAGAAGATAATTTATGTTGTTTGATTTACACAGCCATACCACCGCATCAGACGGACGGCTGTCACCGGAAGAACTTGTTTCGCGTGCGGTAGAGCGCCGCGTCGATGTCTTGGCCATTACCGACCATGATACAGTGGCAGGTCTCGCCGCTGCCGAGCAGGCAATAGAGGCTAAAAAACTGCCTCTAACTCTCATCAAAGGCATTGAAATATCGACACTTTGGCAAAATTTTGATATTCACATTGTCGGTTTGAATATTGACCCTGAACACCCTGTCATGGTTCGCTTGATAGAAGAGCAGTTTCAGCGCCGGGCAGAGCGTGCTGTCATGATGGGGGAGCGCCTAGAGAAAAACCGGATGCCGGGGGCACTGGAAGGGGCCAAGGCGATTGCCAATGGTGCAACCTTAACCCGGTCCCATTTTGCCCAGTGGATTGTCGAGCAAGGTTACGCCAAAACGATGCAGGCTGTGTTTAAAAAATTCCTAACCCGCAATAACCCTGGTTATGTGCCGCCGAATTGGTGCTCGATGGCTGAGGCCGTAGAGGCTATCCATCAAGCTGGCGGACAGGCGGTGCTGGCCCATCCGGGCCGTTACAACATGACTGCGAAATGGCAAAAACGCATGCTAAGCGCGTTTGTTGAAGCTAAAGGGGATGCCATGGAAGTATCTCAGCCTCAACAGTCACCTCAGGAGCGACGCCTGCTCGGGGATTACTCGATGGATTATAAGTTACTCGCTTCACAAGGCTCTGATTTTCATTATGCCTCGCCATGGACCGAACTTGGTCGCAACCTGTGGTTGCCCAAGGGGGTAACGGAAGTCTGGCAGGACTGGAGCGTTGAGAAGAAACGCATAGATGAGGAAGTGCGCGATTAGGCTGCATTTCCTATGGAGGAAGAATGAGTCAGTTTTTTTATGTTCACCCTGAAACGCCGCAAGTACGCCTGATCAACCAGGCCGTGGCAATCATCCGCAATGGTGGGGTGATCGTTTACCCTACCGATTCTGGTTATGCCCTTGGTTGCCAGTTGGAGAATAAATCGGCATTGGAGCGGATCTGTCAGATCCGCCGTTTGAACGATAAGCACAATTTTACCCTGCTATGCCGTGATCTTTCTGAGTTATCTTTGTATGCCCGCGTTGATAATGCAGCATTTCGCTTGTTACGTAACAACACGCCGGGCGCCTACACCTTCATTTTCAAGGGCACCAAGGAAGTACCGCGCCGTTTAATGAATCCGAAGCGAAAAACCATTGGTATTCGTGTGCCCGATAATGCAATTGCATTGGCCTTGCTTGATGCGCTGGGTGAACCGATGATGTCGACATCATTGATCTTACCGGGTAACGAAACCACCGAAGCTGATCCAGAAGATATCCGCGACAAGCTAGAGCATGCGGTGGATTTGATTATCAATGGCGGATACCTCGGTGAGCAACCGACTACGGTGATTGACTTCAGTAATGATGGCATGGAAGTAGCACGGGTTGGCGCCGGTGATCCATCGCCATTTGAGTGATCTTCCTGTTCATCTGTTGGTATGCATCTGATTGTTTAGTGGGTGAGGTATGATAGGAAATACCGCATGTTTACGGTGTTTTCTGTGGTATCTCAGCTAAGCTTTTGGCATAATCCGCCATCGCTTTAAGATGGCTTAAAGCATGATGATATTTCGACGCCTGTGAAGGCGACAAAGGTTTGTCTAATGAGTGAAAAATTACAGAAGGTACTGGCGCGTTCTGGCCAGGGTTCTCGCCGAGAAATCGAATTAATGATCCAGAACGGTCGAGTTAGTATCGACGGTAAGGTAGCCAAACTCGGCGACCGACTGGATGATCTGTCAGTCAGTGTTCGCATTGATGGCCACAACATCCAACTGGTGTCATCTTCAGAAGAAGTGTGCCGTGTGATGGCTTACAACAAGCCGGAAGGTGAGTTGTGTACTCGTCATGACCCAGAAGGTCGCCGTACGGTATTTGATCGTTTGCCGCGTCTTGACGGTGGTCGCTGGGTATCAGTAGGTCGTCTTGATGCCAATACGGCAGGTTTGTTGCTGTTCACAACTGACGGTGAATTGGCTAACCGCCTAATGCACCCAAGCCGTAGTGTTGAGCGTGAATACATGGTACGTGTATTTGGCGAAGTAACAGAAGATATGGTTCGCAACCTGGTTAAGGGTGTGAAACTTGAAGATGGTATGGCACGTTTTGAAGACGTGGTTTACGCTGGCGGTGAAGGTATGAACCATACTTTCTACGTGGTGATCACTGAAGGTCGTAACCGTGAGGTTCGTCGTTTGTGGGACTCGCAAGGCGTGACAGTAAGTCGCTTGAAGCGTGTTCGCTACGGTGACATCTTCCTGACCAAAGATCTTCCGCGCGGTGGCTGGATGGAGCTTGAGCTTAACGAGGTGAACTACCTTCGCGAGAAAGTAGAGCTACCACCTGAAACAGAAACCATGCTGACGGTTGAAGGCCAGAAGCGCAAGCGTGGCGTTCGCCAAATCCGTCGTGCAGTGCGTCGCCATGAAGAACGTTTGAACGATGATAGCGGCCGCGGTCGCCGAGGTGGACGTCAAGACCAGCGTCGCTCAACGAACCGTAACCAAGGTGAAGAGAGCGGCAACGAATCGCGCCGTAAGCCGTCAGGCAATGTATCTAACCGCCGTGGTGAAGATAACAGCGAGTCACGCCGTAAGCCGTCAGGCAATACAGCGAACCGCCGTAACCAGGGTGAAGAGAACAGCAACGGTTCTCGCCGCAAACCGTCAGGTAATGCAGCGAATCGTCGTAATCCACTGAAAAATAAGCCGGCCAAGCCTCGTTCACGTAAGTAAATAGTCGCGTTCAGGCAAGTAAGCCCAGCAAAAACAGTCGATAAATTAAAAAAGCAGCCTATGGCTGCTTTTTTGTTCGTCGCTTACCAGAATTAAGGGTCGTCTATGAGCTAATCACTCATAGCTGGAGGTAAATGGCCCATATAGGGCCATTATTAAAGGCGTGATACGTTTATTTTATAGGGAAAAGGATGAAATTTGGTATTTAACCTAAGCTTCGGTTGCTGCTGCAATCCCACCGAGAACCACTTCAAACTCACCTTGCTCGAGTCCCTCAAGGGTAAACTTAGCATGAACACCACTATCATCATGCCAGTTAGATGCAGAATCTTGTGGATTCAGCACTAAGTAGTACTCAACGCCATACTCTAAGTTGGTGTTGTTCGTGTGCAAAGGGACGCCTTCAAAGCGCTGACGGGTACCCACAAATTGGGTGTCAGAAAGTATGCTTTGTGCGAATACGCGGTCGCCTTCGTTACCTTCACTATTTACTTTAGATACTCGAATATAATACATCTGAGGGGCTGTAATATGGCCGCGTACATTATTAAACCACAGCCTTGCCACACCGTCGCTCGCTGTAAGATTGATATTGTGCTCGAATGGGAACTTGGTGTTTTTGAAAACATCCAGGCGTGCCTGATTATATTTATCTAGTTCAACGGTTTGTTGTAGCCCCTCGTTACGATACTGAAATGTCCACGCCTCACCTAATAGTGCGCCAGCGGAGCGGAACGATAATGGAGACAACTCGTTGTCACTATAGTCTGCATCAGGACGACCAACATCAACCATAAAATAAGGGTCTGCAGCCATTGCAATACGGTCGAACTCAACGCGGTCTTCGTATATCTCAACCAAGAGTAAAGACCAGATTGGATGATAGTTGTAACCACGAAGATGATCATCTTTGTGGATACCCCCTGAGCCGTCAAGCCAGTTATAAGTGGATGGGGATGCACAATTTACATGGGTAAATGTATCTTGGAAGATGGAGCGATCATCGGTCAGTGGGTAGTGTGAGTGACCAGAGAAGTGAATGACTTCAGGGTGCTTACTCAAAATGTCTCTGATTATGCTGTTTCCGCCATTCCAAGCGCCACCGCAGACGCCACCTGGCAATGGGTGGTGTGCTTGGACGATAATTGGCTCGCCGTTATAATCTGCCGAGTTTTTAATGTCCTGTAACGCTTGTTCGACAAAGCTGTTCTGAGCCTCATGCGTATTGCTGAGGTTTGAGTCATAGCCAATCACATGAATATTCTTAACCATAGTATGATAGAAGCCACCATTTTCACTTTCATCCTCAATAGGGAACCATGATTTAGGGTAGTTATTAACCATATCCATTGTGTAAGCATCATGATTTCCTCGAGCCAAGAGCACTTGTGTATCGAGCATGCCAACACGATTCATGTTTTGCTCAAATACGTTGCGAAGCAGTGAGTGGGTCCAACCGGTTGTCTTGTCATTATCGGCAATTAAATCACCCGCATTGATGATTAAGTCTGGGTTAGGCATATAGTGTTGCAGTACGTCAAAATGGGAGTTCCAGCCAGTAACGACGCCTGGCTCATAAAGGTTACGAAACTCAGTATCCGACATCGCTATCATGCGAAAAAGCGGCTCTTCCTCTGTTTTGACGAGGTAATTATGAATAACCATCTCGCTCTCTTCTTCATCACGGAATGCGCGAGCACAGATAGTTTTTGATTCGGTAAGGGTAATCCCTTCTGCTGGATTATAAAGCTTGTCGCTACGACTTGGCTCAAAACGATCTAGGGTGTAACGAATCTCGACATTCTCAGGTACATCTTCAAAGTAAATTGTTTGCGCACCAATGTAGCGACCGCTTAGCTGTTTTACTTTAGGGGTAAGTAACGGAGTGTTGTCGCCGTTGTCACCGTCACCATTGTCGCTTGAGCTACTTCCGCAACCAACTAATGTTGTAGCACTGGCTCCCAATATGATCGCGCCACTTGCTGTGCGAAAGAAATTACGTCGGGAATTATTGAAGTTTTTATTTTTCATCGAAAAGCCTGATTAAATAAGCAGAATAAATAACAAGCGCATCAAATAAACGTTTGTCGCTTGCGATTATATTAATCACTATTGTTTACAATTTAGAGTTTTTGCCTCTCAGTGTTTGTATACATTTGGTTAAGAAAAACTAATGCTCAGGCTGTCATAACTCTTTTATGTATAAGAAAAAGAGTACGTATTACTATTTTATAATCAGATGGTTTTCTTAGCTTGTGTGTTAATACTTGGCTGTCACTGGTTGTTGTTATTGTATTTTTAGTCTCCGTAATCACGCGAGTGAGAAGTATGGGCTGTGATATAGGTACCGAGATACGTGATTAAGGAAAGGAGGTCAACGTAGACGAAAACGGTGATTAAAAAGCAATTTAAATAATTAATTGCTAGCGTACAAGGATGTCAATTTTTTAACCGTCAAGTTTAAGTGTGGAATATTTATCACGGCTTTTATCAGTGAGCCTGACATTATTATTAAAACATCAGGCTTGAAAGTTTTTAATGGCTCACACTGCTAGAAAAGGCATTAATAATTACCGTCCCCACTAAAATAAAGCTAATACCGATTATTGCTGGTATGTCGAGCCGTTGGTCGTAGACGCGCCAAGCGATACCGGCGATCAGGACGATTCCAGCCCCGCACCAGATGGCATAGGCAATGCCGATAGGCATAAACTTGACGACTTGGGCCAGGCAAGAAAATGCCAGTGCGTAGAAGCCAAGACAAAGCAGCGTGGGCAGAGGCTTGGTAAAACCAGCGGTTTTTGCCAGGGCACTGGTCGCTGCAACTTCGGCGATAATAGCAACAGCCAAAAATAAGTAGTGCATATCATTTTCTCCTGCACATTGAATAAAGATTTAGCGCTGCAGCGCATCGATTAGTGCTTTTTCAGGTTGTAGCGCCAAAAAGCGTTGTTGTAGCCAACCAGTAAACAGGGTGACTTTCGGTGGTGCATGGTTGCGTTCATATTGCAGATAGTGACAATCAGTGGATGAAATAGTGCTGTCATTAAATACAACGATGCGTTTGCTCTGCAGCAGCGGCAAGGCATTGAGTGAGCGACAAAGCATTATACCCGCTCCTTGTGCCGCGAGTTCCAAACCCATCATAGTACTATCTACTTCGTATTGTTGTAATGGCGGGGAGCTAGAAAGTGTGTTGCTGCTTAGCCATTCATGCCAGCCTTCGGTGTAGCCACGTACATAAATCCCTGGTAATTGCTCTAAAGCGCATTGCGCCAGTTCTTCGTTGTGTTGCGCTTTAAATTCAGGGCTGCATACCGCTATCCAATACTCTTTGCAAAGTAGCTCAGAATGAAGCTCTTTGCTGGGTTGCCCGTTAACGATTTCGATATCGACTTTGGTTTGGTTGGCTTGTAATTGTGGCCAATCTTCAGTGTGTAACTTCACCTGGATAAATGGATAGCGTTGGCAGAAGTCTTGCAGTTGTGGTAACAGCCAGTAGTAGCAGAATGAAGTATTAACCTTCACCGTAAGCTGTTGAGGTTCATTACGGTGGGTTAGCGCTTTGGTCTGGTGACTGATCGCGCGTAGCGACTGGTGAACAGTAGGGTAGTACTGCTGACCACGAACAGAGAGTTTTAGCCGACGGTTTTCACGGTTAAACAATGCAAACCCCAAATATTGCTCAAGAGCCTTAATATGTTGACTGATCGCAGCTTGAGTGACGTGCAATTCTTGCGCAGCCTTGGTAATTGAATGGTGGCGAGCACAAGCTTCGAATGCAACCAGAGATTTTAGCGGGGGCAACATAGTAACAACACTCCAGAGAATAAACTGTCAGCACAGTAAGAAGAGTAAGTGTCATAAATATGACCGAATGATGAAGATAGTTTTACTTAAGTGTGTGACATGTCGATGACTCGATATTTAAGCCTAGCTTAACTAAAAAGGTCTAAATAATCATTTTACTGTCACTTTGCCTTAATTATTGATGGTTAACTTATGCATCAACTTAATTGCTTCCTAGGTTGATGGTGGCAATGAAATATTTATTTCTGGAGATTGTCATGAAAAAGATTTTGCTAGCTTCAATGGTTGCCGCGACATTTAGTGCCGCTGCATTTGCTCAAGAAGAACTGACTGTTTATACCGCTTTTGAAATTGAGCAGATCCGTGCGTTGGAAACGGCATTCAATGCTGAGTACCCAGATATCAAGTTGAACTTCATGCGTGATTCGACCAGCGTTGTGACTGCCCGTTTGTTGGCAGAAAAAAACAACCCTCAGGCAGATGTTATTTGGGGGTTGGCAGCAACGTCCATGATGGTGCTTGATAAAGACGAATTGCTGGCTCCTTATGCGCCACAAGGTCTGGAAAAGCTGGACGAGAAATTCCGTGATAGCCGTGAAGTACCGCACTGGATTGGTATGGACGCATGGATTGCTGGTGTTTGTTTTAACACGATAGAAGCAGAAAAACATGGTCTAGAGATGCCACAAACTTGGGCTGATCTGACTAAGCCAGAGTACAAAGGTCACATTGTAATGCCTAACCCGGCTTCTTCTGGTACGGGGTTCCTTGATGTTTCAGGTTGGCTGCAGCAGTTCGGTGAAGAAAAGGGCTGGGAATTCATGGAAGGCCTTCATGACAATATCGCTCGCTACACGCACTCAGGATCTGCGCCATGTAATTTGGCAGCAACTGGCGAAGCAACAATGGGGATCTCGTTTGCATTCCGCGGTGCGACGTTGAAACAACAAGGCGCGCCAATTGAGATGATTTTCCCAACCGAAGGCGTGGGCTGGGATATGGAAGCAGCAGCGATTGTTGATGGTACGTCAAAAGTGGCGGCCGCACAGAAGTTGATTGATTTTGCTGCTTCTGCAGAAGCTAACCGTCAGTACAACAAGTTCTACCCAGTTATTGCTAAGCCGCATCTAGCAGAAGCGGTTGCGTTTTACCCTGATAACGCCACTGAGCTCATGATTGAGAATGACTTTGCTTGGGCGTCTGACAACTACGAGCGAATTATCGGCGAGTGGGTTAAGCGCTTCGATGGGAAGTCTGACGCCAAATAAACCTTAAATTCCATGAAACAATTTCAAGGCCGTTGTTTTTGATGGCGGTCTACTCTGTGTCCGACTGTAGGGTCGGATGCAGTATTTAAAGAGAGTTTAATACCGAAATGACTAGTAGTTACCTGCATATTGACCGTCTAATAAAACGCTTTGACGACTTCACCGCCCTTAAAGGGATCTCTCTAGATATCAAAGAGGGTGAGTTTGTTTGTTTCCTCGGCCCATCAGGGTGTGGCAAAACCACCTTATTGCGCGCAATTGCTGGTTTGGAATTACCAAGTGAAGGCCAAATCGTGCAAAACGGTCGGGACGTGACAGTGCTGCCTCCTGAGCAGCGTGATTTCGGTATTGTATTCCAGTCTTATGCCTTATTTCCAAACCTGACCGTGGCCGACAATATAGCCTTTGGCTTAATTAACCGTGGCATGAAAAAAAACCATGCAATGGAAAAAGTGCGCGAATGGCTTTGCCTTGTCGACCTTGACGGCTATGAAGACAAATTCCCGGCCCAGTTGTCAGGCGGTCAACAACAGCGTGTTGCTCTGGCGCGTGCCTTGGCGCTTTCTCCCGGTCTACTGTTGCTTGATGAGCCGCTATCAGCACTGGATGCCAAAGTACGTATCCACCTGCGCCACGAAATTTGCCAGTTGCAGCGTAAGCTAGGGATCACCACCATAATGGTGACCCATGATCAGGAAGAAGCCTTGACGATGGCTGACCGTATTGTGGTGATGAACCACGGCGTGGTTGAGCAAGTTGGCACCCCGGAAGAGATATACAACAACCCGGCGTCTGAGTTTGTTGCTCAGTTTGTCGGAACCATGAACTTCCTGCCAGCAGATGTGGTCGATGGCGACCAACTTAAGATCGAGGGGATTACTGTACCTTCTCCACAGGATGTTAAAGGCCGTCATGCAACACTGGCATTGCGCCCAGAGCAAATTCGTATAGGTAAGCCGTCTGAGCCAGGATTAGGTGCGACAGTAAAGACGATAGAATTTATGGGCTCTTTCGTGCGTCTAGAGTGTCAACTGCGTGATAACTCATCGTTATTACAGGTTGATATATCGGCAGAACGGGCCAAGCAAGGCTTGCCTGCGCGAGGCGAAATGTGCACGTTGAGTTGGGATGTCGTAAATAGTCAGGTATTTGAGGGGGAAGTAGCATGAGTGTCGAAAGTGTCATAAGTGTTGAGTCCGACCTAATTACACCGACATCCACGCCTCTGTTTGAGCGGGTTAAAGGGATTTTTAACCGCATGAGTACTGACCAATGGGTGATGGGGGGCGTGTTGATATTGGCAGCCTTACTGATGATCATTGGTCTTATCGCCCCGTTAGGTGCGATGTTTGTCAAAAGTGTGCAGGATCGCAGTGGTGAGTACATTGGTTTTGCGAACTACGTAAACTATTTGAATAATCCGGCGCTGACCCAGTCTATTTATAACACCTTATTTATCGGCATCGTGGTTTCGGCGGTTGTTGGACTGCTGGCGTTTTGCTACGCCTATGCGTTGACTCGGACCTGTATGCCGGCGAAACGTTTGTTCAAGTTAGTCGGTAGCTTGCCGATATTGGCTCCGTCACTGTTGCCGGCCATCTCCCTGGTTTACCTGTTCGGTAATCAGGGGATCTGGAAGTCGTGGCTGATGGGCAGCAGCATATATGGTCCTATCGGGATAGTACTTGGCTTGGTTTTCTGGTGTTTTCCGCATGCGTTGTTGATCATGAGTACTGGGTTGTCTACTGCTGATGCCCGCCTGTATGAAGCGGCAAGAGTGATGCGCACCTCACCGATCCGCACCTTCTTTACCATTACTTTACCGGGCGCGAAATACGGTTTGATGAGTGCCATGGTGGTGATTTTCACTTTGGTGGTATGTGATTTTGGTGTAGCTAAAGTGATTGGTGGACAATACAACGTCTTAGCGACCGATATTTACAAGCAGGTGATTGGCCAGCATAACTTTGCTATGGGGGCGGTAACCTCGGTGGTTCTGCTGTTACCTGCACTGTTATCTTTTGCTCTTGAAACGCGTATTCGTAAAAAGCAGCAGAGCATGATGAGTGCCAACTCAGTGATCTACCAGCCAACACCAAATAAAGTCCGAGATAGAGGTGCATTTGTGTTCTGCCTGATTGTTGCTACCGCCATTATGGTAGTGATCGGGATGGCGTTTTATGGCTCTCTGATTAGTTTTTGGCCTTACAACAAGGCGTTGACTTTGGGTAACTATGATTTCGGCCGGTTTATTAGCTATGGTTGGGCGCCGTTCTACAACTCAGTGAAAATGGCTCTGCTGGTGGCTTTGATTGGTACCTTGTTTACTTTTTTGGTCGCATACTGTGTCGAAAAAGGACGTGAAATGCGGTCGGTGCGTAGTGCTCTACACCTTATGGCAATGATGCCGATGGCGGTACCAGGTATGGTACTGGGGTTGGGGTATATTTTCTTCTTCAACTCGCCGACTAATCCAATGAACAATTTATACGGCACCATGACTATTTTGGTGGTGTGTACCGTCGTTCACCTTTATACAGTCGGTCATATGACCGCACTAACAGCGTTGCGACAGATCCCAGCAGAAATCGAAGCGGTGGCGGCTTCACTAAAAATCCCGCAGTACAAGGCATTCTTGAAGATCTCTATTCCGGTTGGTCTACCTGCTCTGCTAGATATAGGTAGCTACCTGTTTGTTAATGCGATGACTACCACTTCTGGAGTGATATTCCTGTACACCACAGATAATGTACTGGCGTCGATTGCTGTGATGCACCTCGATGAGATGGGGTATACCGCGGCCGCAGCAGCCATGGCGGTGATGATCATGCTGACTTCAGCTATCGCTCGATTGATCCATGGCGCCTTTAGCCATCTGCTACTTAAGCGCACCCAGCGCTGGCGTACACGCTAAACACTCCCCCCGTTAGCGTATTGTACCAATGCGCTAATAACCCTCTAATTTTAGATACCGAGGCAGGTAAAATAGCTGCCTCCGGTTAGGTATACCCTTATGAATATGAAAACCCCTGAAGCGGCGACGGAGCTTGTTGTCTTTGATATGGACGAAACCTTAATCGGCAACGATCTCACTGTATTGTGGCATGCCTTTGTGGTTAGTGAGCTGGGATTGGCTGATGACCGCTTTTTGGCTCAGGACAAGCAGATGATGGATCTTTATTATCAAGGGAAAATGGATCTCGATGCTTACATGGCATTTAGTCTGTCACCGCTGATGTCACTGACGGCTGAGCAGGTTGATGCGTTGGCTGACCGTTATGTGAGTGAACAGGCTGCGCAGTACATTTTTCCGCAAGCCAAAACCTTGTTGGCGGATCTACGAACGCGAAATGTTACCTGCATGATTATTTCAGCGAGTGCGTCGTTTTTAGTCAAGGCGATGGGGCGTTATCTAGGTATTCCATATGCAGAAGGTGTCGATCTTGTTGTTGATAATGGTTATTACACTGGAAAAATTGATGGCATTCCGAGTTATCAACACGGTAAGGTCATTCGCCTGCAACGCTGGCTAGAAGCGAATGACGGTAGTTATACTCCGATCCATTTCTATTCCGATTCAATAAACGATCTGCCACTGTTGCTCGAAGTGGATTACCCTGTAGTTGTTAATGGTTGTCCTAAGTTACAGTCCGAAGCGATAACACGAGGATGGCCTCAGCTTAGATGGCAGCTCTCAAATGTAGGCTAAAGTATGAGTGCTTACACGGCTTTGATTAATGGCTTACTAGCAATGCTTCACGCCAGCTAAGTTTCCTATTGGGTTCGTGTCTATCACCTGAGGTAACGGCATGAATATGGTGTGGGGTTAGCAAGCTCCAGGTAGGAGCTTGCTGTTATTAGTCGCAATGGATAATTAACTTGCGGCGCCCGGTTTGCGCTTGGGCTGAGCATCAATACACTGGCCGTTGACGTCTTTGCTTTCAGGGCCCATTAGGTAGAGGTACAGCGGCATGATTTGCTCTGGCGTTTTCAACAATGACGGGTCTTCTGCCGGGAAGGCTTTGGCACGCATACCGGTACGAGTACCGCCCGGGTTAATAGCATTGACGCGCACAGCGGTATTGGCCATTTCGTCGGCCAAAATCTGCATCATTCCTTCAGTGGCGAACTTAGACATCGAATAGGCACCCCAGAAGGAGCGGCCCTGATGGCCAACGGTCGATGAGGTGAATACAATGCGGCCGTCTTCGGCTTTCTTGACCAGTGGCATAATGGCTTGGGTCAACAGGAACTGGGCTTTGACGTTGACCTGCATGACATCATCAAAAGAATCTTCACCAAGCTGATCGAATGGGCTGAGCACGCCCAGCAGGGAGGCATTGTGCAACACACCGTCCAAGCGGCCAAACTGGCCCTCGATCGTTTCGGCCATATCGAGATAGTTCTGCTTGGTGGCCCCCATCATGTCCATTGGGATGATCGCGGGTTGCGGATAGCCTTGCGATTCGATTTCATCGTAAACGGCTTCTAATTTGGCTACGGTGCGTCCGAGCAAGATAACGGTTGCACCGTGGGCGGCATAGCTGATGGCAGCTTGGCGGCCTATTCCATCACCCGCTCCGGTTACCAGAATAACTCTATCTTTCAGTGAGTTTTCAGCGACTTGATAATCCACTGTGTACTTCCTTATTGGTTTTTTCGTCAGCTCATTGTATACCCAAATTATTCTCGCTTAAACGCACATATACCCAAGTTACCTCAAGGTGCAGGATTCAGAGGGTTGTCAGTGCATTCAATCCAAGACGAAGGTTTACAGTAATGATGCTCCCTTTCAAAAAGCGTCTATATTGCAGCTGTTTGGCTATATTGCGATAGCGGTATAGGTGACAACTTGGTTACAATGGTTGAATGCCAATAAATGAGGACTCGACATTGGATTTTTTGTTTGATTATGGATTGTTTCTAGCCAAGATTGCCACAGTGGTTGTCGCATTCATCGCGATTCTGGTGGTGGCTAAAAGTGTGAAAGGCCATCATAGTAGCCAGAAAGGTGAGCTAGAGGTCACTGATCTGACTGAGCAGTACAAGCACACGGTGCATCAACTGGAGTCTCACTTATTTGATAAGCCGTTGCTCAAAGCTCGCGACAAGGCTGAAAAGAAAGCAGACAAAGAAAAGCACAAGGCAAGGCAGAATGAAGTGAAGAAAGCGGCCAAAGAAGGCGACTTGTCGCACTCACGTGAACCTCGCCTGTTCGTTTTGGATTTCCATGGCAGCATTGATGCCCGCGAAGTGACCTCACTACGCGAAGAGGTTACCGCTATTCTGGCTGTGGCAATGGAAGGCGATGAAGTCTTGCTGCGCCTGGAGACCGGCGGCGGTATGGTACATGGTTACGGCCTTGCTTCTTCTCAGCTTGACCGTCTAAAAGCTGCCGGGATTAAACTTACTATTTCTGTCGATAAAGTCGCTGCCAGCGGTGGCTATATGATGGCGTGTATTGCCGACAAAATTATCTCGGCACCGTTTGCGATTGTTGGTTCTATCGGGGTGATAGCCCAGCTACCAAACTTCAATAAAATATTGAAGAAGAACGATATTGAATTTGAGCAGATCACCGCAGGCGAGTTCAAGCGTACCTTGACAATGTTTGGAGAAAACACGGATAAAGCGCGCGAAAAGTTCCAGAGCGAGATTGAAGAGACCCATGGGCTGTTCAAAGCATTCGTGTCTGAGCACCGCCCTGCGCTAGATTTGGCCAAAGTGGCCACCGGGGAACACTGGTTCGGTAAGCAGGCATTTGAGCTGGGCTTGGTGGACGAGATTGGCACTAGCGATGACTACATCAGCCTATCGTGTAAAGATCGCGAAGTGCTGCAGGTTCGTTATGTTCAGCGCAAGAAACTGGCTGAAAAACTGGCTGGTGCAACAGGCGACGCCGCTGATAATGTATTGCTGAAATGGATCAGCCGTGGTCAGCGTCCAATTGTTTAAACGTCCAATTGTATAAAGAGGTTACGATGGGTCAAAAGTGGGCCTTGTTTTCATTTCAGGGACGGATGCGTCGTCGGGATTATTGGTTGTATAGCATTCCCGTGCTGTTGGTATCGCTGCCGGTGTTTCTCTATACCACACCGGAGAACGCGGATAATCCGCTGCTTAATATTCTGTCGATTATTGTCTTGGTATTTGTGTTCTGGGCCTCAGCGGCGTTGAATGTAAAGCGTCTACATGATCGCAATAAAAGCGCGTGGTGGATCATTCTGACCTTCTTGCCGTTGATAGGGCCGATCTTTGTGATTGTTGAACTGGGTATCTTAGATGGCACTATAGGTGATAATCAGTTTGGTGCCGACCCTAAGGGCCGCGGTGCTCCGCCGCCGGGGCCGGACAACGAGTCCAAGGATGACAAAGATACGATGACCATTGATATGTAATCGTTTTACATCACTAGAAATGTTGTATTGCTAGAATAAATCAGCCCCGTTTGACGGGGCTGATTTTTTGTTTTGGACCATTACTTGCCGAGGGTGAATTTCGGCGAAAGCTGGTGGGCAAGGTATTTGAACATATTGAATACTGCCGTGGTCTTTTCTGTCGGCAGACCGTTGTCATCGAGGAAATACTCGCCTTTGAAAATCAATACTCCGGCACGCTCTTCAACGGAGTCGGCGCGCATACCGTCAATGTAGGCTTCATGATCTTGGATTAGCTGGTTGGCAATCATCAGCAGCTCATCATTTGCAATGGATTCTTTGGTGCTCATTGTGTCTCTCTCATCTCATAGCAGTTCGCCGGTTTGAGTCTCCGGCCAAGGTGGCTAAGTGTATTTGAGTTGATTCGGGATGACAAATTTTGCAGGCTATATCGGATGCCATTTTCGTGGTGTTATTGATTTTTCGCGGTGACTGGCTATATCTTGAAAGAAAGGCCGTGATGGTTTTTGTGCGCTTAAAGGGTAAATTTGTAGGGTATAAAGATTAGGCATTAACCTTATGAATTGCCGAAAAATTGTGAGCGATGGCAAAAAATAGTGGTTTTTTATAGTCAAACCGGTGCTGAGGTGGTAATGATTAGCGCCCATTGTGGTAGATGTTTTTCAGTCTTACGGCATAAATGAGAGGAATATCGCGTGGCAACCGAACTTGTCGGCACGTTTTTTTCCTATTCATTTAGTGGTGTAACTATCTGTTAACAAGTGGGGAAGGGACAACCAAACGGTCTCGTTTTGTTAAAAAGCAGTTGACCTTCTCCGATTGTAGCCCAATATGTAAATACCAATCACATTACGTAACTAGTTATCCGGAGCTGTCCTCAACCGGTTGGATTTCGCGATTTAAATAGTTACTTAATCAGTTTGGTGTACCAGCGTTGCCGTGCTAGCTCTAGTTTTTTTAGCGTGCAACTAGTTGTTTTAATTTTAAGTTTTGTGAGCACGAGGACGTAATAGAATTATTATGGGTAAATCACTCGTTATTGTGGAGTCCCCAGCCAAGGCGAAGACGATCAATAAGTACTTGGGTAAGGACTTTGTGGTTAAGTCAAGCGTCGGTCACGTTCGTGATTTGCCGACTGGTGCTCGTAGCACCGGTAAGAAAGCGGCGGCTACTTCAACCAAGGGCTTGAGCGCCGAAGAAAAAGCGCGCATCAAAAAAGAAAAAGACCGCAAATCGCTGATCAATAAAATGGGCGTGGACCCATACAATGACTGGGAGGCTCAATATGAAGTGCTTCCTGGTAAGGAAAAAGTGGTCAACGAACTACAGAAGCTAGCGGAAGATGCTGACTTTGTTTATCTCGCAACCGATTTGGACCGCGAAGGAGAAGCTATTGCGTGGCACCTTCGTGAGATCATCGGCGGCGATGATGCACGTTACAAGCGAGTGGTTTTTAACGAAATCACCAAAAATGCTATCCAGCAGGCTTTTGAGCAGCCGGGTGAGCTGAACATGGATGGTGTGAATGCCCAGCAGGCACGCCGATTCCTCGATCGTGTGGTCGGCTTTATGGTTTCCCCTCTGTTGTGGAAGAAAGTCGCACGTGGTCTTTCTGCGGGCCGCGTACAGTCGGTTGCGGTTAAGCTGATTGTTGAACGTGAACGCGAAATCAAAGCCTTCGACCCTGAAGAATACTGGGATATGCATGCCAACACCCAAACAGCAGGCAACGATGCACTGCGTTTGATGGTGGCACAACAGGCAGGCAAGGCATTCCGTCCGGAAAACGAAGCTGACACCATGGCGGCAAAATCGCTGCTGGAGAAGGCTGCCTTTACGGTTAAAGACCGCGAAGACCGACCAACCAGCAGCAAGCCGTCAGCGCCGTACATCACTTCAACGTTGCAGCAGGCGGCCAGTACCCGTCTAGGCTACGGTGTTAAACGTACCATGGGCTTGGCCCAGCGCTTGTATGAAGCCGGTTACATTACCTATATGCGTACCGACTCGACCAACCTGTCTAAGGAAGCGGTTGAAGCGGCACGTGAGTTTATTGCTGGCGAGTACGGCGATAACTATTTACCGTCATCACCGAATGTCTACGGTAGCAAGGGTAATGCTCAGGAAGCGCACGAAGCGATCCGTCCTTCTAGTGTTGACGTGAAAGCGGAAAACCTTGAAGGTATGGAGCAAGATGCCATCAAGTTGTACGATTTGATCTGGCGCCAGTTCGTGTCCTGTCAGATGGTTCCGGCTAAGTACGACTCCACCACGATTACAGTGGAAGCGGGTGACTTTACCCTGAAAGCCAAGGGCCGTACCCTGCGCTTTGCGGGTTGGACACAAGTTCAGCGTCCGTCTGGTAAAAATGAAGATACGACTCTGCCAATGGTTCATGTGGGCGATACGCTCAAGGTTGAGTCGTTGGAGCCGAAACAGCACTTCACCAAGCCACCGGCACGCTTTACTGAAGCGGCATTGGTTAAAGAGCTAGAAAAGCGAGGCATTGGCCGTCCTTCAACTTACGCATCGATCATCTCGACGATCCAAGATCGTGGTTATGTGCGTGTTGACCAACGCCGTTTCTATGCCGAGAAAATGGGTGAGATTGTTTCCGATCGCCTTGATCAAAGTTTTGCCGATTTGATGGATTACGACTTTACTGCCCGTATGGAAGGTAATCTCGACAAAATCGCCGAAGGTGATGCGAGTTGGAAATCAGTACTCGATAAATTTTTCAGCGACTTCACTGGTGAGCTTGAGAAAGCTGAGCTGGATGAAACTGAAGGCGGCATGAAGCCGAACAATATCGTACTGACCGATATCAAGTGTCCGACCTGTGAACGCCCGATGGGGATCCGTACCGCGTCGACTGGTGTATTCCTTGGCTGTTCAGGGTATGCACTACCGCCTAAGGAACGTTGTAAGACAACGATCAACCTGGGTGATGAAGACGGTATCATCAACGTGTTGGAAGAGGACGTTGAAACGGCCGCCCTGCGTGCCAAGAAGCGTTGTCCGAAATGTAGCACGGCGATGGATGCCTACCTGATTGATGCCGAGCGCAAGTTGCATGTGTGCGGTAACAACCCAAGCTGTGATGGCTATGTGGTTGAGAAAGGTGAGTTCCAGCTAAAAGGCTACGACGGTCCGGTTATCGAATGTGACAAGTGTGGCTCTGATATGGAGCTAAAGAACGGTCGCTTTGGTAAGTACATGGGCTGTACCAGTGAAACCTGTAAAAACACCCGCAAGATTCTGAAGAACGGCGAGATTGCGCCACCGAAGGAAGATCCGGTACATCTACCAGAGCTACCTTGTTCACAGGATCCAGACGCTTACTTTGTATTGCGTGATGGTGCTTCCGGTCTGTTTATGGCGGCAAGTACTTTCCCTAAATCGCGCGAGACACGTGCGCCGTTGGTAGAAGAGTTGGTTCGCTTCAAAGACCGTTTGTCGCCGAAGTTCACGTATTTGGCTGATGCACCGACAGAAGATCCGGATGGTCGCCCGACAGTGGTTCGCTTTAGCCGTAAGACTAAGGAAAACTACATTCGCTCGGAAGTTGATGGTAAACCATCAGGCTGGACGGGGCTGTTCATTGACGGTAAGTGGGAAATTACCGACAAGCGTAAAAAGCCGAAGAAAGAAAAGGCTGATGAATAACAGATAAAAAAACCGCCGAAAGGCGGTTTTTTGTTTTTCTGGCTAGAGGCCATCGCCTTATACCAATCGCCTTAAGCGGTAGCGAAAGCCGGCACACCACTGTGGAAGCGGAAGGTATCATCAGGGGTGTTGATGAGCAGAGCTTCTCGGGCGCCAATGGTACGGATGCGCTCGCTGATATCTTCACCGGCGATTTGCTCGGCCAGTTTAAGGTAATCTTGGTAATGGCGGGCTTCGGAGCGTAGCAGGGAAATATAGAACTTCTTCAATTCATCATCGAGGAAAGGGGCAAGCTTGGCAAATCGCTCGCACGATCGTGCTTCGATATAGGCACCGATGATCAGCTTGTCAATTAAGGTACTCGGCTCATGGGTACGAACAATCTTCATCAGCCCTTTGGCATAACGTCCCGCATGCAGGTTGGAGTAGGGGATACCCCGGCTTTCCATGATCTCCAGTACCTGCTCGAAGTGATGGAACTCTTCTTTGATCAGGCGAACCATCTTGTCGATCAGCTCTTCGCCGTGGGCAAAACCGGCTTTGGGTGTCAGTTCGGCAGCAAGGCCGTTTTTTTTGCCGTGGAAGCTACGGGCATCCCGTTCGATGCCATAGACGAACTCTTCATAAGGCTTGGCCCAGGCAAGCAACGCCTTGCCGCTTTCTGCGTCAATGGCATATTTGCGGATCAGAAACATGGCGGTTTGGCTGGCTTTTAGCTCGCAGTTACAATGGTCAATCAACAGCGCAGTCAGGTTTTCTGGTTTTTTGGCTTCGGTGATCCAGGCGTCAGGCGTATCGCATTGCAGGAACTGTTTGATCGGCTCAAGCAAGGTATCGATCATGTACTGGGTTGTATTCATGGGCTAGGTTTGTTGAGTCTTATTGTTTATTTTCGCCCAGTATACCAATGCTCGTGGGTAAAGTGAGTGGTAATGGCAGAAAAAACAAAGGCCACCGTATGGTGACCTTGGAAGAAGAGACAGAACTATATACAGGGGCCTGATAAGCGCTTACCATTTCCGCTTCGGCTGGAACAGCACATCGAGCTCGTCTTGATCTTTTTCTAGCATCTGCTGGCGCTGTTGTTCATTGGTCGTATTCTGGCTGCTATCAATGTCTTTGAGCATTTTCTGAAGTTTTTCACGGGCCTGGTTTGCATAGTCATCATTTTTGCTGGCCAAGACATCAATCCCTTTTTTCAGCAACTGCTTTGCCGTACCCAATTGCCTTTTGACACAGGCCTCATTAGCTCGCTTGATCACGTTCTCAATGTTGATTCTGAGCTGGATACCTTCCAGGCGGGCATTCTCGGTTACAAAGGCCTGAGTGGGCATACGCCCTTTGCTGTGCTCGCTTTTGACAACGTTTTTTAGGCGTTTAACAAGCTGCAGCATGCCGAGCGCTTGCTTGTCGGTGCTTGGGACTTTGAAGCTTGCTACATCAGCTTGCGAATAATTGGCTTGAAGCTGGTTGATCTGCTCGGCGACATTACTAATACGTTGAGGCAGTGACTTATCTGTTGGATCCGTTGCCTTCATTGTTTCCAATGAGAACAGTACTCGTTTGTTGAGACAAACCAACAGTTCTTTGCTGTAAGGAAGGTGATGGGCGTTACTGATCAATTCTTCAGTTGCATCAATAATCGCGATGAATTTGGCTAATTCCTGCTGCTTCGCGCTTTCCAGTTTTTGTCGGTACTGAATAATGATGTTGTAACCAACAATCAAGATCAGCAACAGGCTTACCAGGCCAATAATTAGAGGCATGCTCATGGGGTAGTGGACCATCCGTGCTTACATGAAGCCCTATAAGATACACCATATCGATAATGGGTCATAGCCGCGAGAGCGGTTTCTATCACATCCCTGCCGTGTCGGAGTATGAAAATGCTACCAATGAGCTGCTTAAGTGGCATTTTGTGGTAAAAGTCGCTTAACTGTCGGAAATTAGACACCTAAGACTGGGAAACTAGGTCTATAAGTTATATAACATTATGTTATAAAGCCCTGCAGAAAACAGCTTAGGGAAACACCCTGAGGCAGGATAAAGATGATAATGGACTATCACTAGGCGGAACCATGAAACTACAGCAATTAAGGTATATCGTCGAGGTCGTCAATCACAACCTGAATGTCTCTGCAACGGCAGAGAGCTTGTATACGTCTCAGCCCGGGATCAGTAAGCAAGTCAGGCTGCTTGAAGATGAGCTTGGTGTGCAGATTTTCGAGCGAAGTGGTAAACACTTGACCCAGGTAACACCAGCCGGTGAGTCTATCGTTAAGATTGCACGGGATATATTGTCACGAGCTGAAAGTATCAAGTCGGTGGCGGGCGAGCATACTCATCCTGAAATGGGCACCCTGAATATTGCAACGACCCATACCCAAGCAAGATATGCACTCCCTCCAGTGATCCAGGGCTTTACTGCCCGCTATCCTAAAGTGACATTGCATATGCACCAAGGTACACCTAATCAGCTTGCTGATGCAGTGTCCAAGGGGACGACTGACTTTGCCATTGCCACTGAAGCATTGCACCTCTATCAAGATATGATCATGCTACCTTGTTACCATTGGAATCGTTCGATAGTCGTTAAAGCTGATCATCCTTTGGCGCAAAAATCAGAAATCACTATCCACGACTTGGCGGCTTATCCATTAGTCACCTATGTGTTTGGTTTTACGGGCCGCTCCGAGCTTGATAGTGCCTTTAATCGCTCAGGTCTCACCCCAAGAATCGTGTTTACGGCAACCGATGCTGATGTGATCAAGACTTATGTGCGCTTGGGCATTGGCGTTGGGGTGATCGCCAGCATGGCGATGGATCCGGCCACTGACAGTGATTTGGTCGCGATTGACGCCAGCCATATTTTTGAAGCGAGCACGACTAAGATCGGTTTCAAGAAGGGAACGTTCTTGCGCACTTACATGTATGACTTTATCAAACGCTTTGCCCCCCACCTTACACGCGAGGTGGTTGATCAGGCGGTAACGCTCAAAACCAATGCGGAAATCGAAGCGATGTTTGACAAAATACCGCTACCGGTTAAATGACCCTTCTCAGGCTGCCCCTTGGCAGCCTGTTTGTTTCTTGTCACATCAATCAAAATCAAGTATTAGCCCATTTGCTTTATTTGCGTTTACAATACCGATGATTTTTTTCTGATTAACTCAAGAGTACACCATGCACGCCCCGCGCTTTTCCCAACTCGATCGCTTACTGACGGATACCCGTGAATTGTGGCAGTTCATGCCCTTCTCCACTTCACAGGCGGAATGGGAGCAGCGTCACCCGGCACTGACACATTGGTTGCTTGGGTTGGATGAACCGCAATTGGCTAGCCTCCGGGAAAACCCCGATCAGCTGGCCACTGCATTGAGTCATTGGATTCCGCAGGCCGGAGCGATGCAGGCATTGTCAGCCTTAGACGCTTTGCCGCAGGTAAAGCGCATTACGCCTCGTGGTTTAGATACCGGTATTCCCGGTCGTAAGTGGCAGCAGCTGCAAGCTTTTAACGGTGTGCTGCCGGCATTGTCGTTACCATGGCTGGAGTGGTGTGCCGGGAAAGGTTTCCTTGGCCGAGTGCTAGCGGCAACCCACAAGACGCCGGTAACGAGTTTGGAATGGCAGCAGGCGTTGTGTGAAAGTGGCGAAACTGCCGCCCGTAAGTCGGCTTTACCGATGACATTTGTCCATGGTGATGCGTTTTCACCAGATAGCGGTAAATTTATTCTATCGCAGCAGCATGCAGTTGCTTTGCATGCATGTGGTGATCTTCATGTCTCGCTGTTGCAACGGGTTGCCGAACGGAAGGGACAAGCGGTGAGTGTTTCACCGTGCTGCTATCACCTGATCAGGGACAAGGTGTATCAGCCGATGTCTACCCTCGCGAAGCACAGCGGGTTAAGGCTCAGCAAGCACGATCTCCGTTTGCCTTTGCAGGAGACGGTAACGGCAGGTAATCGGGTACGCAACCTGCGTTTTGTGGAGGTGAGCTTCCGGCTGGGTTTTGACAGCCTGCAGCGCAGTGTGACCGGAGAGAATGTGTACTTGCCAGTGCCTAATGTTCAAAAGGCTTTGCTCAACGAGGGTTTTGCGGCTTTCAGCCGATGGGCGGCGAAGCAAAAGGGATTGGCATTACCGGACAATATCGATTTTTTCCATTGGCAGCATGTCGGTGAGCAGCGGTTTGATTGGGTGGAGCGGCTAGAATTGTTGCGTCAGTTATTCCGTCGACCGTTGGAGATGTGGCTGGTTTATGACCGGGCCTGTTTTATGGAAGAGTCCGGCTATGATGTCACCGTTGGGACATTTTGCGATAAGCCGATCACTCCTCGCAATATTATGATTCATGCGCAGTTAAAGGATTAAAGTGAAATCAGCACCGAAGTTAATCTAGAAGCGTGTATTTATACCAACCTAGATAAATATTTGATCAACGACTTATACCAACCTACATAAATATTTGATCAGTCTTGCAGGTTAAAATCGCTGTTCTCTGCGTTAGAGACTTTGTAATTAGAGCCACTAGTTACTGCAATCTCTGCCTTGATAACAACGATTTTTCCAGTGCAAATACTTGATCAACGACTTATCCAGATTGGTATTATCCAGGTTGGTGTTACATCTCAGGCTTAATATAAAGGCCAGTCATTTGCCGTGACTGGCCTTTTTTGTTTTCTAGCGCGAGTTATCCCTGAGAGAGCGGTTAGACGATTTCGGGGCTGAGTTCCGGGATCTCGTTGAGCAGGGAGAAATTACGTTCCTCATGCTCGTGGGCGGGCAGCGGCCGGCCGAGATAATACCCTTGGCAGAAGTCGAAACCGCATTGCTGTAAATACCGCAGTTGCGCCTTGGTTTCGACGCCTTCAGCCACGACTTTAAGCGCCAGTTTCTCACAGATAGCCTGAGTTGCTTCGATAATAGCCTGGCTCCCTTTGTGTTCACCCTGAACAAAGCTTTGATCAAGCTTGACGGTACTGATAGGCAGGTCCTGTAGCTGTGATAAGGATGAGTAACCGGTACCAAAATCGTCTAGGTAAAGTTCAAGGCCTAACGAGGCAAGATCATCGAGACACTGTTTTGCTTCATCGTACTCTTGCAGCATAGTGGACTCGGTGAGCTCAAGCGCAAGTTGTGATGATGGGATCTGATATTGGTTCAGAAGCCCCTCGATGGTCGGTGCCAAGCTTGACTGCAGCTGGGCACGCGACAGGTTGACACTCATGATGAACGACTTGCCGTACTTTTTCTCCCACAGTGCAAGCTGCTTACAGGCCGTTTTTAGGATCCATTTACCTAGCGGTACGATCTGACCGGTTTCTTCAGCCAGTGGGATGAACTCGCCCGGGGAAACTTGTCCCAGCTCTTCATCATGCCAGCGGATCAGCGCTTCAAAGCCTTTGAGAGACTTCGAGTTCATGTCAACAATCGGTTGGTAGTAAAGCTCGAATGCTTCTGCTTCCAAGGCCAGCGTCAGGTGATGACGCAGCGTCATTTTTCGATATAGCGCATCGGCCATATCTGGTGAAAAGTGATGGCTGCGATTGCGGCCGCGTAATTTGGCGCGGTGCATCGCCATATCAGCTTGGGTCACTAAGGTTTCGATATCTTTTGCATCGGTTGGGTAATCCGATGTACCGATACTGCAACCAATCGACAGTTCCCCCACTTCCTTTAGGTGGAAGGGGCGGTTTAGGGCTTTGATAAGTTGCTTGGCAAACAGAGCCGAATTATCAATGTTTCGGTGTTCGGCTTGGACAATGAATTCATCGCCGCCAAAGCGTGCTAAAAGTCCTTTGAACTTAACTTCTTCTTGCAGACGAATAGCGATAGCGCGCAGCAACTTATCACCAATTGCATGGCCATAGGTGTCATTGACTAGCTTGAAGCCGTCGATATCGAGGAACAACAAGCTATAAGGATGCTGGCTGTGCTGGTTTTCGATAATGGCATTGGTGATGCCGCGTCGGTTTAGCAACCCGGTGAGGAAATCATGCTCGGCATTGTATTTGGCTTTGTGAAGCTGCTCTTTTTCTTGGCTGATATTGATGAGGCTCAGTAACAGCTGATGTTTATCAGACAGCCACTTACCGTCGATGTTGAGCCAGTTGTGGCTTTTTCCGGTCCAACATAGCCGCTTGGATTTCAATACCCCTTCAGATCTGGCGGTGGCTAGCCATTTTTCAGCTAATTGGGCATCACCGAGAAAGCTAGCAAGATCGTTAAGATCTTCTCCAAAAGAGTGGGTAAAAGAGTTGTTGGCGCTGATCAGGTGACCGTCTTCTTCAAACAGCAACGCGAGGTTAGAGCTGCCAGAGAAAGCCAGCTCACGGCGCAGGCTTGCTTCTTCAGCGATCACTTCAACGAGCATGACGGTCGAGCCGTCAGGACCTGGCATGCCCGAAAAGTAACATAATGCTTTTTTGATCATGTCATTGGGGGAGAAGTACCACCAAGTTTTGATTTTTTCACCTTGATGGAATCGGCTGAGATAGCCGTCCAGAATGGCATCGACAGCCTCTGACATGTCAAGGCTGAGATCACGAGCGGTAAGCTCACTGGTCGTTTCCGCTTCCCATAGGGAAAGGGAGGCAGCGTTGGCCCAAAGAATACGTTTTTGGTGAATATCGAAAATCCAAACAGGGGTCTGCAGGAACTCAAAGAGAGAAAAATTTTGGTTCATCACCAAGGCTTTGTTATCTATTGTGATAGTTGTCAGATGCTATAACAAAAACGGCGTTTTAAATACGCATATAGGATAAAATCGTGAGCTTTATTCATGAAAACTGAAATAAAACGTATAATATCTTGAAATTATGAAAAAACGCGATCGGTGAATCGCGCTTTTATTGCTACTATTACTGGCTTTATTGCAGAGCTAGTTTGACTTCTAAGCCAACGAAAACGGGATCATAGGCGGCACCTGCATCGAGTGCAAAGCTAGCCGCGTCGGCATTACCGAACCATGGTGTGTAAGTGAAGCTAACATCGGCATCGTCATGCCACCAGTCCGTTATCCAGTAGTGGATATGCCCAACAGGGTTGAGCAGGAACAGGCTGACATCCCCCATTGTTTGCGATCCCATGACCTTACCGCGGTTGGCGGTGATTTCCATTTCTGTCTGGAACATCCATTCCCCGACAGCGGCACCAAACAGTGGGGTAACGATAATATCTTGAATCGACGGCACTTCAGCGAAGGCTTCTACACCGTATTCCCAGAAGAATGTCGACATCGTCGCAGAGTACAGAAATGACTCCCATTCGTTAAACCCTGAATGTCGGGCTGCGGTGTAGTAAACACCACCGAAGTATGGGTGCATTATATAGTTAAGGTAGTGATCGTCCTTGTCCCAAACAGGGCCTTCTTTAACATTGTCCCACCATTTTTGTCCCAGACCTTTTAGGTTTGTATCCTCTGGGTCCCAGTTGGTAACACTTTCCGGTAGCAATGTCATGAGACCAACCGTTGCCACACTTAGCCCCAAAATGGTATATGACTGCTCAAGCAGGTACTCCCAGTCTTTTTCCGGTGCGACGGACAAGTGCTTGGGTAGCGTATTGTTGGTTGGCTCGGTGCTAACCGGTTGCAGCGAAAAGCCTTGATCCATGGCTGTATACTGATCTTCGCTGGTGAAAGCAAGCTGTTGGCTAGGCTGAGAAGCATAGTTGTTCAGAAACGTTGACTGTTGGTATGAACCAACATTGGCATTCTCATTCCATGCGAATGCAGGGGTGCTGACGGCAATCCCCAGAACAAGTGGTGACAGAAGTGAAGTGCGCAAGATACGCTCCGCAATAGATCAAGGTGGATAGGATAAAAAAGTGCGGGAAGTATCACTGAAATGAAAAAAAATTCCTAGTATTCATTCACCATTACTAGGCAGTTTTGTGCAAAATTTTTGTAAAGATTAGCAATTTTTATGAATGATTGTTGGTATTAACAACATTGTTCAAACTTTTGTAGTGTTAGTGGTGCATTCGGTTGTAGGACGAGCGGCAAGACTCGCGTGCTTGCCGCTCAGGTTTTCGTTAGCCTACAGCAGGGATCACCCCCGCCATTTGCAGAAATTGGGCGGTGATGATCAGCACACCGGCACCCGTTGCGGCGAGCATCGCGGGTTTGCCACCTGCGACTTGATAGCCAATGTTTTGCTGACTGCTGTTTTTTTCAAACTGCTTGCGCTGTGCACTTACCATGGCGACTGGCAGGAAAATAGCGAGGATAACCAGAGCAATAGCAGCAAAACCCAATGCCATGATAAAGCCCTGCGGGTAGAACAAAGCAAAGGCCAGCGGTGGAACGAATGTTATCGCCGCTGTCTGCAGTCGACCATACTTCTTATCATGCTGTTTGAAGCTATCGGCAACAAAGTCGAACAGGCCGAGGCTGACACCCAAGAATGAGGTTGCCAATGCCAAGTCAGCAAAAATAGAAACGGACTGGCTAACCATTGGGTTATGTAGCAATTCACTCAGCGAGCCAATAAATGAGCCAAGGCTGTTGCTTGCCATCAGATCGTGCTGACTGAGTACGCCCTGGCTTGTCAATTGCCAGAAAATGTAGATCACGAGTGGCAGGGAAGAGCCAATGATCATGACTTTCTTCAGCGCTTTGATATCCAACCCGATATAGCGAACGATGGATGGGATACTGCCGTGGAAGCCAAATGACGTGAAGATGACTGGCAAGGCTGAAATGATCAGACCTTTTTCTACCGGCATGTTGACCAGGTAGCCTCCTTCAACGTTTGGTGCCAGCAAGCCGAGCATGACGATCAGGGCAATGGTTTTTAGGGTAAACAGCACCCGGTTAACCATGTCTACCGAGTGGGTACCAATGGCGACGACACTGGCAATGCAGAGCGTAAACAGTACCGTGCTGGTTTGTGCTGAGATGTCCAAACCGATCCAGTTAGTCAACTTATCATTGAGTTGGCCGCCCCCGCCTGCAATGTAGGCTGCACACAGCGAGTACATCAGAAAACACACTGCAAAATTGGCTAAGTACTGACCTTTTTTGCCCAGCAAATCACGGGCCAATGAGTTAAGCGTCGCTTGGTGATCGGCATGCTGGTGAACTTCAAGCATCAAGAATGCGGTGTAGGTCATCAATGACCAGCTCGCAATCATAATTAAAGTCGCCGTGGTAAAGCCGAGTCCGGCAGAGGCCAGTGGAAGGGCGAGCATGCCAGCGCCAATGGTTGTACCGGCGATGATCAGCATACTGCCGAAAGTCTTGTTCATAGACATGGGGTCAATTGCTCCGAGTATTCAATGTGTTGGTGCTCGGGAGGTGGTGTTTGCACCTGTGGTTACTCCCTTTCTTTTTTAAAGAGGGCCACAATGGCAATGAAGTGTCAGTAATTGTTTACACTTTATGTAGCCACTGTGGCTATCGATAGAAAGTGCTTGCTTGGTGATTATTCATGGTTTGATCCATTTTTTTTAGTGATAAATGGTGGCTTTTACGTGTTTGCTAACGCTTGCTTCTGGTTGTGAACAATATAGGTATTGCATTTGACTGTCAACTTTTGTGTTTTTTGGTGTAAACTTAATCTTACACTCGTTGCGGGTTGATATGTCATAGAGTGATATCTGGTTGATGATGATTGATTAAGTAAAAAATAACGTGCTGAAATAGATAGAGATATGCTTGAATGTGCAGATAGAGACTTGGTATAGAAAAAGGGTGTCGCAGGTCGGCATAATGGGGAAAAGATATGCTGAAAGTAGCAATGATAAGTACGGGTGAAGAAGTCCTTCACGGAGACATTACCGACACTAATGCAGCGTGGATGTCGGCACTGTTCTTTCAGCGGGGGTTTCCCCTGTCTCGGCGGACGACAGTCGGCGATCAGCTCGATATGTTAGCCAAAGAAATTGAGCACTGTAGCCTAACTGCCGATGTGGTGATCGTTAACGGCGGTCTAGGGCCGACAACCGATGATCTGACTGCGCAGGCGGCAGCCGTAGCTGCCGACGTAGGGTTGGAGTTGGTTGATGAGTGGGTCGTGGCAATGGAAGAAAAATATGCTCAGCTCGGCCGTGTGATGCCTGAAACCAATCTTAAACAAGCGATGCTGCCGGAAGGCGCAGAAGTGTTGGATAACCCGGTAGGGACAGCCTGTGGGTTTGCGATGCAGATTAATCGGGCTTGGATTTTCTTCACGCCGGGTGTGCCAAGTGAATTCAAGAAAATGACCCATGAGCAAATATTGCCGCGCTTGGAAAGTAGCTATGCCAATGACAGTGCTCAAGAATGTATCCGCCTTTATACGTTTGGTCTATCGGAGTCAGGGATTGGGCAGTCACTGCAATCCATTTGTCTGCCGGACGGCTTCGAGCTCGGCTATCGTTCGGAGATCCCTTTTATAGAAGTGAAAGTCTTTTGTCCGCAAGGCCATCAGCAAACACCTGTTTTGGTCGAAGCAATTGCCAGTGAACTTGGGGACAACCTGGTCGGTCACAATCAGCCTTTGCTCGCGGCTGTTGGTGAACTTGTTGAAGGAAAAGGGCATAAAATCGCCATTGCTGAGCAGTATACCGGTGGCTTCCTGACCAGTTGGCTCTATGATGACGAACGCTTAGCTGGGTTTATTTCCCAATCTTGGATACTGGGGAGTGACAGTGTTATCGAAGGTGATGCAAAGGCACCCATTGAGGCCTCGTTGTCGATGGCTCAGGTCGCGCGGGATAAAAACCGGGCGGATATTGGGCTGGCAATAGGGGCTGAACAAGACGGGTACGTGGTCGTGGCGCTGGTGACACCCGAAGGGGAATGGGCGCAGCAAGTGGCGACTAAACGCCGTTATAGCTCACGTGATTATCGTTATGTACTGGCAACGTTAGGACTAGATATGCTTCGCCGCTGGTTGGAAGACAAACCGATCTTTGGTCATTCGGAGTCGCTTCAGCGTATCGCCCAGGTGGGGAATTAATATTAGGTATTCCGACATGGATATGGAGTAATACCAACCTACATAAATACTTGATCAACTATCTATCCAGATTGGTATTAGATGCTAACGTGCTGATCTTGCAGCTGGAGTTGGTATTCAAACTCGATATCAACATTACTTTTAGGGGTTGAGCAACACGCCAAGATTTCGCTTGGGGCGATAAATGCCATGGCGTCTTGTTGGTCGACTGCACCCGATTTTAGCTTGCAGCGACAAGCGCCACACATACCGTTGCGGCATTGGTACTCGGGTTGAAAGCCTGCTTTTTCTAGTTGGTCGAGCAGAGGCTCACGGCTATTGCCGTGAACCTCGATACCATTGACGCAAATGGCGACTCGACTCATAGCTCGAAGTCACCCAGGTCATCGGCACTGACATCGTTATCGATTTGGCCGACTAAGTAGGAGCTAATCTCAGCCTCCTGAGGAGCAACCTGAACATTGTCAGATGACAACCAAGAGTTGATCCATGGGATTGGATTCTGAGTCGCGCCCGGGTAGGCATGCTCAAGACCCACAGCAGCCATGCGTAGGTTGGTAATGTACTCGACGTATTGGCACAGGATATCTTTGTTCAGGCCGATCATTGAACCGTCCTTGAACAAGTACTCTGCCCACTCTTTCTCTTGCTCGGCGGCATCACGGAAAATCGCAAAGCATTCTTCTTTGCACTCTTCAGCAATTTCAGCCATTTCAGGATCGTCCTGTCCGGTGCGCAGCAGGTTCAGGATGTGCTGGGTTCCGGTTAAGTGCAAGGCTTCATCACGGGCGATCAGCTTGATGATTTTGGCGTTGCCTTCCATCAATTCACGCTCTGCAAAGGCAAATGAACAAGCGAAGCTGACGTAGAAACGGATCGCTTCCAGTGCGTTCACTGACATCATGCACAGATAGAGCTTTTTCTTGATGTTACGCAGGTTCACCGTAATAGTGCTGCCGTTGATAGTGTGAGCGCCTTCACCTAGTCGGTGGTAATCGTTGGTCGCAGCGATCAGATCATCGTAGTACTTGGAGATGTCACCAGCACGTTTGATGATCTGTTCGTTACCGACGATATCATCAAACACAACAGCAGGATCATTGGTGATATTACGGATAATGTGGGTGTACGAGCGGGAGTGGATCGTTTCGGAAAACGACCACGTCTCAATCCAAGTTTCCAGCTCAGGGATCGATACGATCGGAAGCAGGGCAACGTTAGGGCTACGGCCTTGGATTGAATCAAGCAGCGTCTGGTACTTAAGGTTGCTGATGAAAATGTGGCGTTCGTGATCTGGCAGGTTGTTGTAATCAATACGGTCGCCAGAGACATCCACTTCTTCTGGTCGCCAGAAGAAAGAAAGTTGTTTTTCAATCAGCTTTTCGAAAATCTCAAATTTTTGTTGGTCATAACGCGCAACGTTGACAGGCTGGCCAAAGAACATTGGCTCTTTAAGTTGGTCGTTATTTGTTTGACAGAAAGTGCTATATGCCATCTTATCCTCAACATCGATAGGAGCCGAAGCTCCCACCGTTTAAAGTCATTAAATCTTGCAGCTTGTGCAGTCGTCTGCGCCTACATCGCCCTGGCTATCAGATGCGCCGTCACGGGTGTTGTGGTAGTACAAGGTTTTCACACCGAGTTTATACGCTGTTAGCAGATCTTTTAGCAACAGTTTCATCGGCACTTTCCCGCCTTGCTGTCGGCTCGGGTCGTAATTGGTGTTTGCTGAAATCGCCTGATCGATGAATTTCTGCATAATACCAACGAGTTGTAGGTAACCGTCGTTGTTGCCAATGTTCCAAAGCAGCTCGTAGTTGTCTTTGTATTTGCTGTACTCCGGTACAACCTGCTTCAAAATACCGTCTTTCGACGCTTTAACAGAGACAAAACCACGAGGTGGCTCAATACCGTTGGTCGCGTTTGAAATCTGCGATGAGGTTTCTGATGGCATCAGGGCTGACAAGGTTGAGTTGCGCAGACCGTGGGTCTTGATTTCTTCACGCAGCGCTTCCCAGTCGTAACGTAGCTCGGTGGTGCACACTTTATCGATGTCTTTCTTGTAAGTATCGATAGGTAGAATGCCCTGTGCGTAAGTGGTTTCGTTGAATAGCGGGCAAGCACCTTGCTCTTTTGCCAAACCAACAGAGGCTTTGAGCAAGTAGTACTGAATCGCTTCGAACGCTTCGTGTGTCAGGTTGTTTGCGCTGCCGTCAGAGTAGCGTACGCCGTGCTTCGCTAAGTAGTAAGCGAAGTTAATCACACCCACACCCAGAGTACGGCGGTTCATGGTTGAACGATAAGCCGCTGGTAATGGATAGTCTTGGTAATCCAGAAGCGCATCGAGAGCACGTACCGTTAGGTCAGCCAGTTCTTCCAGATCGTCCAGTGTATCAATGGCGCCAAGGTTGAACGCTGATAGCGTACACAGGGCGATCTCACCGTTTTCGTCTTCCACGTTGTTCAGTGGTTTGGTTGGCAGTGCGATTTCCAGACACAGGTTAGACTGGCGGATTGGCGCTACACTTGGGTCGAACGGGCTGTGGGTATTACAGTGGTCGACGTTTTGAATGTAGATACGGCCAGTTGATGCACGTTCTTGCATCAGTAGCGAGAATAGCTCGATGGCTTTAATTGTCTTACGTTTGATGCTTTTGTCCTGTTCGTATTTCACGTACAGGCGCTCGAATTCGACTTGATCGGCAAAGAATGCGTCGTACAGCCCTGGTACATCAGACGGTGAGAACAAGCTGATGTTTTCGCCTTTGATCAGGCGGGTGTACATTAATTTGTTGAGCTGTACGCCGTAGTCCATGTGGCGAACACGGTTTTCTTCAACGCCGCGGTTGTTCTTAAGTACCAGCAGTGACTCTACTTCACCATGCCACATTGGGTAGAACAAGGTGGCAGCACCACCACGAACACCACCTTGCGAGCAACACTTAACGGCTGTTTGGAAGTATTTGTAGAATGGGATACAGCCTGTGTGGAAAGCTTCACCGCCACGGATTTCTGAACCTAGCGCACGGATACGGCCAGCGTTGATACCGATACCGGCACGCTGGGATACGTAACGGACAATCGCACTTGCTGTGGCATTGATTGAATCTAGGCTGTCATCACACTCAATCAGTACACATGAGCTGAACTGGCGAGTTGGTGTACGCACACCTGACATAATTGGTGTCGGCAGTGAAATCTTGAATTGAGACACAGCATCGTAGAAGCGCTTGATATAGCCCATACGGGTTTCGCGCGGGTATTTGCCGAACAGGCAAGCGGCGATCATCATGTATAGGAACTGGGCGCTTTCGAAAATTTCACCGCTAACACGGTTCTGAACCAGATACTTACCTTCCAGCTGCTTCACGGCAGCGTAAGAGAAGTTCATATCACGCCAGTGATCGATGTAGTCTTCCATCAAATCAAATTCTTCGCGGCTGTAGTCTTCAAGCAAATGCTTGTCGTACTTACCTTTACTGACAAGGTTCGTTACATGGTCAAACAGCTTTGGTGGCTCGAATTGGCCATAGGCTTTCTTACGTAGGTGGAAGATAGCTAGGCGAGCAGACAGATATTGGTAATCTGGTGTTTCTTCAGAGATCAGATCAGCTGCAGCTTTAATGATGGTCTCGTGAATGTCTTCAGTCTTGATCCCTTCATAAAACTGAATATGAGATTTGAGTTCGACCTGCGAAACCGAGACATTCTCTAAGCCTTCGGCGGCCCAAGTAATGACTCGGTGGATTTTGTCGAGGTCGATATTTTCTGTGCGTCCATCACGCTTGGTAACAGTGAGCTGTTGATTCATTTTTGGTCGTTTTCCCGGATTTCCATCAATAGCAGTGTTTTTTTGTATCTTTTAGCAATAAGGCTAGCAAAGATTGTGATCTTTGTTGGATTTCTGATTGCCTGTTAAAACACTATATATTGGGGTGTTGAGCTTATGGTGTTACAAGATAGTGGTGGGAGCGGGCTAATGCAAGGCGGTAATTTTTAACCGGCTGTGGATAACATGGGGATTCATAAATTTAAGTTAGTACCTACTAACTGATTTGCGCAGTTGTGACAATATCATAAGAAAAATCAAAATTTTTTGAGGTCAAAAAAAGCGCCTGCAAAAAAAAAATTCTTGATTTCTTGCAGGCATTATACGTACTGACAAGGTTCATATCTTTTGGTTATTTATTGGTTAGTTAGTGGCACGTTGTTAGTGGTTTGACCTCGTCGTTCTAGCTGCTGACGACCGTTAATATCTCACTTGGGTGGGTCAGTACACCAAGCGCGTGCCAGTCTGAGGGCGTGTGCTCATCGCCAATATATCCCCAACCCGCAACATAGCCTGCCATGTTGGCTGCTTTGGCGGCAATCATGTCTTTTTCAATATCACCAATGTAAATGCAGTCGCGATGATCCACGCCCATTTGCTTGCTGGCATGGAGTAATGGTTCGGGGTGAGGTTTGGCGACAGCAAGAGTATCACCACAGACAACCGTTTTGGCGCGGAGCAGTTCGGGAAAAAAGGGGAGCAGCATGTCGGTCAAAAAGCCGGGTTTGTTGGTCATGATCCCCCAATTTATCTCTTTCTCATCCAGTTGATCTAACAGGGCGACCACGCCTTGGTAGAGGGATGTATTGACACAAATGTTGTCTTGGTAATAGCGCAAAAAATCTTCTCTTAACGCCATGATATCAAGGTGTGCAGGAATGGTTCCAAACCCGGCTGTCAGCAACCCCTTGGCGCCCATGCTGGTGTTGGCCTGGATTTGTTTATGGGTCAGCGGTGGTTGGTTGTGATCGGCAAGTACTCGGTTAGCCGCATCCGCCATGTCCGGAGCCGTATCGAGTAAGGTGCCATCCAGATCGAACAATATCGCTTTTTTTGTCATCGCCATGTACATGTCCTTGTATCGAAAAAGGGGCTTCAATAAGTATATACGTGGCGATAGAGGAAAAAGCGATCAGTGCGATCTATTGCAATAAATTTCTGTTCTGTCGATAGCCAAGCGGCGTAAGGCGGGCACTGAGGTTAGTGCGTAATGAATAAAGAGTGCGGGAAATCGCAGTCGCTAGGGTGGAACCACCCTAGCGAAAAGAAGCTACAACATCGTGGTATGAACGATGTAGTTTACATCGACATTGTTGCCTAGCCAGTAGCGGTCGGTCAGCGGGTTGTAGTGCAGGCCGGTAATATGGCGGTCTTGCAACGGTGTGGCGTCAATCATGTCTAATAATTCTGACGGGCGGATAAATTTCTCGTGGTCATGGGTCCCTTTGGGAACCAGCTTCAGTAGCTGTTCGGCGCCGACAATGGCAAACAGGTATGATTTGAAGTTACGGTTGAGTGTCGAGAAAAACACGTGGCCGCCAGGTTTTACCATTTTGGCACAAGAGGCGATGACTGATGCCGGATCCGGTACGTGTTCCAGCATTTCCATGCAGGTCACCACATCGTAGGTTTCTGGATAAAGCTCGGCATGCTCTTCCGCCGTACGCTGGACATACTCAAGTTTGGTGCCCGTTTCCAGTGCGTGGAGGCGAGCCACGGTCAACGGCTCCTTACCCATATCCAACCCCGTCACTTCAGCGCCTTCAACGGCCATACTCTCGGCCAAAATACCACCGCCGCACCCGACGTCGAGTATCTTTTTGCCAAAGATCCCTTCGGCACGATCAATCACGTAGTTGAGGCGTAGAGGGTTGATTTGATGCAAGGGCTTGAATTCACCTTCCAAATCCCACCAACGGGACGCCATTTCCTCGAATTTGCTAATTTCTGCTGGGTCTACATTCAACTGCTTGGTCATGAATCTTTGCCATATTCCTTTTTGATAGCGGCATTATATACCCAAGCTTATTGAAGATGCAGGTGTTAGAGGGAAATTATTGGCATGTAAAGAAAATGATGTCTAGGGGAGTGGCTGTCGCTCTGAAAGGAGGTAGAGCGACAGAATTAGCCATATGCAGTAATAAGAGAGGCGAACAGTTTTGAAAAAGGAGGAGTAAAATGTGTTTCGCTGCCCTTATAAACAATTCAGGCTCAAAAGCAATGATGCATTGTGTTGCATTACGACTTCTAAGCCTGATAAACAATCCGTGTTTGCATAGGTTTTACTCAGCTGGTTCTAGCATGGCTAACTGCATCATATCAGGCTGTACGCCACCTGATGTCATTGCAATACCTGCGATAATGAGCATGAGAAGATATTTGCCACCAATGATACACATACCTAGTGTTGTGATTACTCTGCCTAACATAATTGACCTCGCTTAACTGGTTATTTTTGAAATCTTAGTTTTTGTTCTTGCGGGTTCAATTGTACCTAATTGCTTGGACACAAAATTGATAATGATCAGTTTTCCGTTCAGCTTTTGGTCAGGTTTTTGAAGAACTGGTGTAATTACGATCTTGGTCAATAATTTACAATTGGTTGCAAAATAAGCGTGCCAGAATCAAAACCAAGAAAAGTAATAAAAAACAAGCTTTGAGTAAAAAACAGGCTATCGGAAAGGTAATAGTTAGATTAGTGCTTTCGATTTTTTTTCAATCAGCTAAATTACTCACAACATAATAGTGAAAGGTGTGCCTATCTGGGCTGAAATATGCTATATTCTCGCACCTTGCACGTATGGTACCAGACGTTATAGATATCGCCTTAAATTGGCTCTCAGCCCGTTTTAGCGCTAACTATGCCGTTTGGTATACGTATACGACAGAAATTACCTGAGGGATATTGGCTCCATGAGCGATCTTGCAAAAGAGATCACGCCCGTAAACATTGAAGAGGAGCTGAAAGGCTCGTATCTCGACTACGCGATGTCAGTTATCGTGGGTCGTGCTCTTCCTGATGTGCGTGATGGCCTTAAGCCGGTACACCGTCGCGTTTTATTCGCGATGAACGTGCTGGGCAATGACTGGAATAAAGCATATAAAAAATCTGCCCGTGTGGTCGGTGACGTAATCGGTAAATATCACCCGCACGGTGATAGCGCGGTTTACGACACGATTGTACGTATGGCGCAACCTTTCTCTCTACGCTACATGCTGGTAGATGGTCAGGGTAACTTCGGTTCGATTGACGGTGACTCTGCCGCTGCAATGCGTTATACCGAAGTGCGTATGTCCAAGATCGCCCATGAATTGTTGGCGGATCTTGACAAAGAGACGGTAGATTACGTTCCTAACTATGATGGTACCGAGCAGATCCCTGCGGTACTGCCAACTAGGGTCCCGAATTTGCTGGTTAACGGCTCATCGGGTATCGCGGTTGGTATGGCGACGAATATTCCGCCTCATAACCTTGGTGAGGTCATTGATGGCTGTTTGGCTTATATCAATGATGAGAGTCTCACCATTGATCAGCTGATGGAGTATATCCCAGGTCCGGATTTCCCGACTGCAGCGATGATCAGTGGCCGTAAAGGTATTATCGACGCCTATAAGACAGGTCGTGGTAAAATTTACCTGCGCTCAAAAGCGAATATCGAAGTTGAGAAGAATGGTAAAGAAACCATTATTGTCACCGAGATCCCTTACCAGGTTAACAAAGCTCGTCTGATCGAAAAAATCGCCGAGTTGGTTAAAGACAAAAAGATTGAAGGTATCAGTGCCCTGCGTGACGAGTCTGACAAAGACGGTATGCGCATTGTTATCGAATGTCGGCGTGATGCTGTGGGCGAAGTGGTTCTAAATAACCTCTACGCGCAAACTCAGCTGCAAACCACATTCGGTATCAACATGGTGGCACTGGACAACGGCCAGCCGAAGACATTCAACCTCAAAGACATGTTGAAGTGCTTCGTTAACCACCGCCGTGAAGTGGTGACTCGCCGTACTATCTATGAGCTACGCAAAGCCCGTGAACGTGCTCACCTTCTTGAAGGTTTGGCACTGGCACTGGCCAACATCGATGAGATTATCGAACTGATCAAAAACGCGACAACACCAGCCGAAGCGAAAGCCGGCCTGGTTGCGCGTGGTTGGGAACTTGGTAATGTTGCTGCAATGCTTGAGCGCGCAGGAACCGATGCAGCTCGTCCAGAATGGTTGGAAGAGCAGTACGGTATCCGTGATGGTCTGTACTACCTGACTGATCAGCAAGCACAAGCAATTCTTGACCTTCGTCTACACAAGTTGACCGGTCTAGAGCACGAGAAGATCCTTGGCGAATACAAGACACTTCTTGAAGAAATTGCAGAGCTGCTGCATATCCTTGGTAGCTCTGAACGCCTGATGGAAGTGATCCGCGAAGAGCTAGAAGCGGTGAAAGAGCAGTTCAACGATGTCCGTCGTACTGAAATCACAGCAGCTAGCCACGATATCGACTTGGAAGATCTGATCAACCAAGAAGATGTTGTTGTGACTCTTTCTCACGAAGGTTACGTGAAATACCAGGTTCTGAGCGATTACGAAGCACAGCGTCGTGGTGGTAAAGGTAAGGCTGCAACGCGCATGAAGGATGAAGACTTCATCGAGCGTCTGCTGGTGGCCAATACCCACGATACTATCCTGTGTTTCTCAAGCCGTGGCCGTATGTACTGGCTGAAAGTGTACCAGTTGCCACTGGCTAGCCGTACCGCCCGTGGTAAGCCAATTGTGAACATCCTTCCGCTGGAAGAAGGTGAGCGTATTACTGCGATCCTTCCGGTGAAAGAATACGAGCAAGACAAGTTTGTCTTTATGGCTACCGCAGACGGTACCGTTAAGAAGACGCCGCTGACTGACTTCAGCCGTCCTCGTAGCGCGGGTATCATTGCGGTGAACCTACGTGACGGTGACTCGCTGATTGGTGTTGATATCACCAAAGGTAGCGATGACATCATGTTGTTCTCGAAAGCGGGTAAAGTGGTTCGCTTCTCGGAAGAGCAGGTACGTGGCATGGGCCGAACGGCTGCCGGTGTTCGTGGTATCAAGTTGGCTGATAGCGATAAGGTTGTCTCTTTGATCGTTCCTCATAACGATGGCGATGTGCTAACAGTAACCGAAAATGGTTACGGTAAGCGTACAGAGCTTGAGGAATACCCAGCGAAGAGCCGTGCGACTCAAGGTGTTGTGTCGATCAAGGTTTCAGACCGTAATGGTAGCGTAGTCGGTGCTGTTCAGGTTGAAGACGGCGATGAGTTCATGATGATCACCAACGGTGGTACGCTGGTTCGTACTCGTGTGGCAGAAGTGAGCCGTGTCGGTCGTAATACCCAGGGTGTTACCTTGATCCGTACCGCTGAAGGCGAGCTGGTTGTTGGCCTGCAGCGTATCGATGAGCCGGAAGAAGACGAGTTTATCGAAGACGCGGAACTGGTCGAAGGAGAAGCTCCGGCAGAGGGTGAAACGCCAGCTGCGGACACTCCTGCAGACGACTCTTCTGAACAAGAATAACTAGCTAGTTAGTTAATCTGATAAAAGCGCAGCCTTTAGGCTGCGTTTTTTTATGTCTAAACATAATAGCGAAGACAAAGTATCAGTATTTTCCGATAGCCCCTTTTCAGCATCGTCATAAAGGTGTAAAAAAAGACATGGGTCACATACATGACCACAACCCTATGTTTTTCCAGCAGGAGCAAGTCTTTCACCATGGACAACGTTTATAACTTTTGTGCCGGTCCAGCGATGGTCCCGGCAGACGTATTGAAAAAGGCCCAACAAGAACTGATCAATTGGAATGGATTAGGTACGTCGGTGATGGAAGTCAGCCACCGAGGCAAAGAATTCATTGCTGTGGCCAAACAGTCCGAACAAGACTTACGTGACCTGCTTTCCATTCCTGATAACTACCATGTTCTGTTCTGCCACGGTGGTGCGCGTGCCCAATTTGCCGCAGTACCGATGAATTTGTTGGGAGTTGCTGACAGTGCCGATTATATGGATGGGGGCTATTGGGCTCACAGCGCCGCCCAGGAAGCCGCGAAGTACTGTCAACCGAATGTGGTGGATATCACTTGTGATCGCGATGGTAAAAAAGCGATTCTGCCTGCGGCAGAGTGGCCTTTGTCTGATGATGCGGCATTTGTCCATTTCTGCCCGAATGAAACCATTGATGGGCTGGAAATCCGTGATTTGCCAGTGACGGATAAGCCGATTGTGGCGGATCTGTCATCAACTATCCTCTCGCGCCCGATTGACGTATCGAAGTACGGTGTGATTTACGCCGGTGCCCAGAAAAATATCGGCCCTGCCGGCCTGACTATTGTCATTGTTCGTGACGACTTGCTGGGCAAGGCCCAGTCTATTCTACCGAGTATTCTTGATTACAGCGTGCAGGTAGACAAAGAGTCGATGTTCAATACCCCGCCAACGTTCGCTTGGTATCTTGCTGGCGAAGTCTTCAAATGGCTGAAGGAGCTTGGTGGTGTGAAGGTGATGGAGCAACGTAATGTCGCCAAAGCCAATGTGCTGTATGACTACATTGACCAATCCGACTTCTACCGCAATGAGGTTCATGCCGACAACCGCTCTTTGATGAATGTCCCTTTCCAGCTTAAAAAACCTGAGCTAGATGGGTTGTTCCTAGAGCAAGCTGATGCAGCAGGCTTGAAAGCGCTCAAAGGTCACCGCGCTGTTGGTGGTATGCGTGCATCTATTTATAATGCGATGCCGCTTGAAGGCGTGCAAGCACTGGTCGATTTTATGAAAAAATTCGAGCACGAAAATGCCTAAGCGGCAGGGAATGATCACCGCCGCTAATTAAAACGAAAAAGCCGCTTTGATGAAGTAATGCCGATCGTTTAAGCTAACTTGAACGATCCTGCAGTTAGGCGATAATCCCAACTAGTTGATTTCTAGTTGG